>NZ_JBFRHF010000027.1:0-119607 GCF_052115705.1 Inquilinus sp. 2KB_23 | reverse complement strand
GCGCCGGGCGGTGCAGCCAGTCCGGCGGCGGCGCGGCGGCGATGGCGGCCGGCGCCACCGCATCCGGCCCGGCCGGCCGGTCGGCCTGGGGCCGGTGCAGCCGCAAGCCTTCGCCCTCGATGCCGTCGACCGCCAGCGCCATCGTCTCCGCCAGCCCGGCGAGCCCGTCGCGGCACAGATGGTACCAGCAGCCCTCGGCCGGCTTGCCGCGCTCGGTGGCGTAGTGGCCGCAGACATACAGCCGGTCCTCGGCCCGGGTCAGGGCGACGTAGAGCAGGCGGCGGTACTCCTGGTCGCGGCGGCGCTCGGCCCGCTCCAGCGCCTCGCGATAGGCCGGCGGGCGCGACGCGGCGCGCGGCGCCCACAGCGGCACCGGCAGGCCCTCGTCCGGCCACAGGATCTTCTCGCCGGCCCGGGCGGTGCCGCGCGGCATGCCGACGGTGTCGGGCAGGATCACGATCGGCGCCTGCAGCCCCTTGGAGCCGTGGGCGGTCATGATCCGCACCTGGGCGTCGCCCTGCTCCTGCTCGCGCTTGACCTCGGTCTCGCCGGTCTCCAGCCAGTGCAGGAAGCGCTGCAACGACGGCGGCAGCTGGCGCTCGAATCCCAGGGCCAGCGACAGCAGCTCGTCCAGCGGGTCCTCGGCCTCGGCGCCCAGCCGGCCCAGCATGGCGCGGCGGCCGGACAGGGCGTCGCCGGGGCAAGGGCGGGCCAGCACGGCCGAGAACAGCTCGAACGGCGCCTGGTAGTCGACCTGGGAGAACAGCTCCGACAGCCATTGCCGCGCCGCCATCACCACCGGGTCGCGCGACGCGATCACCGCGGCCCACAGCGTGCCGGGGCGGCCATGGGCCACCGCGAACAGCCTGATGTCGTCGAAGCCGACCAGCGGGCCCTTCAGCAGTTCGGCCAGCGACAGGTCGTCCTCCGGCAGCAGCAGGAAGCGGGCCAGGGCCATCAGGTCCATCACCGCCAGCTGCTCGGTCAGCACCATGCGGTCCATGCCGCCGACCGGCACGCCCGCCGCCTTCAGCGCCCGCATCAGCTCGACGAAGAAGCGGTTGCGGGTGCGCACCAGCACCAGGATGTCGCCGGGGCGGATCGGCCGGCCCTTCGATTCCAGCAGGGCGCCGTCGCGCAGCCAGCCGGAGATGCGCTCGGCGATCAGCCGGGCCAGCCGGGCGCCGGGGTCGCTGATCCCTCGTTGCTCGGTCGGCGGCTCCCAGGCCGGGCGCTCGTCGCTCTCGCTCGGGCCCAGCAGCGGCCACAGCTCGACCAGCCCGCCATCCAGCTTGCGGCGTTCGGACACGAAGTGGTGCGGCGGCTCGGGCGCCACGCCGTCCAGCGCCGGGCCGCCGGCGAACACGGCGTCGACCATGGCCAGCACAGTCGAGACCGAGCGGAACGAGGTCTCCAGCGGCACGATCTCGAAGGGCCGCTCGGCGGCGTGGATGCGGCGGTCGAACACGGCGCGCATGCGGGCGAATTCGGCCGGGTCGGCGCCCTGGAAGCTGAAGATCGACTGCTTCTCGTCGCCGACCACGAAGACGGTGCGGGCGATGTCGGCGCGGGCGCCGAGGCCGGCGAAGAACTCCTCGGTCAGGGCGGCGACCACGCGCCACTGCTCCGGGTTGGTGTCCTGCGCCTCGTCGATCAGCACATGGTCGATGCCGCCATCCAGCTTGTACAGCACCCAGGCCGACTTGCCCGGCCGCTCCAGCAGCGCCGCCGCCTGCAGGATCAGGTCGTCATAGTCCAGCAGGGCGCGGCGGTCCTTCTCCGCCCGGTAGCGGGCGATCAGGGCGGCGCCCAGGGCCAGCAGGGCGGCGGTGTTGTCGGCGGTCTCGGCGGCGCGCAGCCGCTCGGTCAGGGCCAGGATGCGATCGGCCTCGGCCTGCAGCGCGTCGAGCACGCCGGGAACCGCGGCGACGGCCCGGGTGGCGAGCGTCTTGTAGACCGTGCCCTCCTTGGTCAGGAACCCGCGGAGATAGTCGCCCCACCCGGCGGCCCGGCCCTCGGGGGCCTCCAGCCAGTTGGCGATGGCGGTGCCGCGGTCCTGGTCGGTCTTCTTGTCGCTGTCCAGCAGGGCATAGGCGGCGGCGCGCAGTGCTGTGCAGTCGAGGGCCGAATCGGCGCAGGCCTCCTGCAGCAACCCGTCGGCTGTGGCGCCATCGGGCAGGTCGAGGTGATGGCGGATGGCGCCGACCAGGGCGTCCAGCCCGCCCTGCTCGTCCAGCAGCCGGGTCAGCAGGCCGCGCTCGGACACCAGCGCCCGCACCATGTCGCCGAACTCGTCGGCGCCGACCGCGCCGGCCACCCGGTCGACCGCCCAGCCCAGGTCCGGATCCTCCAGCACCTGGCGGCGCACCCGCTCCAGCATCTCGGCGGCGCTGCGGTCGTCGATCAGCTCGAATTGCGGCGGCAGCCCGGCCTCGACCGGGAAGCGGCGCAGCAGCGACTGGCAGAAGCTGTGTACGGTCTGGATCCGCATCCCGCCGGGCACGTCCAGCACCTGCGCGAACAGCCGCCGCGCCGCGGTCTGGGTGGCGGTGTCGGGCGGCGCGCCCATCAGGTCAGCCAGCTTCAGCTGCAGCTCGGCGTCCGGCATCGTGGCCCAGCCCGCCAGGGTGACGGCGATGCGGTTGGCCATCTCCGCCGCGGCGGCGCGGGTGAAGGTGATGCACAGGATGCGGTCGGGCGGGGTGTCGGCCAGCATCAGCCGCAGCACCCGGTCGGTCAGCACCTTGGTCTTGCCGGTGCCGGCCGAGGCGCCGACCCAGACCGAGCTGCCGGGGTCCGAGGCACGCCGCTGGGTCGCGGTGGGATCGGGGCGGATCAGGGTCATCCCTCGCCCCCCGCCGACCATTCCTTGACCCGGGCGAGATGGGCGTAGTCGGAGAATCGGGGCGCCACGCCGCGCGGCTGCGACAGGTAAGGCGTCTCGGGCAGGTCGAAGCGGGCGATCAGGCCCAGCAGCCCGGCCAGCGCCTGCTCGGCCAGGGCGGCCAGGTCGCCCTCCGCCGGCTTCACCGGCTTGATCTCGCCCGGCACGGCGCCGCCGGACAGGCGCCAATGCTCCAGCCCGGCAAGGACGAGGTCCGCCGGCACGCCGGTGAAGCCGCCGGCGCGGATCATCATCGCCTCCAGCGGCAGCTGCGGCTGGTGGCCGGCCAGGATCTGCTCGTTCGACGGCACCGTGCCGGTCTTGTAGTCGACCACCACCAGCCCGTCCGGGCCCCGGTCGATGCGGTCGGCCTGGCCGCTCAGGGTGAAGGGCCCGGCCGGGGCCGGCAGCGTCACCACGCCCTTCTGCTCGGTCAGGATGGCGCGGCGGCCGGCGGCGCGCAGCCGCGCCTCGGCCTCCAGGAACCAGCCGGCGATGCGGGCGAAGCGCGGCCACCAGAAGGTGCGGATGTCCGGCCCCGGCGGCAGCCGGGCGAATTCGAGGCGGCCCAGCGCCAGCAGCCGGTCCAGCGCGTCGGGCGGCAGCGCCTCGGGCCAGGCCTGCAGGAAGGCGGCCAGCGCGTCGTGGATCGCGGTGCCGCGCTCGGCCGCCCCCGGCTCGGCCTCGATCGGGTCCAGCGGCTTCAGCTGCAGCACCTGCCGGGCGTAGATGGCGTAGGGGTCCTGCATCCAGGTGGCGATCTGGGTCACCGACAGGCGGCGGGGCCGGGCGGCGACCGGCGGCCGCGGCGCCGGCGGCGCCACCGGGCGCACCGCGTCCGGCTGGTCGATCCGCCGGGCCAAGGCGCGCCAGTCCCGCGCCGGCGGGGCCAGGGCTAGGCCGGCGCCGTCCAGCACCGCCTGCAGCCGCAGCAGCCAGCGCGACGGCACCGTCGGCGTGCCGTCCACCTTCTCCGCCCGGGTCAGCACCACCTCGGCCCCCGCGGCGGCCTGGGCGAAGTCGTTGGCGGCCAGGCCGATCCGCCGCTCCGGCGCCGGCAGGCCGAATTTCTGCCGCATCGGCCGCGACATCCAGGGGTCGGCGGCGGGCGCGGCCGGCCAGCTGCCCTCGTTCAGCCCCCCCAGCACGATGCGGTCGAACCGCGCCATCCGGGCCTCGACCGGGCCTAGGATCGCCAGCCGGGGGTGGCGGCCCCAGCGTGGTCGGACCACGGCGCCGTCCATCATCGCCTCGAACAGGCCGGGCCAGTCCTGGCCCGGGATGGCCGGGAAGCCGTCGAAGCCGGTCAGCAGCTCATCGACCAGCGCCTGCGCCGCCTCGCCGTCCTCGGCGCGCCACAGCCGGGCGGGGCCGGGCTCGGCGTCGGTCGCCGCCAGCGATTCGGCGCAGGCGACGTGCAGGCGCAGCAGCTCGACCGGGGATTGGCCGTCGGCCCGGACCGCGGCGACGAAGGGCGACAGGATGGCGGTGACGCGGTCCAGCCAGGGACCCAGGGCATCGGCCGCCTCGCTCGCCGCCAGCGCCGCGGCCAGCCCGGCGGTGCCGGACTCGGGCGACGGGCCGCGCAGCACCGCGCGCTCCAGCCGGCGCAGGGTCTCGCGGAAGGTGCCGACGGCCTCGCCCCCCGCCGCCAGCGGATGCTTCAGCAGGGCCAGCAGCGCCAGCGGCGAGGCGTCGCGGAAGGCGATGTCGCCGACCAGGCGCAGATAGGCCCCGACCGGGGTGTCGGCCAGCGGCCGGCCGGCGCTGTCGTCGACCGCCACCTGCCAGCGCCCCAGCTGCGCCGCCACCCGGCGGGCCAGCGCCCGGTCGGGCGTCACCAGCGCGGCGGTGCGGCCCGGTGTCTCCAGCGCCTCGCGCAGCAGCAGGGCGATCACCCCAGCCTCCTCCTGCGCCGTGGCGCAGTCGATCCGGGACAGGCCGTCCAGCGCCGTGGCCGCCAGCCCGGCCGGGTTCCGCCAGGCGTCGGTGGTGGCGGCCGGGCGCATCACCTCGCGCAGCAGCGCGCTGCGGTCCGGGCCGGCGAGGGAAGACCCATCGGGCCAGTCGGCGACCTCGGCACGGTCGATGCCCAGGCCCTCCAGCAGCAGCTTCAGCGGCTGCTGCGGGTGGCTGTCATCGATCTGGGCCCAGGTGTCCTCATCCATGCCACGGTCCAGGCCGGGCAGCACCACGGCGCCCTGCGGCAGCGCCGCCACCGCGCGCAGCAGCGCGATGTCCGACGGGTTGGTGCCGATCAGCCCGGCTGATATCACCGGCCCGGGCGGCGGTGCCGCGGTCCATGCCGCCGCCTGGGCCAGGGTCAGCCGGGCGCGCCAGTCGGCGGGATCCAGGGCGTCCAGGTCGCGCAGCACGCCGGGCCAGACCGTGGTGACGATCTCCAGGAAGCGCAGCGTCTCCTGCCAATGCTCGGCCAGCTCCTCCGGCACCAGCCCGGCCAACCGGTCGAAGCCCAAGCCCTCGGCCTGGACCTCGTCGATCAGCCGGGCCAAGGCGGCGGCCAGGTGCATCGCCTGGTCGGCGCCGATGCCCTGCTCCTGCCGGGCCAGGACCAGCCGGGCCAGCAGGATCTGGCGGCGCTGCGGCGCGATCGCCGGCGGCAGGGCCAGTGCCTCGGCCACCGCCGGAGTCTCGCCGATGGCGGCCAGGCTCAGGGCGTCGGCATCGATGTCGCCGATCGGCATCAGCCGGGGCAGCAGCAGCGGGGTGCCCTCGCCGGCGCGCAGGAAGGCGTCGCGCAGCGTGGCGCCGGCCCGCCGGGTCGGCAGCAGCACGGTCATGGCGCCCAGCGCCAGCGGGTCGCCGCCGGCCAGGGCCAAGAGACCCCGGGCCAGCGCGTCGGCGACGCCCTGGCCGGCCGGGATGGTGAGGATGCGCCCGGTCACGGCGCCTCGCGCAGCGCCCGGGCCAAAGCGGCGCCGCGGCCGCCCAGCCCGATCACCGCCGCGGTGCGACCGTCCTCGCGGCCCGGCGCGGCGGCATGGGCCAGCTCGATCTTCAGCCGGTCGGGCGGGATCAGGCCGCCCAGCCGGTCGGGCCATTCCACCAGGCAGATGCCCTGCCGCGCCTCGTCCCAGCCCAGTTCCAGCACCTCCTCGGGGGCGCCCAGCCGGTACAGGTCGAAATGCCACAGCTCGCCCGCCGGCAGGTCGTAGGACTGGACCAGGGTGAAGGTCGGGCTCGGCACCTCCAGCTCCGGCTCGCCGGTGGCGGCGCGGATCAGCGCCCGGGCGAAGAAGGATTTGCCGGCGCCGAGATCGCCCGAGAGCAGGACGATGTCGCCCGGGCGCAGCCGCGGCGCGAGGCGGGCAGCCAGGGCTGCGGTCGCGGCTTCGTCGGGCAGGTCGAGGGTGAAGCGGTCCATCGTCCGATTGTTCGCACAGCCCGCCTGCGCAGTCACGCCCGGGGCATGCGGCCTATCGCGATGATGCGCGCCGACGCGGAACCGGCTACCACATCCGGGTCTCAAAGGCTGAGGGATGCCGCCATGTCCACCCCGCATCGCACCGACGTCGCCATCATCGGGGCCGGCCCGGTCGGGCTGTTCGCCGTGTTCGAATGCGGCATGCTGAAGATGAGGTGCCATGTCATCGACGCGCTGGGCGAACCCGGCGGGCAATGCGCCGCGCTGTATCCGGAAAAGCCGATCTACGACATCCCCGGCCATCCCCGAATCGAGGCGGCGCAGCTGATCGACCGGCTGGGGGAGCAGGCGGAGCCCTTCGCCCCGACCTATCATCTCGGCCAGCAGGTCGAGACCCTGGCGCGGCAGCCGGACGGGCGCTGGCTGGTCGGCACCGGCGCCGGCACCACCATCGATGCCGCGGCGGTGATCGTCGCCGCCGGGGTCGGCGCCTTCGGGCCGAACCGGCCGCCGCTGGCCGGGATCGAGGATTTCGAGAACCGCTCGGTGTTCTACATGGTGACCCGCAAGGAGGCGCTGCGGGGCAAGCGGGTGGTGGTGGCCGGCGGCGGCGACAGCGCGCTCGACTGGTCGATCCTGCTGGCCGATGTCGCGGCCCAGGTGCTGGTGGTGCACCGGCGCGACAAGTTCCGCGGCGCGCCGGACAGCGTCGCCCGGCTGCACGCCCTGGCCGAGGCCGGGAAGGTCGAGCTGGTCACCCCCTACCAGCTGCACGGGCTGGAGGGCGCGGGCGGGCAGCTCTCGGCCGTCACCGTGGCGACGCTGGAGGGCGAGGTGCGGCGGCTGGAGGCCGACGTGCTGCTGCCGTTCTTCGGCCTGTCGATGAATCTGGGGCCGATCGCGAATTGGGGGTTGGCGCTGGACAAGCACCACATCGCCATCGACCAGGCGACGGCGGCGACCAGCGCGCCGGGGATCTTCGCGGTCGGCGACATCGCCACTTATCCGCACAAGCTGAAGCTGATCCTGACCGGCTTCGCCGAGGCGGCCTCGGCCGCCCATGCGATCTACCCCCTCGTCCGCCCCGGCGAGGTGCTGCACTTCGAATATTCGACGACCGCCGGCGTGCCGGGGGTTTGAGGCACAAGCGACCCTTCCCTCTTGTGTCATTGCCGGGCTTGACCCGAAGACGACAATGAGGGGAGGTGTGCTCGATCCCGGCCGACCTTACCCCAGCAGGTCCGCCGCGATCGGGTACAGCGAGGCGACCAGCAGCAGCGCCATGCCGAGATTGAAGGCGCGGACCGCGGCGGGGGCGTGCAGCACCCGCCGCAGCGCCGTGCCGAACAGCGCCCAGCAGCCGACGCTGGGCAGGTTCACCAGGCCGAACACCACGGTGACGATCGCCAAATTGCCCAGGAAGCCGGCCTGCGGCGTGTAGGTGGCGATGGCGCCGACCGCCATCACCCAGGCCTTGGGGTTGACCCATTGGAACGCCGCGGCCTCGAGGAAGGTCATCGGCCGGCCAGATTCGCTGCCGCCGGAGAGCGGCCCGGACCGCGCGATCTTCCAGGCGAGATACAGCAGATACGCGGCGCCGCCGTATTTCAGCAGCTGGTACAGCAGCGGCCAGGCGGCGAAGGCGGCGCCGAGGCCCAAGCCCACCGCCGCCACCATCACGGTGAAGCCGGTGGCGATGCCGACCATGTGCGGCACGGTGCGGCGGAAGCCGAAGCTGAGGCCCGAGGCGGTCAGCATGATGTTGTTCGGCCCCGGCGTGATCGAGGTGACGAAGGCGAACAAGACGAAGGACGAGAGCAGTTCGGGAGTCATGGCCCCAACTTGGCCCGACTCCAAAATCGAGACAATTCGAACATTGTCCCGATCAATCCGGCCGGTGTGGCGGAGTCAATCGCGGATCTGGACTCATACGAACCATCTGATCTAGACAGTTTGTATGAACTGGCATTCGCGCTACGAGACGGTCGCCGAGGCGATCGCGGCGCTGCTCGGCCCGGAGGCGGAGGTGGTGGTCCACGACCTCGCCACCGACCGGATCGCGCAGATCGTCAACCCGCTGTCCCGCCGCCGGGTCGGGGACGCGTCGCTGCTCGACCTGGAAGCCGGGGACCTGGCGCCCGGCAAGGCGGTGCTCGGCCCCTATGAGAAGGCCGGGCCGTCCGGCGACCGCATCCGCTCGGTCAGCGCCGTGCTGCCGGGCGAGGATGGGCGCCCGGCCGGGCTGCTGTGCGTCAATCTCGGCCTCGGCCGGTTCGACGCCGCGGCGCGGCTGCTGGCCGGGCTGTTCCCGCCGGTGGCGCCGCGGCCGGAGGCGCTGTTCCGGCGCGACTGGCGCGAGGCGGTCAACCTGATCCTGCGCGACCGGCTGGCCGCCGCCGGCCTGTCCGCCGACCGGCTGGACCGCGCCGGGCGGGTCGCCCTGGTCGCCGCGATCGACGCCGAAGGCCTGCTGGAGATGCGCCACGCCGCGGCCTATGTCGCCAGCCAGCTCGGCATCTCCCGCGCCACCCTCTACGCCGACCGCGCCGCTGCGCGGTCAAGACTCGCCGCCTGAGGACATCACGATGCGCCGCCTGCCCGAATTCGCCCTGGAAAGCTATTTCGCCCGCTGGGAGTTCACCGCCAGGCACCACCTCTGCCCCTCCGACATGCAGTCGATGACGCTGGGCGAGCTGCTGGCCCTGGCGACGCCGGATCAGCGCGAGGCCTGGGACCAGCTGTGGCTCGGCTACACCGAAACCCGCGGCGCCCCGGCGCTGCGGGCGGCGATCGCGGGCACCTATGACGGCCCCCAGGGCGGACTCACGGCCGACGACGTGCTGGTCACGGTCGGGGCGGAGGAGGGGATCTTCCTGGCGCTGCAGGCGCTGCTCGGCCCCGACGACCATGCGGTCGTCCTGACCCCGACCTACCAGTCGCTCGAATCGGTGACCGCCAGCCTCTGCGCCGTCACCGGCGTGCTGCTGGAGCCGGCCCCCGACGCCGCGGGCGGCTGGGCACTGGACCCCGACCGGCTGGCCGCATCGCTGCGGCCGAACACCAGGGCCATCCTGCTGAACCTACCGCACAACCCGACCGGATACCTGCCGACCCGTGCGGTGTTCGATGCGGTGGTCGACATCGCCCGGTCGCGCGGCATCTGGATCCTGTCGGACGAGGTCTATCGCGGGCTGGAGCGGCGGCCGGAGGACCGGCTGCCGGCGATCGCCGAGGCCTATGAGCGCGGGCTGTCGATCGGGGTGCTGTCCAAGGCCTACGGCCTGCCCGGGCTGCGCCTCGGCTGGCTGGCCTGCCGCGACCGCGACCTGCTGCGCCGGATTGAGCGGCTGAAGGACTACACCACCATCTGCAGCCCGGCGCCGAGCGAGGCGCTGGGCGTCATCGCCCTCGGCGCGCGCGACCGCATCCTGGCCCGCAACCAAGCCCTGATCGCCGCCAACCTGCCGTTGCTGGAGGCGTTCTTCGCCCGCCATGCCGACCGCTTCGAATGGCAGGCGCCGGCGGCCGGCTGCATCGCCTATCCGCGCTACCGCGGGGCGGAGGGGGTGGAGGCCTTCACCGCCGATGTGGTCGAACGCTCCGGCGTGCTGCTGCTGCCGGCCTCGGTCTACCGCTCCACCCTCGGCCCGGTGCCGGCAGACCGTTTCCGCATCGGCTTCGGCCGGACCAAGACGCCGTCGGCGCTGGCGGCGCTGGAGGCGCATCTGGCGGCGGCCTGACGATCCTGCGACGCGATGGCGGGGAGGCGCGGCGGTGCCGCAGCGTGTAGGGTGCGGCGTCACCACCGGAAATGCGCCCATGCTGCGTCGCCTCGCCCTCGCCCTGCTGCTCCTGGCCCCGGCCCTGCCCGCGGCGGCGGCGGACAACCAGACCCTCGGCACCTTTCGCGGCACCGTCGAAGGGCCGGGCGGCGAGACCTCGGCGATCGAGGGATTCGCGGCGGCGGTGAAGGATGATCGCGGGCGGTTCGTGCTCGGCCTGACCTCGACCGGTGAAGGCGTGATCCGCACCCGGCAGATCCAGCTGCTGCTGCCGGCCGATGCGGCGCCGGGCAGCCTGGCCGTCGGCAGCTACGACACGGCGCGGCGCGACAAGGAAGGCAAATCCGCCGGCGCGCTGTATGTGGCCATGGGGTCGGACGGGTCGCGGGTGCGCGATTGCCGTCTGGTCACCCAGGGCAAGGTGGAACTGACCGCGGCCGGGCCCTTCGCGGGCACGCTGAACTTCACCTGCCGCGATTCGACGGAGGCGACGCTGTCGCTGACCTTCGACGCGGTGCCGGTCGACGCCGGCCAGGTGGTGCCGTCCGAGCCGGGCGGCGAGCCCGGGCCCGGCCGGGTCAGCACCGTGGTCGGGGCGCCGGTCAACGCCACCATCACCGGCACGGGCACCGCCAAGAAGCAGGCCGCGGGCAGCCGCCTGCTGCTGCTGTATCTGGAGCAGGACCGCGACGTCCACGGCACCAAGCAGAAGATGCCGGTCGGTGCCGTGGTCGTCGCGCTGCCGAAGGACGCCAGCCTCGGCGCCCATGATCTCAAGCCGTTCTCGCAGGCGGTCGCGGCCGACAAGACCGCGACCGGCTACGGCGTCTCCTTCAGCCTCGAGGCCGGCAGCGATTCGCTCGACGGCTGCGACCAGCAGGCTAGCGGGACGTTGACGCTGACCAGCCTCGACCCGGTCGCCGGGTCGGCGCGCTTCACCTGCGCCGACCAGAACGACCTGACGGTCGAGACCGATTTCGACGGCATCCCGACGGAATAGCCGTCAGATCGTCAGAGGATGAAGTCACCGGCAACCAGGGTCGGCAGGCCGGACAGCTTGATCTGGAAGTCCGCCGTCCCGTCGCCGTTGACGTCGCCCTCGACCAGCGTGTCGGCGCCGGAGCCGATGGCGTGCAGCTGGCCCGCCACATGGGTGAAGGCGCCGGCGATGAAGGTGAAGGCCTGGTCGCCCGCCACGGTGGTGTTGGCGTCGATCAGATGCAGGTCGATCTTGTCGCCCTGGGACGAGCTGAAGTCCAGAATGCGGTCCGCATTCACGCCTACCGCGCTGTCGGTGATCGCGGCGTAGACGAACCTGTCCGCCCCGGCGTCGCCGCCGATGACGTCCTGGCCGCCATTGCCCTGCAGCACGTCATTTCCGCCATTGCCGCGCAGGATGTTGGCGCCGCTGTTGCCGGTCAGCGTGTCGGCGAAGGACGATCCCGACAGGCTTTCGATGTTGATCAGCGAATCGCCCTGGGCGGTGCCGCCGATGCCGGCGCCGGAGACCAGGCTGACGGTGACGCCGACCGTGCTGTCGATGTAGTAGACGGCATCCGAGCCGTTGCCGCCGTCCAGCACGTCCGGCCCGAGGCCCCCGAACAGCCTGTCGTTGCCGTCGCCGCCGGACAGGAAGTCCGTGCCGGCCAGCCCGGTCAGGATGTTGTCGCCGGTGTTGCCGACCAGGGTGTCGGCATCGGCGGTTCCGGTGGCGTTGATGGCGGCGCTGCCGGTCAGGATCAGGCGGTCGACGAAGTGCGGCATCGTGTAGGTGACGCTGGAATAGATCGTGTCGATGCCGTCGGTGGCCGAGAATTCGGTGACCGTGTCGCCGATGGAGTCGACGATGTAGGTGTCGTCGCCGAAATTGCCGACCATGTTGTCGTCGCCGGCGCCGCCATCGAGATAGTCGTCGCCGCCACCGCCGTCGATATGGTCGTTGCCGTTGCCGCCGAAGCCCTGGTCGTTGCCGATGCCCATGTTGAGGTCATCGTTGCCGTCGAGGCCGAAGAAGATATCGTCGCCACCATTGGGGTCGCTGCCGGTCGGCAGCATGTCGTCGCCGTTGGTGCCTGTGAATGTGGTCATGAAGTCCCTCAGCAATTAGGAATTAAATATCGGCCCCCGTTTCCGAAGCGGAAGTTAGTTTGTATTGGCGGCTTTATTTGGGCACAAACGCGAAGAATCCGAGATATTCGTCTGCATGCATGGCTGCTTCGGCGCCGAGCCGCTCTCGCCGGCGGTCGTGGCCGACAAGACCGCGATCGGCTCAGCCTCGACCCGGCGACCGGGTCGAGGCTGATTTCGACGGTATCCCGACGGAATAGCTCCCTGAGTCAGGGATGGCAGGTCAGAGGATGAAATCCCCGGCGACCAGGGTCGGCAGGCCGGACAGCTTGATCTGGAAATCTGCCGTCCCGTCGCCGTTGACGTCGCCTTCGACCAGCGTGTCGGCGCCGGAGACGATGGCGTGCAACTGGCCCGCCACACCGGTGAAGGCGCCGGTGATGAAGGTGAAGGCTTGGTCGCCCGCCACCGTGGTCTTGGCGTCGATCAGGTGCAGGTCGATCTTGTCGCCCTGGGACGAGGTGAAGTCCAGGATGCGGTCCGCAGTCGCGCCGACCGCGCTGTCGGTCGTGGCGGCGTAGAGGAATTTGTCCGCCCCGGCGTCGCCGCCGATGATGTCCTGGCCGCCATTGCCCAGCAGCACGTCATTTCCGCCGTTGCCGCGCAGGACGTTGGCGCCGTTGCTGCCGGTCAGCGCGTCGGCGTAGCCCGACCCGGACAGGTTTTCGATGTTGATCAGCGTGTCGTGCTGGGCGGAGCCGCCGAGCCCGATGCCGGAGGCGAGGCTGACGGTGACGCCGACCGTGCTGTCGCTGTAATAGGCGGCATCCAAGCCGTTGCCGCCGTCCAGCGTGTCCGGGCCGGCCCCGCCGAAGAGCCTGTCGTTGCCGTCGCCGCCGGACAGGAAGTCCGTGCCGGCCAGCCCGATCAGGATGTTGTCGCCGGTGTTGCCGACCAGGGTGTCGGCATCGGCGGTCCCGGTGGCGTTGATGGCGGCGCTGCCGGTCAGGATCAGGCGGTCGACGAAATGCGGCATCGTGTAGGTGACGCTGGAATAGACCGTGTCGACGCCGTCGGTGGCCGTGTACTCGGTGATGACGTCGGCAGCGGAATCGACGATGTAGGTGTCGTCGCCGAAATTGCCGACCATGGTGTCATTGCCGGTGCCGCCGTCGAGATAGTCGTCGCCGCCACCGCCATCCATGTAGTCGGTCCCGGCCCCGCCATAGACGGTGTCATCGTCGCCGCCGCCCTGGACATAGTCGTCCCCGTCGCCGCCATAGACCAGGTCGTTGCCGCCGCCGGCGTCGACCTGATCGTTCCCGGCCAGGCCCTGGAAGATGTCGTCGCCGGAGTTGTTGGAATTGAACGGCGGCAGGATGTCGTCGCCGCTCGTGCCTGTGAATGTGGTCATGAAGTCCCCCAACGAATAGGAATTAAATATCAGCGCCCGCGTCCGAAAGGGACGTTAGATTGCGTTGACGGCTTTATTTGGGCATAAAAAAGATAAATCCGCGATATTGCATATCTGGATATGCTGATTTTGACCGGGCAAGAAAAAGCCCCCGCCGGAGGCGGGGGCTGGGTCGGTTCCGGACCTGACGGGCCGGGATCAGTAGCGGTAGTGGTCCGGCTTGTACGGGCCCTCGCTCGGCACGCCGATATAGGCGGCCTGCTTCGGCGTCAGCGTGGTCAGCTTGGCGCCGATCTTCTCCAGGTGCAGCGCCGCGACCTTCTCGTCGAGGTGCTTCGGCAGGACGTAGACCTTGCGCTCGTAATTGGCATGGTTCTGCCACAGCTCGATCTGGGCCAGCACCTGGTTGGTGAAACTGGCTGACATCACGAAGCTCGGGTGGCCGGTGCCGCAGCCGAGGTTGACCAGCCGGCCCTGGGCCAGGACGATCAGGCGCTTGCCGTCCGGGAAGATGACCTCGTCGACCTGCGGCTTGACCTCTTCCCACTTGTAGTTGCGCAGGCCCTCGATCTCGATCTCGCTGTCGAAGTGGCCGATGTTGCAGACGATGGCGCGGTCCTTCATCTGCCGCATGTGGTCGAGCGTGATCACGTCGACATTGCCGGTCGCGGTGACGAAGATGTCGCCCAGCGAGGCGGCCTCGTCCATGGTCAGGACCTGGTAGCCTTCCATCGCCGCCTGCAGGGCGTTGATCGGGTCGATCTCGGTGACCATGACCCGGGCGCCCTGGCTGCGCAGCGAGGCGGCCGAGCCCTTGCCGACATCGCCGTATCCGGCGACGACCGCGACCTTGCCGGCCATCATCACGTCGGTAGCGCGCTTGATGCCGTCGACGAGGCTCTCGCGGCAGCCGTAGAGGTTGTCGAACTTCGACTTGGTGACGCTGTCGTTGACGTTGATGGCGGGGACCTTGAGGGTGCCCTTCTTCATCATCTCATACAGGCGGTGCACGCCCGTGGTGGTCTCCTCGGACAGGCCGCGGACGTCGTTCAGCATCTCCGGATACTTGTCGTGCATGAGCTGGGTGACGTCGCCGCCATCGTCCAGAATCATGTTCGGGGTCCAGCCGCCCGGGCCGCGCAGGGTCTGCTCGATGCACCACCAGAACTCCTCCTCGGTCTCGCCCTTCCAGGCGAAGACCGGGACGCCGGCGGCGGCGATGGCCGAGGCGGCCTGGTCCTGGGTCGAGAAGATGTTGCAGGACGACCAGCGGACGGTGGCGCCGAGCGCCGTCAGCGTCTCGATCAGCACGGCGGTCTGGATGGTCATGTGCAGGCAGCCGACGATGCGGGCGCCCTTCAGCGGCTGCGACGGGCCGAACTCCGCCCGCAGCGCCATCAGGCCGGGCATCTCGGTCTCGGCGATCGCGATCTCCTTGCGGCCCCAATCGGCGAGGCTGAGATCCTTGACCTTGTAGTCGGTGAAGGTGGTGGCGTCAGGCATCGGATGCTCCTGCGGCAAATGCGGAATTGGCGCAGGGTGTAGCAGCGGCGCCCGTCCGCCACAAGCATAAAGACATCTTTATATGTTTGATTTTCACCCCTCCCCGCGACGTGGCAGGGAGGGGCGGGGCATCAGGTCAGGCCAAGTCCTTCGCCGTCCCGGCCTTCTTCGCGTGGCGGCGCTTGGCCAGCAGGTTCAGCGCCTCGACGCCGAGCGAGAAGGCGATGGCGAAGTACAGGTAGCCGCGCGGGATGTGGAACTGCAGCCCGTCGGCGATCAGGGCCACGCCGACCAGCAGCAGGAAGGCCAGCGCCAGCATCTTCACCGTGGGGTGGCGGTGGACGAAGCCGCTGATCGGGCCGGACGCCCACAGCATGGTGCCCACCGCGACGATGACCGCGGCGTACATCACCGGCAGGTTGTTGGTCATGCCGACCGCGGTGATCACGCTGTCGAGCGAGAACACCAGGTCGAGGATGATGATCTGGCCGATGATCGCGGCGAAGCTGGCCGCCTTGATGGCGTGGCCCTCTTCCTTCTCCTCGATCGCGGCGTGGATCTCGATCGTCGCCTTGTAGAGCAGGAACAGGCCGCCGCCGAGCAGGATCAGGTCGCGCCACGACACCACGAGGCCGAAGGCGGAGAACGCCGGCGCGGTGAGGCCGATGATCCAGGAGATCATCGCCAGGAACACCAGGCGCAGCAGCAGCGCCAGGATCAGGCCGGTCCGCCGGGCCGAGGCGCGCTGCGCCTCCGGCAGCTTCTCGGTGGCGATGGCGATGAAGATGATGTTGTCGATGCCGAGGATGATCTCAAGCACCGCCAGAGTCAGGAAGCTGGCCCAGATCTGGGGATCGGCGAGGAATTCGAGCACGGCTCGTCGGTCTCCGTTTTGGCTGAAAGCCGCCGGGATATGGGGCGACAGTCCCAGGATTACCAGAAGTTCATGTTGGATCTTTCGCCGCGCCGTGGGCCGATGATGGTCAGGCTTCCTGCCCGAGGTTGCGTGTTCGTGCATGATCATGCATGATTGGCCGACCTCATGCGGACATCGCCATGACCGACATCCTGTTGCCCGACGAGCGGCGCCGCCGCCTGCTCGACCTCCTCGCCCTCGACGGCAAGATCCTGGCCACCGCCGCCAGCGCTGCGCTGGGCGTGTCGGAGGACACCATCCGGCGCGACCTCAACGACCTCGCCCGCAACGGGGCGGTGCGCCGCGTCCATGGTGGGGCGCTGCCGCTGACCCCAGCCGCCGGGTCCTTCGACCTGCGCGCCGAATCGCGGCCGGAGGCGAAGGCGGCGCTGGGGCGGGTGACGGCGGGGCTGATCCGGCCCGGCGAGGTGGTGCTGCTCGACGGCGGCACCACCATGCTGGCGGTGGCCGAGGCGCTGCCGCCCGACCTGCGCGCCACCATCGTGACGCCGAACCTGCCCGCGGCGCTGGCCCTGACCCGGCACCCGACGGTCGAGGTGGTGCTGCTCGGCGGCCGGGTCGACAAGGGCGGCCAGGTGACGGTCGGCACCTCGGTGCTGGCCGCGCTCGAAGGCCTGCGCGCCGATCTCTGCCTGCTCGGGGTCTGCAGCCTCGACCTCGAGGCCGGGCTCGGCGCCATGGACCATGAGGAGGCGTTGGTGAAGCGCCGCATGGCCGCTTGCGCCGGCCGGGTCGCCGCGGTCGTCACCGCCGACAAGCTGGGCACCGCCGCCCCGTTCCCGATCCTGGCCGTCGACCGGCTGGATGCGCTGATCACCGAACGGGCGGTCGACGCCCGCATCCTGGCCGCCTACCGCAAGGCCGGCCTCACCTTGCTTCTCGCCTGACGGAGCCGTCATGACCAGCCTCGCCCAAGCGGAGGGGAAGACCGCCGACCCGCGCGCCGCGCGCCTCGCCACCCGCGCCATGTTCCTGGTCTGCGGCACCGTCACCGCCAGTTGGGCGCCGCAGGTGCCGCTGGCCAAGGCCCGGCTGGGGCTCGACGACGGCATGCTGGGCCTCACCCTGCTCGGCCTCGGCGCTGGGGCGATGGTGGCGATGCCGCTGGCCGGCTTCCTCGCCGCCCGCTTCAGCAGCCGGCTGATCACCACCCTGGGCGGGCTGGTGATCTGCCTGTCGCTGCCGCTGATCATCCTGGCGCCGGACGCGCCGCTGCTGGCCCTGGCGCTGTTCCTGTTCGGCGCCGCCACCGGGTCGATGGATGTGGCGATGAACGTCCAGGCCACGGCGGTGGAGGCGCGGGGCGCCCGGCCGGTGATGTCCTCCTTCCACGGCATGTTCAGCGTCGGCGGCCTGATCGGCGCCGGCGGCACCAGCCTGCTGCTCGGCCTCGGCCTGGCGCCGCTGTCCGCGGCCCTGATCGTCAGCGGCCTGATGCTGGCGCTGCTGCTGTCCCAGGCCGGGTCGATGCTGCCGCCGGAGCGCGGCGGGACCCGGGCGGGGCTGCGCCTCAGCCTGCCGCGCGGCCTGATCCTGGTGCTCGGCCTGCTGACCTTCGTGCTGTTCCAGGCCGAAGGCGCGGTGCTGGACTGGAGCGCGGTGTTCCTGCACGAGGCTCGCGGCCAGGACCCGTCGGTGGCGGGGCTCGGCTACGCCGTCTTCGCGGTGGCGATGGCGGTGATGCGGCTGACCGGCGACGGCATCACCAGCCGCTTCGGCGGCGAGACCGTGGTCCGCCTCGGCTCCGCCCTGGCGGCGGCGGGCTTCCTGCTGGCGATCCTGGTGCCCTGGCCGGTGGCCGGCCTGGTCGGCTTCTTCCTGGTCGGGGTCGGCGCCGCCAACGTCGTGCCGGTGCTGTTCAGCGCCGCCGGCCGGGTGCCGGGAACCGACCCCGGGCTGGCGATCTCGACCATCGCCACGCTCGGCTATTGCGGCATCCTGGCCGGCCCGGCGGCGATCGGCTTCGTCGCCGACCATCTCGGCCTGCCGCTCGCGCTCGGCCTTGTGGCAGTGCTGCTGGTCGCCACCGCCGCCGCGGCCCGGGCGGTGCGGGTCTAGAGGGCAGCGCTCAGCCGGTCAGGAGCTCGACCACCGGGGCATCGCGCGGCACCGCCAGGGTGAAGCCCCCCAGATCGGCGAAGGCGCTCTGGAAGGCGGGGCGCTGCGACAGCCGCGCGATGTAGTCCGCGAACACCGGATCGCCGCACAGCTGGTAGGCCCGGGCCCACATCACGCCGTGCCCGATGACGCAGTCGGCGGCGGAGAAGCGGCCGCCGCAGGCGAAGCCGCCGGCCTCCAGTTGGCGCTTCAGCTGGGGTTCGACCTCGCCGGCAAATTTGTGGCGGTAGCGCTGGATGGTGCGGTCGTCCCGCTCGCGATCGGGCAGGATGTGCTCGTGGATGCGGATCTGCCACAGCATCATGTCCATGGCAGCGCCGCAGAAATGGATCGCCTGCAGATAGTCGGCACGCTCCGGCGAGAAGCCGTCGGGCAAGGGGGCCAGGCCCTTCTCCGGGAAGCTGTCCGCCAGCAGCACCACCATCGCGCCGCTTTCCAGCATGCGGGTGGACCGGCCATCCTCGGTGACGATCTCGAGCGCCGGCACGCCATGGTTCGGGTTGATGTCGAGATAGCGGGGGCTGTACTGCTCGCCCTCATAGAGGTCGACGACCTCCAGCTCGAAATCGTCGCCGACCAGTTCGTGCAGCAGCCACTTCACCCGGGCGCTGCGCACGGCGGGATAGTGGTACAGCTTGAGCGTCCGGACACGCATGGGCGGGATTCCCTGCCATGCCCGGCGCCATCCGCCGGGCTTCCAGGGTGATGCTGGGCCGCCGGGATTGCACAAGGATGTCGCCCCGGCTACGGCCGCAACCGGACGACGCGCCCCCAGCCTATTTCTCCACGAAGGCCTTCTCGACCACAAAATGCCCGGGCCGATTGTTGGCGCCTTCCTCGAAGCCGCGCTGGTGCAGCATCGCGACCAGGTCCTTCAGGAACACCGGCGACCCGCAGATCATCACCCGGTCGCTGTCCCGGTTCAGCGGCGGCAGCCCCAGATCGGCCGGCAGCTTGCCCGATTCCAGCAGCGCGGTGATGCGGCCGTTGTGGACATAGGGCTCGCGCGTCACGGTCGGATAGTATCTCAGCTTGGCCCGCACCATCTCGCCGATGAACTCGTCCTCCGGCAGCACCCGGGTGATGAAGTCGTCATAGGCCTGCTCGGCGATGAAGCGGGTGCCGTGGACCAGCACCACATTCTCGTACCGCTCATAGGCCTCGGGGTCCTTGATCACGCTCAGGAACGGGGCCAGGCCCGTCCCCGTGGCGCAGAGATACAGGGTGCGGCCGGGCAGCAGGCTGTCCTGGATCAGGGTGCCCACCGGCTTGCGGCCGACCAGGACGTGGTCGCCGACCCGGATGTTCTGCAGCCGCGAGGTCAGCGGGCCGTCCGCCACCTTGATCGAGAAGAACTCCAGATTGTCCTCGTAATTGGACGAGGCCATGGAATAGGCGCGCAGCAGCGGCTTGCCGTCGACCTCCAGCCCGATCATGGTGAACTGGCCGTTGAGGAACCGGAACGCCGGGTCGCGCGTGGTCTTGAACGAGAACAGCCGGTCCGTGTAGTGGCGGACCTCCAGCACGCGTTCGGTGTTCATGGTCGACATCGCATCCCTCCCAGCGAAGGCGCCGTTGCCCGGTATCTTCAGCCGCCCTCGTTGAAGTCGTCCAGCAGCGCGGCGATGCGGCCGGAATCGGTCTGGTCCAGCATCATCCGGGCGCGCCGGGCGGCGGCGACGCTGTCCAGCGTCAGGATCCGGCGCTTGACCTCCAGCAGCCGCAAGGGCGCCATCGACAGGTCGCGGATGCCCAGGCCCACCAGCAGCGCGGTGAAGCGCGGATCGCCGGCGATCTCGCCGCAGACGCTGACCGGGATGCGGGCGCGCAGCGCGGCCTCGACCGTGAACTGCACCAGCCGCAGCACCGAGGTGTGCAGCGGGTCGTAGAGATGGGCCACGGATTCGTCGCCGCGGTCGGCGGCCAGCGTGTACATCACCAGGTCGTTGGTGCCGATGGCGAAGAAGTCGACCTCGCGCGCCAGGGCGTCGGCGATCAGGGCCGCGCCTGGGACCTCGATCATCACCCCCAGCGGCGGCATCGCGGCCGGCACCGGCACCTTGCGCCGCCGCAGCCGCCGCATCGTCCGGTCCAGCGCCGCCTTGACGGTGCGGATCTCGCCGATGGTGGTGATCATCGGCAGCAGGACGCGGATCGGCCCGTGCGCCCCGGCCCGCAGGATGGCGGCCAGCTGCGCCTCCAGCAGCTTCGGCTCCTTCAGCGACAGCCGGATGGCGCGCAGGCCCAGCGCCGGATTCGCGATCTCGGCGAAGCGGCCGCCCAGCGCGGCCGCGATCTTGTCGCCACCGAGGTCGAGGGTGCGGATGGTGACGACCTTGCCGGCCATGGCGTCGACCATGCCGCTCAGGGTCGCGTACTGCTCCTCCTCGGTCGGCAGGTCGTCCCGGTTCATGAACATGAACTCGGTGCGCAGCAGCCCGACCCCGGCCGCGTTCAGGTCGGTGGCCACCTGGGCGTCGCGCGGCAGCTCGATGTTGGCCGACAGGGTGATGGTGACGTCGTCGCGGGTGCGGGCAGGCAGGCCGACCAGGGCGTGCAGCTGCTTGCGGTCGGCGCGCTGCAGGTCGCGCCGGATGCGGAAGGCGGCCAGGGTCTCCGGGGTCGGGTCGATGATGACGCGGCCGGCGCTGCCGTCGACGATCACCATCTGCCCCGAGCGGATGCCGACCAAGAGGCCGGGCACGCCCAGCACCGCCGGCAGGCCGAGCGACCGCGCCATGATCGCGGTGTGGCTCTGGGCCCCGCCCAGCGCCGCGGCGAAGCCGACGACGCGGCGCGGGTCCATCAGGGCGGTATCGGCCGGGGTGATCTCCTCGGCCAGCACGATGCTGCCCTCGGGCAGGTTGGCGAAGGCCTGGAACTGGCGCTTGGTCAGGTTGCGGATCAGCCGGGCGCCGACCTCGCGGATGTCGTCGATCCGGCTCGCCAGGTAGCTGTCGTCCATCGCCGCGAACTGCACCGCCAGCGCCGCAATCTCCGACTGCACGGCGTATTCGGCGTTGACGCGCTCCTCGGCGATGCGGGTCTCGACGCCGCGCAGCAGGCGCGACCCGGACAGGATCGCGGCATGGGCGTCGAGCAGGTAGCCGATGTCCTCCGCCGCCTGCTCCGGCAGCCCCTGGGCCTTGGCCTTCAGCTTCTTGATCTGGCGCCGGGCCTTGGCCAGCGCCTCGGCGAAGCGCTCGCGCTCGGCCGCCAGGTCGGCCTCGTCCAGCCGGTACTCCGCCACCTGTTCGACGCCGCTCTCGATCAGATGGGCCGGGCCGATGGCAATGCCGCCGGACACGGCCAAGCCGGTCAGCGCCACTTCGCGGTTCGGGGCCGGGGCCGGAATGTCGGCGATCTCCATCGCCATGGGATCAATCCTCGTCGAAGCCGCGTTCGACCAGCGACACCAACGCCGCCAGCGCCGCTTCCGCCTGCGCGCCGGTGGCGGCGATGTCGATCGTGCTGCCCGGGCCGGCCGCCAGCATCATCAGCCCCATGATCGACTGGCCGCCGACCTCGCTGCCGTTGCGCTCGACCCAGATCTCGGCCTCGAACTCGGCCGCCAGCTTGACGAACTTCGCCGCCGCCCGGGCATGCAGCCCGCGCTGGTTGATGATGGTGACGGTCTTGGTCAGCCGGTCCATGGCCGCGTCCGGGGACGTCGGGCCACTCATTTTTTCTTCTCCGGCCTCAGCAGCGCCGACGCGACGCTGATGTATTTCTGGCCGGCCTCGCGGGCGCTGGTCACCGCGTCGGTCAGGGTGTCGGTCTTGCGCACCGAGGCCAGCTTGATCAGCATCGGCAGGTTGATGCCGGCGATGACCTCGACATTGGCGCGGTCGAGGATCGAGATCGCCAGGTTCGAGGGCGTGCCGCCGAACATGTCGGTCAACAGCACCACGCCGCGCCCGCCATCGACCGTGGTCACCTTCTCCAGGATCTCGGCCCGGCGCTGCTCCATGTCGTCCTCGGGGCCGATGCAGACCGTGGCGACCTGGGGCTGGGCGCCCACCACGTGCTCCATCGCCGCGACGAACTCATCGGCGAGGCGACCATGGGTCACGAGGACCATGCCGATCATGGGGTGGGTGGTCATGTTGGTCTGATTGCCTTCCTGTCAGCCCGGCGCCGGCATGTCGCGGTGGATCAGGCCGCGGCGGTAGCCCTGGCCGTCCAGCCAGGCCGCCAGCGTCTCCGCCACGAACACCGATCGGTGTTTGCCGCCGGTGCACCCGACGGCGATGGTGAGGTAGCTCTTGCCCTCGCGGTTGTACCGCGGCAGGAGCGGTTCGAGCAGGCCGAACAGCGACGCCATGAAGGGGTCGAACTGGATGTCGCGCCGGATCATCGCCTGCACCTCGGGGTTCTGGCCGGTCTGCGGGCGCAGCGCCGGAACCCAGTGCGGATTGTCGAGGAAGCGGACGTCGAACACCAGATCGGCCTCGCGCGGCAGGCCGCGCTTGAAGGAGAAGGAGACGACCGAGACGTACAGCCCGGGCGCGGCGCCGATGCCGAAATGGCCTTCGACGATCCGCCGCAGATCCTGCGGGCTGGTCAGCGATGTGTCGAGCACCACGTCGGCCATGGCGCGCAGCGGGTGCAGCTCCAGCCGCTCGCGCCGGATGCCGTCGGCCACCGGGCGGTCGATCGCCAGCGGGTGGCGCCGCCGGGTCTCGGTGAAGCGGCGCTGCAGGATCTCGTCGTCGGCATCGAGGAACAGCAGCTTGACGTCGGTGTCGCGCCGGGCGCGCAGCACCGCGATCTCGGCCTCCAGCGCCGCGACCGAGAAGCCGCGGGTGCGGGTGTCGATGGTCACCGCCATCGGCCGGCCCTCGGCATGCTCGACCAGCGGGCCGAGCAGCACGATCGGCAGGTTGTCGATCGCCTCATGGCCGAGATCCTCGAGGATCTTCAGCGACGAGGAATGGCCGGCGCCGGACAGGCCGCTGATCAGGACGAGGCGGTGCCGGGCCTGGGGCCGCGTCCCGGTGTCGGGGGTGTCCATCATCGTGCCAGGCGGCGTTCGGGGGCGGCGAGGCCGGCGAGGGCGAAGCGCAGCTTGATCGGGGCCGAGGCCTCGAAGGGCGAGACCGAGACCAGCGGCAGGATGATGCCGAGGTAGGCGCAGGTCCCGGGCTCGGGCAGCCGCTCGATCGCCCCGTCCGGCTTCAGGTCGGCGACCAGCAGCACCGGCACCTCCGGCAGGAACGGCACCGGGATCGGGCCGAAGCCGCGGGCCTCGATCAGTCCGGCAAGGATGGCGGGCGGGCGGGCGATCACCAGCCCGCCTTCGAGCGACAGCTGCACGCGGTCGTCGGCCACCAGCCGCCCGCCGGCATCGATGAGCCGCAGTGCCAGATCGGATTTGCCGCTGCCCGACGGTCCGCGCAAAAGCACGCCACGACCGTCGACTGCGACGCAGGTAGCATGGATCGTCGCCATCGCGGGAGGGAAGGTGACTGGCACCTCCCTCCCTGTCAATCGCGACGGCGACAGGTCGGACAAGACGACGCGTTATTTCGCCGGCACAGCCTTGGTCTCCAGCGTGTACGGCGTGTCACCCTGGTAGGAGTAGACCCGCAGCAGGTAGGTGCCGGGGTCCAGCCGCAGCTGCAGCTCCTCCGGATCGGTGCCGGAATTGGCGCCGCTGATCAGGCTCTCCTGGTCCGAGGCGCGCAGCAGGTCGATGTCGGCATCGCCCTTCTCCATGGTCAGCCGCACCGTGACGTCGGCGCGCGACGCCAGGGTGAAGCGCCAGTAGTCGTCCTTGTCGGTGAAGCCGACCCAGTCGCTCAGGGTCACCGGGGTCCGGCCGACATTCTCGATGGTGCCGGCGGCGTCCGGCGTGTTGCCGGCATGGTCCGGCGGCGGCGGCTCGGCCGGGCCGCCGGCCACGGTCAGGCGGTAGTCGGTGGCGCCCTCGCCGGCCGGATAGACGTTCAGGTAGTAGGTGCCGGGGTCGAGCGTCGCGGTCAGCGCCTCGGCCTCGGTGTCGACATTGGTGCCGCTGAGGAGGTAGCTGCCGTCGGCGCCTTCGAGGTTGATGTCGGCATCGGCCGACATCCCGTCCAGGCCGATGGTGACCGTCTGCCGCTCGGTGACCTGGAAGGCGTAGTAGTCGCTGGCATCGGCCGGGCCGACCCAGTCGCCGGCCTCGGCGCTGGTGCCGGTGACGTCGCCGAGGTCATGCGCGTCGGACTGGCTGGATCCGGCCGCGTCGGGCGGCGGCGCCGCGCCCGGCGTGCCAGAGACGGTCAGGCGGTACGGCGTGCCGTCGCCATAGCTGGTGATCACGAAGTAATAGGTGCCGGGGGCCACCAGCTTGCCCATGTGCTCGGCATCCGAACCGCTGTTGGCGGAGGAGGCGACGGTCTGGCCGTCGCCGTCGCGCAGCTCGATATCCGCGTCGCCGGTCATGCCGGCCAGGTCCACTGACAGCTCGGTCCAGCCCTCGACCGTGACGCTGTAGGCGTCGGTCTGGTCGGTCTGCGAGACGCGGCCCTCGGCCACCAGCGGCGTGGCGCCGACCATGCCTAGCGCCGTGGCGGTGGCGATGGTGTCGTCGGCGGATTCATCGGCCTGGCCCAGCGTCGGTGCCGGGCCGGTGGGTGTGCCGGGCAGGGCGACGCGCATCGGCGCCAGGGTCTGCGCCCACATGTAGCCGACCGGCGTCTTCGGGGTCTGCACCCGCACCCAGCCGCCGGCGGCCAGCCGGCCGGTGACGATGACCTGGGACCCGAAGGGCAGCGTCTCCTCCAGCGTGGCGGTGCCGTTCGGGGCGCCGCGGACCGAGGCGCTGGTCCAGGTGACGAAGGACAGCGCGTCCATCTCCTCGGCCACGGCGGGGGCGGCAGCGACGGCCGGGACCGCCGGGGCGGGCGCCTCGACCACCGGCGCGGGCGGCGCCGGCACCTGGACGACGACCGGCGGCGGCACCACCGTCTGGGTCTGGGCCAGGGCCGGGAGGGTGGCCAGGGCGAAGACGCTGCCGAGCAGCAGTCGGCGCAGGCGCGAATTCATCGGATTTCCCCTTCGATGCGGATTGGGTCGATTGTTGCCGCAGATCACTTGGCGGGGATCTTCACCGTGAAGCGGGCGCCGGGACGGCCCTCCCGGTTTTCGGCGAAGATCTGGCCGCGATGGGCGGTGATGATCTGCTTGGAGATGCTGAGGCCCAGGCCGGAATGGGTGCCGAACTTCTCCCCGGCCGGGCGCTCGGTGTAGAAGCGGTCGAAGATCGCCTCCAGCTTGGCGGCCGGGATGCCCGGCCCGTCATCCTCGATGGTCGCGATCACCCAGGCGCCTTCGCGCCGGGCCCGCAGGGTGATGGCGCCGTCCGGCGGCGAGAACGAGATCGCGTTGGTGATCAGGTTGCGGAACACCTGCACCAGCCGGTCCTCGATGCCGGGCACGGTCAGCGACGACCCCGGCGGCAGGCTCAAGGACACCTTGAGGTCGGTGTCCTCCAGCGTGGTCTTGTACAGGTCGGTCAGCATGCCCAACATGCGGCCGATATCGGCGGTCCCGGTCTCGGCGCGCGACAGCTCGGCGTCCAGCCGCGAGGCGTCGGAGATGTCGCTGATCAGCCGGTCCAGCCGCTGCACATCCTCCAGGATGATCGCCATCAGCCGGCGCTGCTGCACCGGGTCGGTGATCCGGGCGGTGGTCTCGACCGCGCTGCGCAGCGAGGTCAGCGGGTTCTTGATCTCGTGCGACACGTCGGCGGCGAAGCGCTCGATCGCGTCGATCCGGGTCCACAGCGCCGCGGTCATCGCCCGCAGCGCGCCGGCCAGCTCGCCGATCTCGTCGCGCCGGCCGCTCATGTCGGGGATCTCGACCTTGCGGCCGCGGCTCTGCTGCACCCGCTCCGCCGCGCGGGCCAGCCGGCGGATCGGCCGGGTGATGGTGCCGGCGAGGTACAGCGACAGGATGATGGTGACCGCCAGCGCGATGGCGAAGACCTTCAGGATCTCCTCGCGCACCGTCTGCAGGTTGCCCTCGATGTTGATGCCCTCGCGGGTCACCAGCACCGCGCCCAGCACCAGCCGCACGCGCTGCACCGGCACGGCGACGCCCAGCATCAGCTGGCCGTCCTCGCGGGTCCAGATCTGGCGGCCGACCCCGCCGGTCAGCGCGGCGCGGACGCTGGCATAGTCGTTGCCCTGCTGGTCCTGGCGCTCGACATAGGTCGGCCAGCGCTTGCGCGGGCCGGCGAACTCGGCGCTCCAGTCGTAGACCGCGTCCCAGGCGGCGCGGATCCAGCCCTTGGCCACCGGCGGCAGCAGCGGCCGCACCTCGATGATGCCGCCGGGCTGGCCCAGCATGCGGCTGTCCGCCACCAGCTTGCCGTCGATGCCGAACAGGCGGGCGCGGGTGTCGGTCGACTGGTAGACCCGGCGGATCATCTGGCGGGCCTTGTCGGGGTCCAGCGACTGCTCGGTGTCGACCCCGCCGACCACCGCTGCCTCGGCCAGGCCGCCGGCGAAGATGGTGGCCTCGGCGTCCAGCGACGCCAGCTCGTTCTCGATCAGCCGCTCCTGGTAGGACGACAGGTACAGCATGCCGCCGACCAGCATCATCAGCGCCATCATGTTGACGGCCAGGACGCGGGCGGTGAGCTTCGAGAAGAAGCGGCGGCGCAACCGGATGATCGGCGCGTCGACGGCGCGGCCGCCGACCGGGGTGGCGGTGATCGGCTCCACCGTGGGCTCGGCGACCAGCTCCGCCATCGGCTCCGGCCGGGCAGCCGCATTCTGCTCGGCGGATTCGCCGAGGCGCGGCGGTGCGGGGCCGCGGGACGCTCTCAATGGAGCCGTCATTGGGGGGCCGTCATGGCGTCATGCGGCGGTCAGACTCCGATCACGGGCGGCCGGCGCTGCCCGCGATCAGGCCTCCTTGTAGCGATAGCCGACACCGTACAGCGTCTCGATGTGCCCGAACTCGGTGTCGACCACCTTGAACTTCTTGCGGATGCGCTTGATGTGGCTGTCGATGGTGCGGTCGTCGACATAGATGTGCTCGCCATAGGCGGCGTCCATCAGCTGGTCCCGGCTCTTGACGTGGCCGGGGCGGATGGCCAGCGCCTTGACCAGCAGGAATTCGGTGACGGTCAGGTCGATGGTCTCGCCGCGCCACAGGCAGGCATGGCGGTTGCCGTCCAGCGTCAGGTCGCCCCGCGCCAGCACCGCGGCGGGGTCTGCGGGCGTGCTGTCGGTGGCCAGCTGCTCGCGCCGCAGCAGGGCGCGGATGCGCTCGATCAGCAGGCGCTGCGAGAACGGCTTCTTGATGTAGTCGTCGGCCCCCATGCGCAGGCCCAGCAGCTCGTCGACCTCGTCGTCCTTCGAGGTCAGGAAGATCACCGGCATGTTGGTGGTCTTGCGCAGGCGGCCCAGCAGCTCCATCCCGTCCATGCGCGGCATCTTGATGTCCAGCACGGCCAGGTCGACCGGCTTCTGCAGCAGCCCGCGCAGCGCCTCGTCGCCGTCGGAGAAGGTGCGGACTTCGTAGCCCTCCGACTCCAGCGATATCGCCACCGACGTCAGGATGTTGCGATCGTCGTCGACCAGCGCGATGGTCTGGGCCATGGCCCCCTCCACTGTCACCACCCGCCCCCGGCGGGCAAGTACCCTCGATGCCGGCGACGCTGAAGGCTCAATATGGCGTATATACGGCCGAAATGTCACTCGAACGCGGTAATCTTCAGGAAAACCAGCGGGGTAGCAACGCCATGACATCCCAGGATGCCGGCCCGGCCGCCGGTCCGAGTGAACGCGCCCGCACTCTGCTGCGCCGTCTCGACCGCGGCGCGCTGGCCACGCTCGACGCCGATGGCGGTCCCTACGCCTCGCTGGTGCTGGCCGCCACCGACCCGGCGGGGCATCCGCTGCTGCTGATCTCGCGGCTGGCGGAGCACACCGGCAACCTCGATCGCGACGCCCGCGCGGCGCTGCTGCTGGACGGCACGGCGGGGCTCGACCAGCCGCTGACCGGGCCGCGGCTGACGGTGTCCGGCCGGGCCGAGCCGGTGGTCGACCCGGGACTGCGCGGCCGCTACCTGGCGCGCCATCCGGATGCGGCCGGCTATGCCGATTTCCAAGATTTCGGCCTGTGGCGGATCCGGGTCGAGCGCGGCCACATGATCGCCGGCTTCGGCGCCATCCACCGGCTCGACGCGGCCGAGCTGCTGGTCGACCCGCCGCCGGCGCTGACCGCGGCGGAGACCGGCATCGTCGCCCATATGAACGACGACCACGCCGACGCCGTCGACCTCTACGCCCATGTCCTGCTCGGCCAGGCGGGCGAGGGCTGGCGGATGACCGGGATCGACGCCGACGGGGCGGATCTGCGCCGCGGCGGCGCCGTCGCCCGCCTGGCCTTCGCCGCCCCGGTGACCGATGCCGATTCGGCGCGGAAGGAGCTGGTGCGCCTGGTCCGCCACGCCCGCAGCGGCGGGCTGGCGGATTGACCGAACGACCGGTCAGCCTTTCCGGCCGGTCCCCCTTTCTGGGTCAGCTCACCGACTTCAGCCGCTCCATGGTCTCGACCAGGGCGGTGCGGATCCCCGGCTCCATCGCGGAATGGCCGGCATCCGGCACCACGACATAGGTCGCCTCGGGCCAGGCGCGGTGCAGCTCGTCGGCGGTCGCGATCGGGCACACCGTGTCGTAGCGGCCCTGGACGATGGTCGCCGGCAGGTGCCGCACCCGGTCGACGTCCTGCAGCAGCCGGTCGGGCGGGGTGAACAGGTTGTTCAGGAAGTAGTGCGCCTCGATCCGCGCCAGCCCCAGCGCATGCGCGTCCTCGCCGGCCGAGGCCACGATCTCCGGATTCGGCAGCAGGGTGGAGCAAGAGCCCTCATAGATGCTCCAGGCCCGCGCCGCGGGCAGGTGCACCGCCGGGTCGGGATCGGTCAGCCGGCGGTGATAGCTGCGGGTCAGGTCGGCGCGCTCCGCCGGGGGCAGGAACTCGACGAAGCTGCGATGCGCCTCGGGGAAGAAGGTGCGCATGCCGTTGAAGAACCAGTCGATCTCCTGCGGCCGCATCAGGAAGATGCCGCGCAGGGTCAGCGACCGGCAGCGCTGCGGATGCGCCTGGGCGTAGGCCAGGGCCAGGGTCGACCCCCAGGACCCGCCGAAGACGTGCCAGCGCTCGATCCCCAGCATGCGGCGCAGCTGCTCCATGTCGCCGACCAGGTGCTCGGTGGTGTTCTGCCGGGTCTCGCCCAGCGGCCGCGACCGGCCGGCGCCGCGCTGGTCGAAGATGATGATGCGGTAGAAGCCGGGGTCGAAGAAGCGGCGATGGGTGGGCGAGGCGCCGGCGCCGGGGCCGCCATGCAGGAAGACCACCGGAACGCCGTCGGGGCGGCCGCACTGCTCCCAATAGATGCTGTGCAGGTCGTCGACCGGCAGCAGGCCGGTGGCGAAGGGCTCGATGGTCGGGAAGATCAGATCGCGCGGCATGGTCTCGCTGTCGGCTGGGGGTCCCCTCCCACTCTACGGACTCGGCGGCGCATTGCAAAAATCGATCGCACGGGGGCAGGCAAGACGCCGCAGCCTGGCCTATGCTCGCGGCATGCGCCGGGCGCTTCTCTCCCTCATCCTGCTGCTGTGCGGCGTCGCCGCCGCGCGGGCCGACAACGCACCCGGCGGTCCGTCGGACGGGCTCGACTACGGGCCGCCGCTGGCCGTCGCCGCGGTGCTCGACGGCCGGACGCTGCGGCTCAGCGACGGCACGGTGGTCCGCCTCAGCGGGCTCGACGTGCCCTTCGGGCGCTGGCAGGCCGCGGCCCGGTCGGTGCTGGCGGCGCTGGTGGACGGCCAGCCGGTGCGTCTGGCCCCGGTGGCGCCGGCCGATCGCTACGGCCGCGTGCCGGGCCATCTGCAGCGCGCCGACGGGCTGTGGATCGAGGAGGATCTGCTGGGCCGCGGCCTGGCGCGGGTCGATGCCGGCGGCGCCGACCCCGCCGCGGCGCTGGTCTCGCTGCTGGTGACCGAAGGCGAGGCCCGGGCGGCCGGCCGCGGCCTGTGGGCCGACCCCGATTTCACCGTGAGGCCGGCGGAGGCGCTGGACCGCGCCGGGCTGGATCGCTTCCAGGTGGTCGAGGGGACGGTGCTGCAGGCGACCATCCTGCGCGGCCGCGCCTACCTCAATTTCGGCACGGATCAGCGGCAGGATTTCACCGTGATGATGGAACCCGACGCCGTCCGCCGGCTCGGCGCCGGGCCGCAGCTGCTGGCGCTGCAGGGCCGGCGCATCCGGGTGCGCGGCTGGCTCGACTGGTCGGGCGGGCCGCGGATCGCGGTCGGGCGGATGGAACAGATCGAAAGGTTGGACTGACATGGCGTCGACACGCCGAGAGTTCCTGCTGTCCACGGCGCTGCTGGCCCTGGCGCCGCGGCTGGCGGCGGCGGACGCCGTCCTGGCGGAGGGCGCCAAGGATGTGCAGGAGGAGTTCGGCGGCCCCTACCAGGCGCCGGCGCTGCGCGACCGCGTCGCCCGCATCGGCCAGCGGGTCGCCGATGCCGAGACCGGCGGCACCATGCGGGTCGCGGTCGACCTGATCGATTCGGACCGGGTGAACGCCGTGGCGCTGCCCGACGGCCGGATCCTGGTCACCCGCGGCCTGCTGGCGCTGGCGCGCAGCGAGGCGGAGGTGGCGGCGGTGCTGGCGCATGAGATCGGCCATGTCGTCGCCGACCACGCCAGGCTGCGGGCGCAGCGGGCGCAGACCCGTCCCGACATCGCCGAGCCGTCGGGTGAGGCCGATTTCGACCAGGCACAGGAGCGGCAGGCCGACCGGATCGGGATCGAGGCGATGGCCGCGGCCGGCTACGACCCCGGTGCGGCGCCCGCCTTTCTGGCCAGGCTGGATGCGGAACACCGCCTCGTCGCCGCTCTGGTGGGACGGCCGGAGCTGGCCTCGGCCGCCGCCAACGGGGCCGACCATCCGGAGACGGCGGACCGGGTCGCGGCCGCCCGCGCCCAGGCGGCGGCGCTGCCGGAGGGCGAGAGCGGGGAGGCGGAGTGGCTCGCCGCCACCGACGGGCTGCCCTGGGGCGAGAGCCCCGGCCAGATCCCGTTCCGGGGCCAGGCCGTGATCGACCCGGTGGCGCGGTTCCGCTGGGACGCGCCGCCGGGCGTGGCGCTGATGCGGCAGCGCCGCCGGGTGATGGGGGTGGGGCCTGACGAATCGGTGATCCTGTTCGACCATCTCAGCCAGCCGGGGGCCCTGCCGGCCCGGCTTTATCTCGAACGGGTCTGGGGCAAGGCGGTGGGCGGCGTCCGCGATGTCGAGGCGCTGGATCTTGGCGGCTTCCCGGCGGCCCGGGGCCGTGCGTCGGTGGCCGGCGCGTCGGGGGCCTGGGATGTGCTGCTGGTGATGATCGAGACCTCGGCCGAACGGCGCGACCGCTTCACCGTGCTGACCCGGGCCGGCAGCCCGGCCCAGGCGCCGGCCCGCGCGGCGGTCGACAGCTTCCGCCGGATCAGCGCGGCGGAGGCCGCCAAGGTGCGTCCCCGCCGCCTCGCCATCGCCAAGGTGCGGCCGGGCGACACGGTGGCGTCGCTGGTCGGCCGCATGCGGGTCGAGGCGGCGGAGGACCGGTTCCGGCTGCTGAACGACGGCGACCGGCCGGCGCCGGGCAGCCTGGTGAAGCTGATCGTCGAGTGAGGGCGGGGAAAGGGAGCCACCGCGTCGCCTCCCCCGCTTGCGAGGCCTTTTCAGAGTAGACCCAGCGCGCCTCTTCCTTGTCCCCCCTCCCCTTGCGGGAGGGGGTAGGGGGAGGGGTCTGCGCGCGTCCGCGCGCGAATGGACAAGGATCTTGCCGCGTGGTGCCGAGGGCGGTCGGCCCCGGGCGGAGAAAACCCCCWCCCCCWACCCCCWCCCGCAAGGGGAGGGGGGACTCGGTAAGGTTCGACCTTGAGACCCCAAGCTTCACCCCACACCCCTCAGGCGACGTCCCCGGCGATCACCGCGCGCTGGGCGGCCAGGCCGTCGCCGACCAGCTCCATGAAGGCGCGGATGCGGGCGGTGCGGCGCAGGTCGGCATGGGTGATCAGCCACAGCTCACGGCGCAGCGCCGGGATCGGCGGGAACAGGCGGCGCAGTTCCGGCTCCGGGTCGGCGAGGTAGCAGGGCAGGATGGCGAGGCCGATCCCGGCCTTGGCGGCGACCAGCTGGTTGACCAGGCTGGAGCTGCGATAGGCGATCGCCTCCGGCGGCACCGCGGCGGCCAGCCAGGCGGCGGTGCCGACCGCGCCGGCGCCCTCGGCCCAGCCGATCACCGGATGGGCGCCGAGATCCTCGATCCGCGCCGGCGCCGGGTCGCCCGCGCGGCCATAGGCGGCCCAGGCGATGTCCGCCAGCTTGCGGCCGAACAGCTCGGGCTCGGCCGGGCGCAGCGCGCGCAGGGCGATGTCGGCCTCGCGCCGCCCGAGGTCCAGCGCCCGGTTGTCCAGGATCAGCTCGACCGTGATGCCGGGATGGGCGGTGCGGAAGCGGGCCAGCTCGGGCGTCAGCAGGCGATAGGCCAGGGTCTCCGACGCGGTGACCCGCAGCGTGCCGGACAGGCGGATGTCATGGCCGGCCAGGTCGCGCTCGACCGTCAGCAGCTCGGCCTCGATCCGCAGCGCCGCCGCGATCAGGCGCTCGCCGGCCTCGGTCGGGGCGTAGCCGCCCTCGGCGCGGTCGAACAGCCGGGTCTCCAGCCGCGCCTCCAGCGCCTTGAGGCGGCGGAACAGGGTGGAATGGTCCAGCCGCAGCGCCTGCGCCGCGACGGCAAGGCGGCCGGCCCGGCCGATCGCCAGCACCGACCGCAGCTCCTCCCAGGACAGCTTGGACATGGATTGCATCCACGCAATGGCGATTGGCCAATACACAACAGCCGTTGCGTTGATGCAAAGCCTATCGTCGATCCGACCGCCGCAACCGGTGCGGCGGAGCAGATGGAGATCACGATGACCGACAAGATCAGCCGGGCGGAGCTGAAGGCGAAGCTGGACCGCGGCGACGCCGTGACCCTGGTCGAGGCGCTGCCCGAGGCCTATTGGCGCGACCAGCACCTGCCGGGGGCGCTCAGCCTGCCGCATGACAAGGTCGACGCCCTGGCGGCCGGCCTGCTGCCGGACAAGGCGGCGGAGATCGTGGTTTATTGCGCCAACACGCCCTGCCAGAACTCCAGCATCGCGGCGCGCCGGCTGGCCCAGCTCGGCTACACCAGGGTGCGCGACTACGTCGAGGGCAAGCAGGACTGGATCGAGGCCGGGCTGCCGGTCGAGACCGCGGCGGCCGTGGCGGGCTGAACCGGCCCAGGCAGGATTTCCGGGCTCTGGCCGCGCAGGGGCGGGCCCCGGGAGTCCTGCCAACGCCCGATGGCGAGCGGCACCGCCGGCTATGGCGCCGCGTCCGGAGCGGGAAAGATCATCCGCAGGCAGGCGCCGCCGGACGCCCCGTCCGACACCACGATCCGACCGCCATGCAGGCGCATGGTCTCCCGCACCAGGTTCAGGCCGAGGCCGGCGCCCTGTCCCTGGGGATGGAGCCGGTAGAAGGGCTCGAACACCCGCTCGTGCTGTTCGGCCGGAATGCCCGCGCCCTCGTCGGCGACCTCGACGATCCCCGGGGCCGCGACGCGCACCGTGATCAGGCCGCGGCGGCCGCCATGGTCGATGGCGTTCTGCACCAGGTTGGTCAGGGCCCGTTCCAGCGACGTCCGGTCGCCCGACACCAGGACCGGCCGGGCGTCCGCCGCCTCCGCAGCCCCGGCCTCGAACGCCATCTGGTAGCCCGCCGCGAAGGCCAGGGGGGCGATGTCGCTCACCACCCGGCGGGCGAGCGCGACGAGGTCGACCGGGGCCATCTGCCCCTGCCGGTCGAGCCGCTGCAGGTCGAGCAGCTGTTCCGTCAGCACCGCCAGGCGGGCGGCATCCTCCAGCAGGCGGGTCTTGTCCCGGCCGGGCGGCAGCGAGGCGATCCGGATGTTCAGGATGGCGATCGGGGTGCGCAGCTCATGCGCCGCATCGGCCAGGAAGCGGCGGTGCCGCTCATAACCCTCGTCGAGGCGCCCCAGCGCATCGTTGACGGCCTTGACCAGCGGTGCCACCTCGGTCGGCATGTCGTCGACCGGCAGCCGCACGCCGCGCTGGTCGATGTCGATCCGCTTCGCCTGCGCGGCCGCCCGGTCCAGCCCGGCCAGCGCCCCGCGGACGACTAGCGGCGTCGCCACCAGCGTGGCCAGGGCCATCACCGCCATGATCGGCAGGATGGCGTTCAGGAGCAGCAGTGCGACGGAAAGCCCGATCATCGACAGCGGCAGCGGGCTTTCCGATCCGGTGAGGATCTGGACCTCGCCGGCCGGGCTGTCGACCCAGCGCAGCCGGCCTGTGGGCCCAGGCGGATCCCCGATATTCCAGCCGAGACGCGCCTGCCCGATGCGGTCGAGGGCGTCACCCAGAGCCGCGAATTCCATCGGGACCGAGCCTTCCGACAGGCGATGGCCCTCGCGATCGCGGATGACGAACCACAGATCGGGCGCATCGACCCGCAGAGAGTCGAGCTGCGGCGTCTGGTCCAGCGCCAGCCCGCCCGCGGCATCGCGGACCACCGCCGGGCGCAGCCTCTCGATGGTCGCGTCGGTGGAGGTCATGTCGACCAGGAAGCCGAAAGCCTTGAGGGTCAGCGTGACCGCCAGCAGGACGACCGCCTGGAACGCCACCAAGCGGACGACGAGCCGCCGCCGGAGCGACCGTTGCGGCCGAGCGGTCATGACTCCTCCCGGAGCAGGTAGCCGACGCCGCGGACGCCGTTGATGGTGACGCCGGCCCCGGTCTCCGCCAGCTTGCGCCGCAGCCGCGAGACATGGGTGTCCAGCGCGTTGGACTGGATCTCGTCATCGAGGCCGAAGACCGCCTCCATCAGGGCCGGCCGCTGCACCATCCGGCCCATGCGCCGCACCAGCGTCTCCAGCACCAGCAACTCGCGCCGCGGCAGCTCCAGCGGGGTGCCGCCGACGCTGGCCTCGCGATGGGCGGCGTCGAAGGCCAGGCGGCCGAGCCGGATGACGTCGGACCGCATCTCGGCCGGGCGACGCAGCACCGCGCGCAGCCGGGCCAGCAGCTCCTCGAAGGCGAAGGGCTTGGCGAGGTAGTCGTCGGCCCCGGTGTCCAGGCCCGAGACCCGGTCGACCAGGCCGCCGCGCGCGGTCAGCACGATCACCGGGACGCGGTTCCCGCCGGCGCGCAGCTGGGGAATCAGGGACAGGCCGTCACCGTCGGGCAGGCGGCGGTCGAGCAGGATGACATCGTAGACATCGTTGACAGCCACCTCCGCCGCCTCGGCCAGGGTCGCGGCGTGATCGACCACCATGTCATGCCGCTTCAGGGCGGAGCGAAGCGCCGCGACCATTTCCGGTTCGTCCTCGACCAGCAGCAGTCGCATCGTCCCACCCGTCCGTCGCCCCATGCGGATAGCAGCCCGAGATTGCGGCAGCATGGCGACGATCCCACCCGCCAGCGGGAAGGGCGCAAGGCTGCCGCAATCTCGGGGTGAGACACCGGACCGGTCGCATCCCGCGCCGATTCGATCCGGAGCCATCGCCATGCCGTCCCACGCCCCGTCGCTGCGCATCGCCTCGATCGTGCCGTCGGTTCGGCGCCGCCTGCCGGACGGGCTCGGCCTCGACGCGGCCCGGATCGGTGCTACGCTGCGCAACATCCCGCCGGCGGCGGTCTATCGGATCACCCGGCAGTCCCGATCCCCTGCGGCCGAAGTCTGAGGCCCGGGATGCCGATCCGCCTCGGCAACCCTGGCCTGGAATCGCCGCTGCCGGGGCTCGGCTTTGCCCGGTGCGGGGAGGGAGCGGATCCAGGCAGCCTGGGGCTGGCCCTGATCGGCATTCTGGTCGCCGCGGAACTGCTGGTCCTGCTGCTGCTCTGTCGCCGCCGGCGCAAGGCCGTCCGAGGCCGGCCTTCCCCCCAATCACGGAGACGATGATGACACGCCTCTCCCGCCACGGCCGGCCGCGGATGGTGCTGGCCTGGACCCTGTGGCCGCTGCTGTATGGCGGCGGGCTGGTCGGCACCGGCCTGGCGCTGGCCAGCGCCCATCCGCTGTTGTGGTTCAACGCCGTCTATGTCTCGGTCGCCGTGGCGATCGGCCTGTTCGAACGGCTGATGCCGCATGAGGAGGCCTGGCTGCAGCCCGATGGCGAGACGGTCGACAATCTCGCCCACACCCTGTTGACCAAGGGGCTGGCCCAGCTCGGCGCCGCGATCATCTCCAGCGTCGCCATGGTCACGGCCGCCGTCGCGCAGCCGGCGATCCGCATCCCGGGATCGCCCTGGCCCGACCAATGGCCGCTGGCCGTCCAGGTGATCCTTGGCCTTGTCCTCGCCGAGGTCGGGCTCTACGCCGCGCACCGGCTGGCGCATGAGCGGCTGGCGCTGTGGCGGTTCCATGCCCTGCACCACAGCGTGCGCCGGCTCTGGGTTCTCAACACCGGCCGCTTCCACCTCGTCGATTCGTCGCTGAAGATCGCCCTCAGCCAGACGCCGTTGTACCTGCTGGGGGCGCCTCTGCCGGTGTTCCTGTGGATCAGCGCCGTGACCGCCTTCACCGGTCTTCTGACCCATTGCAACATCGATCTCCGCACCGGCCTTCTCGATCGCGTGGTCAGCACGCCGGCCTTGCATCGCTGGCACCACTCGAAGGTGCTGGAGGAGGGCAACCGCAACTACGGCGAGAACCTGATGCTGTGGGACCAGCTGCTGGGCACCTACCACAACCCGGCGCGGCGCCCGCCGGTCGATATCGGCATCCGCGGGCGGATCGCATCGGGCTTCCTGCGGCAGCTGGCGCAGCCCTTCACCGCGGCCGGTGTCCGCGCGATCCTCGGGGCGGCGCCCCGGCAGCCGCGGACCGGTGACGCCGCCGCCCGGTCGTCCGGCTGACCGGGCGGGACTTCGGCGCGGCTACCTCCAGCCGCGCCAGGGCCGCTCGTCATCCCGGTCACGTCGGCGGTCCAGCCAGTCCAGCAGCTCGTCGCAGCTGCGCGCCCGGCCGTCGCTGACCCGGCCGTCCGTGCAGGGGTCGTAGCGGCCGCGCCGGTCCTCGCGGTCCCGACGGCGGTCCAGCCAGTCGTGCAATTCGGCGCAGCTGTGCGGGTGGCCGTCGCTGAAGCGGCCATCCGTGCACGGGTCGTAACGGTCCCGGACCGGCGATACGGGCGCTCCGCCGGCGGTCGGCAAGACCGGCAACGGCACCGCTTGCACCGGCACCGGGACGACGGCCGCCATGGCGAGCGCGATCAGCAGGGCGCCGGGTGAGCCGGAACTCCTGGTCATGACTGTTCCCTTTCGAAGTGATCCTGGACGGCGCGAGCGGGCGGCGAAGCGCCGCCGCCGGCTCCCGGCAGGCCGGGCGCGGGCGCGCACCGGCCCTTGCCGCAGCACGATCGCGCGCTTCGGTTGCGCGAGCATTGCGCGCTTCAGTCGACGGGAATGCCGAAGCCCAGGTCCGGGAAGGCGCCTCGCTGCCGGTGGAGCTGCAGCCTGCCGGCAGGCGTGACGGGGAGGTCATCCTTCACACGCGGCAAAGCCGCCTCACTCGCCAACCAGCGCGCGAAGGACGGCAGCGCCGCCTCGCCGAGCGGCGGACGGCATGGCGATGGGCAATGGACGACCGGGTCCGCAGGGACCGCGACGGCTGGCCGCGGCTCTCACTCCTCCAGGAACAGCTCCTCGGGCCGGGTGACGTGCTGGGCGATCGAGGCGCGCAGCTTCAGCATCGCCCGGTGCTCGAGCTGGCGCACCCGCTCCTTGCTGACGCCGAGCTGGCGGCCCAGCTCCTCCAGCGTCGCGCCGCTGTCGCGCAGCCGGCGCTGGCGGATGATGGTCTGCTCGCGCGGGCTCAGGGCGCCGATCGCCTCGGCCAGCCAGCGCGAGCGGGTGACGTTGTCGCGCAGGCCGATCACCACCTCCTCGGGCGAGGGGCGGGTGTCGGCCAGCAGGCCCTGCCAGTCGTCCTCGCCCTCGTCGGAGATCGGGGCGTTGAGCGACTGGTCGCCCGCCGCCAGCCGCATCTCCATGGCCTCGACCTCGGCGACGCCGACCCGCAGCTCGGTGGCGATCCAGGCGCGGCCGGCCTGGGTCAGGCCGCTCTGCCCGCCGGCATTCTCGATCTTGGCGCGCAGCCGGCGCAGGTTGAAGAACAGGGATTTCTGCGCCGCGGTGGTGCCGGTGCGCACGATCGACCAGTTGCGCAGGACATAGTCCTGCATCGCCGAGCGGATCCACCAGGCGGCGTAGGTCGAGAACCGCACCTCGCGGTCGTGCTCGAACCGGGCGGCGGCCTGCATCAGCCCGACATTGCCCTCCTGCACCAGGTCGCCGACCGGCAGGCCGTAGTTGCGGAAGCGCGAGGCGGTGGAGATGACCAGGCGGGTATAGGCCCGCACCAGCGCGTGCAGCGCCGGCTCCTCATGCTGCTCGCGCCAGCGCCGCGCCAGATCGAACTCGGTCTCGCGCGAGAGCAGCGGCTCGCCCATCGAGGCTTTGATGTATTTCAGATTGGCGCGCTGGGTCTCGGGATCGTCGAGATGCGGCATGAACGCCCCCTCTTCGGCCGAATGGCGCCGCGGATCCGGACCGCGACCTCGATAGACGAACACCCCCGGATACGGCGTCGTTCCATCGCCGGATCATGCCGGGGTCGATCACCCAACGATTCGTCGGATTGAGGTGGATGGTTACGCCGGAGAGAGTCGTCAGACTTCGACGATCTCGATCAGCGAGCCATCGGGTTCGAACAGCCCGGCGGCCAGGCGGCCGCCGCGGCCGCAGCCGGAATCGAGGGTCACCGCCATGCCCTCGAGCTGAAGCCCGCCGCCGGCCGGGTCGTGGCCGCGGACCAGGCGGTGGAAGCCGTCGAACGGCGCGGTGATGGCGGCGAAGCTGCCGGAGGACCACCAGAAGGCGTCGCCCTGGGCCGCCAGGGGACGGCTGGGGTCGATCCCGGCGCTGACGAACAGGGCGCCACCTCCGCCTTCGGCGGCGGCGTCGGTGCCAGCCCGCTCGGTGAAGGCGGCCCGGCGCAGCGCGGCGTAGAGGGCATTGTGCCCCGGCGCGCTGCGGATCGATTCGCGCAAGGCATTGGTCCAGCGGGTCAGCCGGATCGCGCCCTCGCGCGCCGCGGCCAGGCCCTCCTCGGCGCGGCCGCCATAGGCGCGCAGCGTCGGCTCGACCCCCTGGGCCAGCATCCAGCGCAGCACGTCCTGCGGGTTGGGCGCGAATTGCAGCTGCAGCATCTTCTGCCACATCTCCTCCTGCGCCCCGCGCAGGAAGACGACGTCCTCGGCCAGGACGCCGGGCCGGGCGATCAGGCTGCGGCGGACCGACAGCACCTCGTCGACCAGGGCGTGCACCCGGTCGGAATGACCGATCAGGTTGCCGAGATAGACCAGCCGGTCGCCCGGGGCAAAATGGGCCAGCACATGGTCGTGCAGCGCGACCAGGCGGTCGACCGCGCCGTGCACGGCACCGATGGCCCAGACCCGCCGAGGGCGGCCGAGCCTGGCGAATTTCTCCGAATCGCCTGTCACGTCAGGCCCGGGGTGTTGAGGTCGATCATATCCTGCCGCAGTCTAGCAACTGGCTCCCGCGAGGCCAGCCCAATTCCCACACCCAACGTCCCAGCCCCGCGTCGTGATCCACGGTTTCGTGACGAAGAGGGCGTCCGGGCATGAAAAAGGCGGCCCGAAGGCCGCCTTTGTCGGAAGCGATGGCGGTCAGGCCGCCTTCTTCAGCACCTGTTCCAGGCGCTGGGTCGCCTTGACCTCGTCGATCTTCTCGACCGCGGCCAGTTCGCGGGCCAGCCGCTCCAGCGCCGCCTGGTAGATCTGGCGCTCGCTGTAGGACTGCTCCGGCTGGTCGGTGGCGCGGTGCAGGTCGCGCACCACCTCGGCGATCGACACCGGGTCGCCGGAGTTGATCTTGGCTTCGTATTCCTGGGCGCGGCGGCTCCACATGGTCCGGCGCACGCGGCTGCGGCCGGTCAGGGTCTCCAGCGCGGTCTTGATCCGGTCCTTCGACGACAGCTTGCGCAGGCCCGACTTCTTGGCCTTGCCGACAGGAACCTTGAGCGTCATCCGCTCCTTCTCGAAGCTGATGGCATACAGCTGCACGGTCAAGCCGCTGATGCTGTGCGTCTCCAGCGCCTCGATGCGGCCGACGCCATGCGCCGGGTACACCACATAGTCGCCGACGTCGTACTCAAGTTCCTGAGCCATGTCTGCCAATGGAGTCACCCTCTATGGTCGGACCCAGTGGGCGGTATGCCGACGGGCGGCTACCGCTCCGCGCGCCTTCACCGCGCGACGACCACTTTCGAATTCCACGCCGAAAAGTCGGACACAGAAACCGATTCCGAACCATAGGGGGCTGGGTCGGAAGTGATCGTCAGCACCGGGAATAGGCGTGTACTATAATACGTTGCGCTTCCGATATGAAGGCCGGTCCCGCCAATACATGACGCTTTTTTTGCAATGCAGGGCGGCGGACTCGGCGAATCGTCAATTGCCTTCGCCCGGAGTCGCGCTGAAATGCTCGGCAAATTTGTTCTCGACGTCCTTCCAGGCGTCGGCGTCGGCCGGGGCATCCTTCTTGCGGGTGATGTTCGGCCACAGCGTCGCGTATTCCCGGTTCAGCTCGCCCCATTTCTCGGCGGCGTCGGCCTCGGTGTCCGGCTTGATCGCCTCGGCCGGGCATTCCGGCTCGCACACGCCGCAGTCGATGCACTCGTCCGGATGGATGACCAGCATGTTCTCGCCCTCGTAGAAGCAGTCCACGGGGCAGACTTCGACGCAATCCATGTACTTGCACTTGATGCAAGCCTCACCCACGACATAGGTCATACTTTACTCCGGATCCTCTTCCGCGGCCGTTTCGGCACCATTACGCGCAAGCACACGGCGGCGGGCGGCGCCGCTATCCGCGTCCGAAACGAACAGGAGGGCCGCGACTCGCCGCATCAGATTGGCTTCGAGATCGTCGATCTTACCATCGGCCACAATCACATCCCACAGCATTTCCACAATGCGGATGCGCGCCGGCTCGTCGCAATGCTCGCGGATGGTGTGGGTCAGGGCGTGCCAGGACACCGCGCCGTCGCTCGCCCGCTCGGCCTCGGTCTCCAGCTGGGCGGCCTCGAACGGGCCCAGCCGGAAGCGCCAGGCCAGCAGCGCCTGGATGCGCTCGCGCTCGGCCTGGTCGGTGATGTCGTCGACGCGGGCGGCTTCCATCAGCAGCGCGGCCACGGCCCGGCGCAGGGCGCCGTCGTCGCGCGGCGGGCGGGCGTCGCCCCGCGCCCAATCGAGAATCTGGTTCAGCATGGCGGAGATCTAGTCGCTGTCCTGCAGCCTTTGAAGGGACCGGCGGTCGCGCTTGGTCGGGCGCGGGCCCGCTTCCGGCAGGGCGGCCTCCGGCGTCGGCGGCTGCAGGTCGCGGTACAGACGCTGCGCTTCGCTCGCCGGGCCGCGGCGTTCGGCCAATGCGACGACCTCGATCACCCTGATGTGGCGGCCCTGGACGAAGGTCAGCACCTGGCCGGGGCGGATTGCCGCATGCGCCTTCAAGGTGGGCGTGCCGTCGATGCGCACGGCACCGGTGGCGCAGATCCGCGCCGCCAGGCTGCGCGTCTTGAAGAAGCGCGCCTGCCACAGCCATTTGTCGAGTCGGGGGCGTTCGGTCTCGTGATCGGGCTGGTCAGGCATCGCGGCGGGCCAGCAGGGCAAGCTTGGCGAACGGATTGTCGGCCGCCACCGCAGCCGGGCGCGCGGCCTGCGGTCGCCGCGACCTCACCGGAACATAGCTCACGCGTCCCTCGCCATCCTGGGTCGGCCGATACCCGGCCGCCTGCAGGATAGCCGGGATTTCGGCGACGGTGCAGCCGACGATCGGCGCCAGCGTCGGGTCGGCGGTCAGCCCGCCCTGGCGCCGGCGCGATTCGGCGGCGTCGCGCAGCGTCTCGATCCGGTCCAGCCGCACCCGGCGCGGGCCGAAGGCGACGAAGCCGGCGAGGTCGAGCGCCGCGGCGTTGCCATCGTCGTCGGCCGGGGGGGCCGGGACCGAGATGCGGGACGGGTCGGGCAGGGCGACCGGCAGCGTCCAGCCCGCGGCGACGGCGCCCAGCAGCACGCGCAAGCCGGTCGGCCGCGGCTTCAGCATCGGCGCGAGATAGACATGGGCGGGCCCGAAGCGCACGCCGAAGGCGCCCAGCTGCCGCCGGTCGGCCGAGGTCAGGCTGGCGATCAGCCCGTCCAGCGCCCGCCGCGGCAGCAGGCCCAAGCCCTCGATCAGCTGGAAGGCGATGCCGCGGGCGGCGCCGGCCAGGGGGGCGTCGCGCAGCCGCAGCAGCGGCCGCAGCTCGCGGTCGATGTGGTCGGCCAGGAAGCGCTGCAGCCGGGCCGCCACCCGGTCGCGGCCGGCGCCGTCCAGCAGGTCGGTCTCGCGCACCCGGACGGCGGGGGCCAGCGGCGACGGCCCGGCGGCGATGCGGCCGACCGGCACGCCCAGCCAGGACAGCACGCCATCCGGGGCCAGGGCGAGATCGGCGCCCGGCGCCGCCTCCAGCCGGCCGATGCGGCCGGCGATCTCGTCCCGCAGCGCCCGCCGCACCGCGCTGCGGATCGCCTTGAGGTCGTCGTCCTCGATGGTGGCGTCGGGGGTGAAGGCGAAGCCCTCGATGCTGCCGACATGCTCGCCCTCGACCAGCACCTCGCCGGCGGCGTTGACCGCAGCCAGCAGCTCGCCGCCCGCCTTCATCGACCGCACCAGCAGGGCGGTGCGGCGGTCGACGAAGCGCTGGGTCAGGCGCTCGTGCAGGGCATCGGACAGCCGGTCCTCGACCGCGCGCGTGCGCTCCTGCCAATGCGCCGGATCCGCCATCCAGCTGCCGCGATGGGCGACATAGGTCCAGGTGCGGATGTGGGCGATGCGGGTGACCAGCGTGTCGATGTCGCCCTCGGTGCGGTCCAGCCGGGTGACCTGACGGGCCACCCAGTCGGGGTCCAGCCGGCCGGCCGGCTCGGTCAGCTGGCGGAAGATCTGGGCCTGGATCCGGGTGTGGGCGTCGGACAGCACCTTGCGGAAGTCCGGGATCTGGCAGATGTCCCACAGCAGGCGCACCGCCGCCGGGTTGCTGGCGCGTTTGATCAGCTCGGCGTCGCGCATCAGGATGCCGAGCGACAGGTGGTCGTCGGCCTCGGCGGCGCGCCGCAGCTCCGGCCGCGGCGGCCGGCGCTCCAGGCTGCGCAGCAGCCCCAGCGGGCTGCGGTAGTCGAGCTCGGCGTTGCGCCACATCAGCGCCTGCAGCGGGTCGAACTGGTGGTTCTCGACCCGGTCGACCAGCTCCTCGTCCAGCGGCCCGGCCTCGTCGGTGGTGCCGAAGCTGCCCTCGGTCATATGCCGCCCGGCGCGGCCGGCGATCTGGGCGATCTCGGTGGCGTGCAGCCGGCGCGGGGCGCGGCCGTCGAACTTGGTCAGCCGGGCGAAGGCGACATGGTCGATGTCGAGATTCAGCCCCATGCCGATGGCGTCGGTGGCGACGAGGTAGTCGACCTCGCCGGACTGGTACATCCCGACCTGGGCATTGCGGGTGCGGGGGCTCAGCGCGCCCAGCACCACCGCGGTGCCGCCGCGCTGGCGCCGCATCAGCTCGGCGATCTCGTAGACGTCGTTGGCCGAGAACACCACGATGGCGCTGCGCGCCGGCAGCCGGGTCAGCTTGCGCGTGCCGGTGTAGCGCAGTTCGGAGAAGCGCGGCCGGGTCACGAACTCGGCCTCCGGCACCAGCTTGCGGATCAGCGGGCGGATCGTCTCCGACCCCATCACCATGGTCTCCGCATGGCCGCGGGCGTGCAGCAGCCGGTCGGTGAAGACATGGCCGCGCTCGGGGTCGCCGCACAGCTGGATCTCGTCGATGCCGACGAAGGCGACGGGCCGGTCGAGCGGCATGCTCTCGACCGTGCACAGGAACCAGCGCGCGCCGGGCGGGATGATCTTTTCCTCCCCGGTCACCAAAGCGACATGCGCGCGTCCCTTGATTGCCACGATCCGGTCGTAGTTCTCACGGGCGAGCAGCCGGAGCGGAAAGCCGATCATGCCGCTCGCATGGCCGAGCATGCGTTCGATGGCGAGATGAGTCTTTCCGGTGTTGGTCGGGCCGAGAACGGCCGTGAGTCGCGGACGGTGACCGGCGAGGTACATAAGGGACAATTGAACGCTGCAAGCCTCTAATGCAAGACTGCGCCGGTGCGAGCGGCGCGGACGGTACCTTCAGTCGCACCATATTTTGGCCGGCCTGCCTCAGGGCTCCGCCCATATTGACGGAGATAAAATCACGATGCGCACATCCACTCTGTTTGCCGGCGGCATCGCCGCCTGGATCTTCTGCGTGCCCTTCGCCGGCCAGGCCCAGACGACGCAGGAGGGGGCGGACAAGATCCGGCTCGGCCTCAAGGAGTGGATCGCCAGCCACCTGACCACGGCCGACAAGTCGGTGGTGTTCAACTTCCAGGGCCCGATCACGGTCGTGCCGCAGGGCAAGTCCTACAAGGCGGTGATCCCGAAGTCGGAGGTGGTGTTCGCCGACGGCGACGACCCGGTGACGCTGCCGGTCGACACGATCGAACTGGTGCTGACGCCGCAGGAGAATGGCTGGCTGGACACCGCGATCACCATCCCGTCGCACTACCGGCCCGAGAGCAAGGACGGCAAGGGCATCGACGTGACCATCGGGTCGCAGGCGCTGCACGGCGTGTTCGCGCCGCAGTACCAGACCTTCATGGCGCTCGACAGCAAGCTCGGCGGCATCGAGATGCGTTCGCTCGACCCGACGGAGGCGAAGGGTTCGCTCAAGATCGGTGCGATCGCGGTCGACGGCGACAGCAAGGCGGTCGGCCAGGACACCTATGACAGCACCGGCACTGTGACGATCTCCGACAGCGCCTTCGTCGACGAGAAGGGCGCACAGCTGTTCAAGCTCGACGAGGCGACGGTCGCGGGCACGGCGACAGCCGCCAATCTGGCGGCGCTGTACGGTTTCAGCCAGAAGCTCGAGGCCCTGCAGAAGCGCTATCCGAACGCCGGCGAGGGCGAGCCGTCGAAGGAGTTCCTGGGCGAGCTCGGCAAGGTGTTCAACGGCACCCCGAACCTGTTCGACGATTTCGGCTTCACCTACGGGCTGAAGGGGCTGACGGTCACCCCGCCGCCCGCCGAGGGCGAGCCGGAACAGGTGACGCTCGCGTCCACGAGCTTCGGCATCGGCATCGCCGGCCTGGCCAAGGACGCCTCGACCTTCCAGGTCACGCTGGACCTGGACAAGCTGGGCATCGTTCCGACCCCGGAATTCGGCCAGTTCGTGCCGCACACCGCGACGGTCGACCTGGCGCTGACCAACCTGCCCAACCAGGTGCTGCTGCAGGCCCTGACCAGCATGCTCGACTCCTCGGCCACGCTCGGCCCCGACCAGGCGGCCGAAATCGCGGCCGGCCAGCTGCAGCAGGCCCTGCTGAACAGCAAGGGCGCGCTCGAGATCCGGTCGTTCAAGGCGGTGTCGCCGCTGACCAGCATCGACCTGACCGGCACGCTGAAGCCGAACCCCCGGGCGCCGCTGATGGTGACCGGCGACGTCAAGCTGGTGGTGATCGGGATGGAGGACGCGCTGGAGGCGGCCAAGACCATGCCTGACGGCCAGGAGGCGGTGCAGGGCCTGACCATGCTGCAGACCCTGGGGGCGCAGGACACGGTCGACGGCAAGCCGGCCCGCACCTACCAGCTGGTGGTCAGCGAGAAGGGCGACATCCTGCTCAACGGCACCGACCTGAAGCCGCTGCTCGGCATGCATTGATGCAGGGCATGCATTGAGGCGGGCGGGCTGACCGTCGGATCCTAGGATGGGAACGCCCGCCGTCGGCGGGCGTTCGTCTCTTGGCGCGGCGATCCCACGCCGCAAACCCGGATAAGGAAGCGAAGCATGCGTCGTTCGGTCTGGATCCTGCTCGGCACCACGCCGCTCTGGCTGACCGGTTCCGCCTTCGCCCAGGCGACGCCGGAAGGCGCCGCGGCGCTGCGCGACGGGCTGACCGGGATGATGAAGCCGATCCTGTCCGCCCAGGTCCAGGGCAAGCCGCTGTTCTCCGGCCCGATCACGGTTCAGCCGGCCGGCGCCGACTACACGGTGGTGTTCCCGGGCATCGACCTGACCGTCACCTCGGCCAAGCCGGAAGGGCCGAAATCCCTGACCGTGCAGTGCGGTGCGCAGACCTACCAGGCCACGGCAGTGGCCACCGGCAACAGCTACCGGCTGGATTCGAGCCAGCCGCTGAACTGCACGGCGGAGGCGTCGGGCAAGCCCAAGGTCACCGTGACCACCCGGTCGCTGCAGGCCCATATGGTGGTCGATCTCGACCAGAAGCTGATGACCGAATCCGGATGGCAGGCGGACGGCATCGCGCTCAAGCAGGAGGGCAAGTCCAACGCCTTCACCATCGACCGGTTCTCCGGCACCGGCAGCCTCGTGCCGGCCGCCACCCCGGGCCGCCACAACGCCGTCTTCAAGATGGAGGCCGGGCATCTCAGCGCCGTCGACGAGACCGGCGTCGAGCGTGTCAGCCTCGGCAACGTGGTCTATGACGGCCATGTCGACGGCATGGATGTGCAGACGATCATCGCCAGCTATGGCGACCTGATCGACGCCTATTCCGGGATGTTCGAGGGCCTCGCCGCGGGCGACCAGAAGCTGACGCAGCAGGTCCCGGCCGAGACCATGCGCAAGGTGATGGCCGTCTTCAAGCGCATGATGGCCGGCTACGGCGACGCCGGGGTCTTCACCGGGACGTTCACGGACCTGCGGGTGAAGGCGCCGGAGGTGCAGGTGACGCTCGATTCGCTGCGCTTCGGCGAAGGCTTCGCCGGGGCGTCGGACCCCAAGGGCACCGGCAATCTCGAGATCGAGATGGCCGGCCTGGCGCTGGCGCCGAAGCCGCCCTTCACCCAGTGGATTCCGACCGATGCGACGATCAAGCTCAACGCCAGCGACATCCCGTGGAGCGAGGTGGGCACGGCCTACATCTCGATGATGGAGGCCTCGGCGGACCAGGTCACGGCGCCGGAGCAGGCGCAGCAGCGCATGGCCGAGTCCATGGCCCAGATCGGCGGCATCCTGCGCAGTGCCGGCAGCCGTCTGGACATCGACGCGTTCCACGTCGCGGCGCCGGAGGCGGCGATCGACCTCGGCGGCAAGGTCCAGGGCAGCGCCACGGCGGCGCATGGCGTCACCGCCGCCCTGAAGCTGCGCTTCACCAATCTCGACGGGCTGATCAAGTTCCTGCAGTCCTCACATGATGGCGAGCAGGCCGCCGCGGGGTTGTCGATGGCCCAGGTGATGGGCCATCAGGCCACAGGCGACGGCGGCAAGCCGGCCCGGGACTACGACATCGTGGTCGACGAGGCCGGCAAGATCCTGGTCAACGGCACCGATCTCAGCGCGCTGGCCCCGAAGAAGTAGCACTGAGGCGGATCGGGCCTAGGAGAGGAAAGACCATGCGTCGTCTCGCTTCCACCCTTCTCGGCTCGGCCCTGCTCGGCACCGTCCCGCTCTGGCTCAGCGCGGCCGCCTTCGCCCAGGCGACGCCGGAGGGGGCGGCGGCGTTGCAGAAGGGGCTGACCACGATCCTGACCCGGCGCTGGCGGCGCCCGGCGCCGGCACGCCGATCTTCGAGGGCGGCTGGACGGTGGAGCCGGCCGGGGCGGAGTACCGCATCACCGGCCCCGCTTTGGCACTGGCCCTGCGCGACGATGCCGACGGGCAGAAGCGGGTGCTGCGGATCCGCTGCGACGGCGACCGCTACACCGCGACGCCGACCGAGGCGGCGGTCTACCGGCTGCATGGCGAGACTCCGTTCCGTTGCGAGATCCAGCCGGGCGGCGGCGAGCCTGCGGCGGTGGTCACCAGCCGCGCCCGCAGGGCCGACCTGACGCTGGATCTCGCCGCCTCGCTGCTGACCGCCTCGGCCGACCAGTCCGACGGCGTCACGATCACGGCCGACGGCAAGGTCCAGGTCACGGTCGACCGGCTGCGGCTGACCAGCGCCACCACGCCGCGGGCGGGGTCACCGCGCCAGGACGTCGCCTTGCAGGTCGAGGCTCGGGGCATTTCGGCCGGCGATCCGACGACCGGGGACGCCGCCCGCCTGGCCCATGCCCGCTACAGCACCCGGCTCGAGGATGTCGACGCCGTGGCGCTCCGCGAGCGGGTGTGGCGGCTGGTCGCCTTCGCCCTCGACGCCGCCCAGCGCGACCCCAAAGCGCCGGCCCCGCCGAATTTCGAGCGCAAGGCGGATGTGCTGCTGCGCCAGGTCATGGCGCTGGCCGGCAGGGCGTCGCAGACCGAAATGGTGCTGACCGACATGCGCAGCACGTCGCGCGACACCGTCGCCGGGTTCGAATCGCTGACCGTCTCGGGCGGCTACCATGGGTTGGATCCGGCCGCCCCGGGCCCCGGCCTCGGCGGCGCGGTGGCCATGGAGCTCAAGGGCCTCAAGGTCGGCGCCGCGGCGGGCGCAAGGACCGGCGATCAGCCGGATGTCACGATCGGCCGGCTGCGGCTGGCCGGCGCGCTCGATCCGGCCGCAGGCGGGGCCGGGACGGGAAGCAAGGGCGCCAGCCTGACCTACGGCGTCGATCTCGACGGCCTGGCGGTCAAGGCGCCGGATGACGACGTGGATGTCAGTCTGGCGAACGGCCATTACGGCGGCCGGCTGGACGGTGTCGACGTCGCCGCGATCATCGATGCGGTGCAGACGCTGCAGGGCCTCGCGGCGCGCCATCCCACCGGGGAGCCCTCGCCGCAGGAGATCGACGGGCTGGTCGCCAAGGCGCAGGCGATCACGGCCGCCCTGTCGGGCTATCAGGTCGATCTCGGCCTCGACGGCCTGCGCGTCGCCGCGCCGGACGTGAAAGTCGCCCTCGGCCGCATCGGCTTCGGCGAATCCTACCAGGGGCTCGACCGCGACGACGGCACCGGCCGCGTCACCGCCGAGCTGAAGGGCCTGGCGATCGATCCGCCGCCGCCGCTGGCGGACTGGATCCCGCGGGACGGCGAGATCGCGCTGTCGCTGAAGAGTGTGCCCTTCCGGTCGATCGCCGCCGCGCTGTGGTCCGGCGTCACCGACACGATCGAATCCCCGGGCGGGGGCGAGGAGGCCGAGATGGCCTTCGCCAAGGCGATGGGCGGGGTCCTGCGCAACTCCAGCGCCAGCCTCGATGTCGACGCCTTCCACATCGCGGCGCCCCAGGGGGCGATCCGGCTCGGGGGCTCGGTCCGGGCCGACCGGGCCGCCACCTATGGCGTGACCGGCGACGCGACGCTGCGCCTGGTCGGCTTCGACACCCTGATCAAGGCGCTGCAGGCCCAGCCGGGCGAGGACAGCGCCGGCACGGCCGCCGGGCTGACCATGTTCCAGGTGATCGGCCGCCAGGCCAGGACCGAGGACGGCAAGGCGGCGCGCGACTACGACATCGTGGTCGATTCCAGCGGTAAGATGCTGCTCAACGGCACCGATCTGGCGGCGATGGTCCCGAAGTCCCCGCAATAGGACCGGCGCAGGCGAGCACTGTGGCGGCACGGGGTTGCGGGCCGCCGCCGCTTTGCCCATATCGGGCGGCATCGACGAGAAAGCAGCCGGGACCCTGAGATGGATCATCCGAAGACCGACGAGACCCTGTCCTTCCAGGCTGAAGTCAGCCGCCTCCTCGAGATCGTCGCGCATTCGCTGTACAGCCAGAAGGAGGTGTTCCTCCGTGAGCTGATCTCGAACGCGTCGGACGCCTGCGACCGGCTGCGCTACGCCGCGATCACGACGCCGGAGCTGCTGGCCGGCGATGCCGACTACCGCATCACCTTGGCGGTCGACCGCGAGGCGCGCACCCTGACCGTCGCTGACAACGGCATCGGCATGGGGCGCGAGGACCTCGTCGGCAATCTCGGCACCATCGCCCGGTCCGGCACCAAGGCCTTCCTCGACACGCTGTCGGGCGACGCCAAGAAGGATGTCGGACTGATCGGCCAGTTCGGCGTCGGCTTCTACTCCGCCTTCATGGTGTCGCGCGAGGTCGAGGTGTTCTCCCGCCGCGCCGGCGAGGAGCAGGGCTGGCGCTGGGTGTCCGACGGCAAGGGCAGCTTCACCGTCAGCCAAGCCGACGACGTCGCCCGCGGCACCCGCATCGTCATGCATCTGTCGGACGGCGAGGACGAGTTCCTGGAGCCGCTGCGGCTGCGCCAGATCGTCAAGACCCACTCCGACCACATCGCCGTCCCGATCGTGCTTGTCGAGGCCGAGGGCAAGCAGGAGACGCTGAACCGCGCCTCGGCGCTGTGGACCCGGCCGAAGGCCGAGATCACACCGGAGCAGTACAAAGAATTCTACCACCACGCCGCCCATGCCTACGACGAGCCGTGGCTGACCGCGCATTGGAAGGCGGAAGGCGCGATCGAGTACACCTCTCTGCTGTTCGTGCCGACCAGCCCGCCCTTCGACCTGTGGGAGCCGGACCGCAAGCACCGGGTGAAGCTGTATGTCCGCCGGGTGTTCGTGACCGAGGCGGCGGACGGGCTGATCCCGCCCTATCTGCGCTTCCTGCGCGGGGTGATCGACAGCGAGGACCTGCCGCTCAACGTCAGCCGCGAGATGCTGCAGTCGAACCCGACCGTGACCAAGATCCGGCAGGGCGTGACCAAGAAGGTGCTGGCCGAGCTGAACCGCAAGGCCAAGGACGACCCGGCCGCCTATGCCACCTTCTGGACCGCCTTCGGCGCGGTGATGAAGGAGGGGCTGTACGAGGATCGCGAGCAGCGCGACGCGCTGCTGCCGCTGATGCGCTTCCGCACCACCAAAGGCGACGATCTGGTCAGCCTGGAGGAGTATGTCGGCCGGATGCGGCCGGGCCAGGACGAGATCTGGTACATCACCGGCGACGACGCCGCGGCGCTGGCCCGTTCGCCGCAGCTCGAGGGCTTCCGCGCCCGCGACATCGAGGTGCTGCTGTTGACCGACCCGGTCGACGAGTTCGCGGTGCCCTCGCTGGGCGAGTTCGAGGGCAAGCCGTTCAAATCGGCCACCCGCGGCGGCGCCGACCTGTCGAAGGTCGAGGCCCCGGCCGAGGCGCCGAAGCCCGAGGCCGGCGGCGAGGGGCTGGACAGCCTGATCGCCACGCTGAAGCTGGCGCTGACCGGCCAGGTCAAGGATGTGCGCGTGTCGCAGCGCCTGACCGACAGCGCGGTCTGCCTGGTCGCCGACGAGGGCGACACCGACCTGCATCTCGAACGGCTGCTGAAGCAGCACCGCCGGGTCGAGAGCGGTGCCAAGCGCATCCTCGAGGTCAATCCCGGCCACGCGCTGATCCGCCGCCTCGCCGAGCGTGCGGGCAACGGTGGCGAGGGGCTGGAGGACTGCGCCTTGCTGCTGCTGGACCAGGCGCGGATCATCGAGGGCGAGCCGCTGCCCGACCCGGCCGCCTTCTCCCGCCGCCTGTCCGACGCCCTGGTGCGCGGCCTCGCGGCCTGAGGCCACCCGCCCTCTCCTGCGAGCCGTCCCCCCCTCTGTCATTGCGAGGAGGCGAAGCCGACGAATCCATCCATGGCGCCGGTGCGGGCTGCCCAATGGATTGCTTCGCTGCGCTCGCAATGACGAGGGAGGGGGCGGCGCTGAAGCGGCGATGCCCGTCTGCTCACGCCTGGATCGCGAACACCGGCTGCGGGTCGGCCAGGCCGCGGATCGGGTGCGCGCCGAGCGGCTCGGCGGATCCGCCCCAGGCCTGCCGGAACGTGTCGGAGCACACGGTCGGGCGGTCGAGCTGCTTGGCCAGGGCTTCCAGCCGGCTGGTCAGGTTGACCGCGGGGCCCAGCACGGTGAAGTCCAGCCGGTCGGGGCTGCCGATATTTCCATACAGCACCGGCCCGAGATGCAGCGCCGCGGCGAAGGCCACCGGCTCGGGCCCGGCGGCCAGGCCCCGGTGGATCGCCCGCACCGCGCCGACCGCGGCCTCGCAGGCGGCCGCAGCGCTGCCGGCCTGCTCGACCGGGAAGATCGCCAGCACCCCGTCGCCGAGGAATTTCAGCACGTCGCCGCCACGGTCGACGATGGCCTGGGCGACGGTCTCGAAATAGCGGTCCAGCACCGCCAGCACGGCGGCCGAGGTCAAGCGCTCGGACAGGGCGGTGAAGCCGCGCATGTCGACGAACAGGATCGCGGCATCGACGGCGACGACATCGCCGCGGCGGATCGCGCCGGCTGCCACGCGGTCGGCAGGGCCGACGCCCAGATAGGTGCGCAGCAGGCTGGCGGCGGAGCGGCGCATGGCGGTCGGCTCCATCGCCGCCGCCAGCGGGTGGCGCAGCCGCTCCAGCACCGCCGCCTCGTCTGCGGTGAAGCCGCCGGGCCGGTCGGTGACGAAGCTCGCCACCTGCACCGTCTCGTTGCCGTAGACGATCGGCACCGCGACATAATCGGTGCCGCCGGCCTCGGCCAGCTCATGGAAGATGGTGTGATCGTCCGGCCCCAGCCCGGCCAGCGGGCGGTGCAGCGGCTGCCGGCTCTCCAGCACCGCTTGGTATGGGCTGCCGAGGAAGGCGCTGGTGGCCAGCACCTTGCGGTCGATGACGAAGTCCTCGCCGCCCCGGGCCGTGGTCCACACCACGCCCCAGGCGGTCAGCAGCGGATGGGTGATGCTCTGGCCGATCCGCACCCGCTGCAGCGGCAGGCCGGCGGCGATCAGGCGGCGGCAGAAGCCGTCGACCAGCGCCACCGGGTCGGCCAGCAGCCGGCCTTCGGCCACCAGCCACTCCGCGACGTCCTTGCCGCCTTCCGTCACCGTCATGGCATCCGTCCCGGCCAGGCTCCGGTGGATCAGCCGCCCGCGCGCTGGCGCATCGCCTGCAGCAGGCCGTCGATGCTGCCGCCGTTCTGGGCGATCACCGAGGCGAATTCGTCGCGCTGGGTCACGCTCATGCTGACCCGGGCGACGATGACGTCGACCACCTTGTAGCTGCCGCCGGCCTGGCGCACGCGCCAGTCGACCTGGATCGGCGGGCCGTCCTTCTGCCGGATCTCGGTTCCGACCAGGGTGTCGCCGCTGCTGCCGACCGGGCGGGTGCCCTTCACCACCAGGGTCTCGCCCTGGTAGTTCTGGAACCGGCGGGAATAGGTCTCGATGATCATCCGCTCGAACAGCTGCATGTAGTCCTGCTGCTGCTGCGGGGTCGCGCTGTTCCAGTAGCGGCCGAGCACGAAGCGCCCGATCGTCGGCAGATCGAAGCCCTGGTTCAGGATCCGGGTGAATTCGGCCTGGCCCTGCGCCGTCCCGGCGCCGCCGGCCTGGAGGATGCCGATCGCCCGCTTGGCCATGTCGTCGATGAAGGACGCGGCCGGGTCGGTCTGCGCCGCCGCCAGCCGCGGCAGCCCCGCCAGAAGCAGCCCTGCCGTCATCATGGCGCCTGCGGTCAGCACCGTCCGTCTGTTGATCATGTCTCGACCTTTGTTTTTCTGGGATACCGAAACCCTTCCGCCCCCGGCCCTGGAGCCGGGGCCCCCGCGGAGGAGGGCGCGGGATTATAATCGAATCCCCGGCAAGGTCATGAGGGAACCTGGTCGCAACCTAGTCGCGGCGGCGACGGCCCTGCAGGATCGGCAGGGCGCCCATCGCGACGCCCACCACCAGCGCGGCCAGCGCGGCCTTCGGCGCCATCTTGGCCGCGGTCAGCCCAAGGCCGGCAGCGATGCCTTCAAGCCCGGCCGCTGCGGCCGCCGGGGGCGGGGCCGGCCGGCGACGCGGGGCGCGGCCGGCGAGGACGGCGATCAGGGCGACGATGGCGGCGAGGCCCAGGGCGATCAGCCCGACCACCAGGGCGGCTCCGGCCGGCCCCAGCTGCGGCAGCAGCAGGTAGAAGCCCGACCAGGCCAGCAGCACCAGGGCGATCACCACCAGCACGAAGGCGAACAGCAGCAGCCCGGCCGCGATGCAGGCCCGCCGCAGCGCCCGGCCGAGCCGCAGGCGCTGGCGGGCGGCCATGGCGCCGAGCAGCGCGCCGCCGAGATCCATCATCTCGCCTTGCCTCAGCGGTCCAGCAACTTGCCGATGACGAGACCGACGCCGAAGGCCACGAGGATGCTGGCGATCGGGTTCTGCTCGATCCGCTCCTCCAGCGCCGCGATGCCGTCCTCGCCCTGCGTCCGCGCGCTCTCGGCGAAGCGCTGGGCCCGGTCCTTGGCGGCATGGGCCGCCTCGTTGATCCTGGCGCCACCGGCCTTGGCCTCGGCGGTCGCGGCGTCGCCCAGCGTGCGGGCCAGCGAGGCGATGTCGTCGCGGATCTTGCCGAGATCGGCGCGCAGCGTGTCGAGTTCCTGGTCCAAATTCCGCGTGGCCATGTCTCTGTCCTCATTCGGTTGGACGGGCGCGCCGCGCCGCAAAAATGGAAAGGGGACGGACGGTGACCGTCCGTCCCCTTCGTCGGCAGTCACCATAGAGACCCCAATCCCGCCACGTCTGCATCTTTTGACGCCTGGCGCGATTCAAGCCTCTCTCCGACATCGGCGGGCGGAGAACCGCCCGCCGATGTCGGCTCAGAGGACCGACAACGTGAAAATCAGCAGCGGCCGACGGCGTGGCAATTGGTGGCCGCGCCACCGACGGCGCCGACCGCACCGCCGATCAGGGCGCCCGTGCCGATGTTGCCGCCGGTGATCGCGGAGATGCCGGCGCCGGCGCCGGCGCCGAGCGCGCCGCCGGTGAGGGCGCGGGTGCCCGGGTCGCGACCACAGGCCGCGAGCGCGAGGGTGGCCGCCAGCACGATCATGGTTGGTTTCAACATTCTCTTCTCCATCTCAAGCGCCAGTCAAAGCCAGCACTTCACAACTGAAAAACAGATTGCGCATAACTTTGTTCCCATTTCCATTGGTGACCATTCTGTGGCTCGGCGATGGCATTTCGATGGCCCGTCCCGTAGAAGGCGACAGAATCCGCCATGTCGCGCCGGCAGGACGAACGGCCGGGACAGGACCCGGATCGCCCGGCATCATGCCGGCCGTCGCGGCCGGAGACAGGGCGAAGGAATTGGGGGCGCATGGCTTGCGCTTCAGGATGGGGACGATGACGGAGGCATCGGGACGTGGCAGAGGCGATGATGACAAGGGCGGGCGGTCCGGGTCGCGACGGCGGTGCCCGACGATGACGTCCGGGGTCCCGCCGACATGAATCTGCTGTCGCGCCTGTTCTTCCTGGTCGTCCTCGCCGTCGCGCCCGGGATCGTCCTGCAGGGCTACAACGAGTATGCCCTGCGGATCGCCCGGACCAACGAGATCCAGGACGATGCGATCCGGCTGGCGAATGTCGCCGCCGGGGCGCAGTTCCGCATCGTCGACGGGGTGCGCCAGCTGCTCGCCGCCATGGCCCGGGTGCCGGCGATCCGCGAAGGCCAGGGCGGGCGCTGCACCGAGGTGGTCGACGACCTCCGGTCGGAGGTGCCGAGCCTGACCGCCATCGCCGTGGTCGATGCCGACGGCAACCTACTGTGCGGGGCCAACCACACGGCGGCGATCTCGACCTCGGTCGGCCATCAGGGCTTCTTCCAGCGCGCGCGGGAGATCCGCGGCTTCGCCGTCGGCGGCTTCGCCACCACCGACGCGGTCGGCGAGAAGGTGCTGCACGTCGCCTATCCGATCTTCGACGGCGACAGCTTCCAGGGCGCGGTGGTGGCGGCGCTCAGCGTCGACGCCATGGCCGCCGCGATCAACATCGACACCGAATCGCGCAGCGCGGTGATCACCATCACCGACCGGGCCGGGGTGGTGATGTCGCGGCTGCCCGGGCCCGACAGCGGCTGGATCGGGCGCCAGGTGCCGGAGCCGTTCCTCGACCTGCTGGCGTCGCCGCAGGCCGGCTCGGTCACATCGGGCGCCCTGGACGACACGGTGCGGATCTACGGCTACGTGCCGATGCGGTCGGAGGAGCTGGACCTCTTCGTCCTGGTCGGCATCGACCGGGCGGCCGCCTTCGCCACGATCGATGCCGCCACCCAGCGCGGCATCGCCATGATCGTCGCCGGCCTGCTGGTCTCGCTCGCCGCCGCGGGCATCGGCGGGCGGCTGTTCCTGCTGCGGCCGATCGACCGGCTGCTGTCGGCCGCCCGGGAGTGGCAGCGCGGCAACCTCAGCGCCCGCGTCCCGCTGCGCCACGGCCGCGACGAGTTCGGGCGGCTCGGCCTCGCCTTCGACAGCATGGCGGAGAAGATCGAGCAGAACCTGAAGCAGAAGGACCTGCTGCTGCGCGAGATCAACCATCGCGTGATGAACAGCTTCCAGCTGCTGTCCAGCCTGTTCGGGCTGCAGGCGCGGCGGGCCAGGACGCCGGAGGCGAAGCAGGCGCTGGCCGAGGCCAACGACCGGATCCAGGCCCTGGCCATCGTCCACCGCCGGCTCTACGCCCATGCCGCCGTCGACCGGGTCGAGGTGAAGAGCTATCTGACCGGGCTGTGCGACGACCTGTCCCGCGCGCTGCTGCCCGACAACGGCAGCAAGGAGATCGTGATCGACGCGGTGGAGGCGGACCTGCCGCCGTCGCGCATCGTGCCGCTCGGGCTGATCGTCAACGAGCTGGTGACCAATGCCGTGAAATACGCCTTCCCCGACCGGCGCGAGGGCCGGGTGGAGATCGGCTTCGGGCACCGGGCCGAGGGCGGCTATCGCCTGACCGTCGCCGATGACGGGGTCGGCCTGCCCGAGGGCAAGCCGCCGGCCAACGGCACCGGGCTCGGGATGATGGTGCTGCAGGCGCAGGTGCGGCAGCTCGACGCCGCCATCGACATCGCCAGCAGCCCGGCCGGCACGCGCTTCACCATCGACATCCCGGATCAGCGCGATCCGGAAGCTTAGAGACCGTCAATGCGCCGTCGCGACGGCCTCGCGCAGGCTCAAGCGGGCGCGGGCCAGGCGCGACCGGATGGTGCCGACCGGCACCCGGAAGCGCTCGGCCGCCTGCTCGTAGGATTCGCCACCGACGGCCACGGCCTCCAGCACGTCACGATGGATCGCCGAAAGCCTGGGCCAGCGCGCCGCGATCTCGCGCAGCTCGACCGCCTGGGTCTGGGACGGCGGGGTCACGGCATCCCAATCGTCGATCGGGACCATGATGGCCTGGTTGCGCTTGCCGACCACGTTCTGCGACAGGTGCAGGCGGCGCATCATGACGACCAGCCACGCCATGATGTTGGTGCCCGGCTGCCACAGATGCAGCTTGAGGGCGGCCCGCACCATGGTCTCCTGGACCAGATCGTCAGTGTCGGCGCTGTTTCGGGTCAGGGACCGCGCATAGCGGCGCAGGTCGGGAATGCAGGGAGCGACGATTTGCAGGAATTGTCGCTCTGTCGCGGCGGAGATGGCCGTCATGGCATCGCATCCTGTTGTCGTTGATGCGAACTAAACGAAGCAGACCGGCAGATGTTCCGCTCTAATTTTGCCACGAACCGCATCGTCGGCGACAAATAGATGGATCGTCTTTTATATGTGCCTCAAATCCGGCGATATCCGGCTCGATCCTAACAAATGTTTATATTGGGGAAATTGTGCGATCTCGCGCTGATATTGCCAGAGCGGCTGCGGATACTGGCGGTATCCGCAGCCGCGACACGGGTCTCTCAGCGCGTCGATGCCCCCAGCGCCTGCAGCAGGTTCGAGACGTTGACACCCAGCGCGTCGACGGCGTAGCCGCCCTCCATCACCGTCAGCGTCGGCACGCCCAGGCCGCGGCCCAGGATCTCGCCCATCCGGGTAAAGTCGTCGCTGTTCAGCTTGAACTGCGAGATCGGGTCCTCCTGGAAGGTGTCGGCGCCGAAGGACAGCACCACCGCATCCGGCCCGTAGTCGCGGATCCGCGCCAGCGCGGCGTCCAGCGCCTCGCGGTAGCGGTCCCAGGTCGTGCCGAACGGCATCGGCAGGTTCAGGTTGAAGCCTTCGCCGGCGCCTTCGCCGCGCTCCTCGGCATAGCCGAGATAGTAGGGGTATTCGACATTCGGGTCGGCGTGCAGCGACACGAACAGCACGTCGTCGCGGCCGTAGAAGATCTCCTGCGTGCCGTTGCCGTGGTGGTAGTCGATGTCCAGCACGGCGACGCGAGCGGCGCCGTTGTCGCGGAACCACTGCGCCGCCACCGCGGCGTTGTTGAAGAAGCAGTAGCCGCAATAGACGTCGGTCGAGGCATGGTGCCCCGGCGGCCGGCACAGCGAGAACACAGGCCTGCCGTCGGCCGCCACCTGCTTTGCTCCGCTCAGGGCGACGTCGACCGAGCTCAGCGCCGCGCGCCACGTGCCGGCGGTGATCGGGGTGCCGCAATCGCTGGCGTAGTAGCCCAGCTTACCCTCGATCGAGCTCGGGATGATCTGGCGCATGTTGCGCACCGCCCAGTTGGTCGGCAGCGCGTCGATCTCGCCATGCTGGGCCGCCCACTCGTCCCAGGCGGTCTCCAGGAAGCGGATGAAATGGGGGGCGTGCACCCGGGCGATCGGGTCGGTGCCGAAGCGCTCCGGCGCCCGCACCTCGCCCAGGCCGACCGCCTGGATCCGGGCCAGGATGGTCTCCGCCCGCTCCGGCTTCTCCACCACCGGGATGAAGTGCCCGCCGGTCAGCTCCACCTTGCCGTGTTGCAGCCGGTGGTCCTCGGAATAGATCGTCAGCATCATGTCCCCGCTTTTCCCTGTCGCCGGGCGACGATAGCGGATGCGCGCGGGCGCCGGAACGGGGATCGTCCGACCTTTGGGGCCGCGGCTCAGTCTGGCCGGCCGGTGCCTTCGGGCACTGCCGGCGGCACCTCGGCGTCCGGTCGCGGCGCCGGATCGGCAACCACGGCCTGGGGTGGCGGCGCGGCCCGCCGGGCCCGCCTTTCGCGCAGCCGCCGCCGGAACCAGGCCGCGATCTCCGACAGGTTCTGGAACACCGGCAGCTTCGGCTGGGCGCCGCGGCTCGGCTCCAGCGCCAGCCCGACCTCGGTCACCAGGTTCTCGTCGTCGACGGCGCGGACGATCAGCTCGACCCCGCCGACCGGCAGCCGGTCGCCGATCTCGACCCGGCCGCCGAAGGCGTCCTGCAGGAAGGCGCCGGCGCTGCGGGTCTCGCCCGGTTCGGGCAGGGCGAAGCCGTAGCTCTCCGCCACCTCGGCCAGGGGGGCGTCGGCGTTCAGGGTGAAGTCGCCGAAGAAGTCGCGGTCGTCCTCGGCCAGCCGCATCGGGGTGGCGAACAGCCGGTCCAGCAGCCGGACCTGCTGCGGCGGGGTGAAGATGTAGACCTGGTCGCCGCTTTGCAGCCGCCCGGCATGGTGGATGTCGACCGACTGGCCGTCGCGCACGATCAGGGCGGGCCGGGCCCAGCGCGGGATGCGCTCGCCGCGGGCCACCGGGCTCTGCGCCGCGATGCGATAGACCACCAGCTCGTGGTTGGCGCGGCCCGGCAGCTCCAGCTCGACGCGGTCGACCGGGCCGATCCGCGGCGGCACGATCAGGCCCAGCCACTTCGCCAGCGGCCGGATGGTCCAGCCCTGCAGCAGCAGCGAGAACACCACCACCAGGAACACGCCGTTGAAGATCACCCGCCCCTCGGGCAGCTGCGCGATCAGCGGCAGGATGGCCAGCAGGATCGACACCGCGCCGCGCAGCCCGACCCAGGCGACGAAGGTGGTCTCGTTGCGCGAGAAGCCGTAGGGCAGCAGGCACAGCCACACGGCGATCGGCCGGGCCACGAAGGTCAGCACCAGGGCCACGCCGAGCGCCGGCAGGAACACCGCCGGGAACTGCGACGGCGTGGCCAGCAGGCCCAGCGTCAGGAACATGCAGATCTGGGCCAGCCAAGTCATGCCGCTCTGGAACCGGCGCAGCAGGGCCGAGGCGCGCAGCGTGGCGTTGCCCGCGACCATGCCGGCGACGTAGACGGCGATGAAGCCCGACCCGTGCAGCATGCCGGTGGCGGCGAAGATCAGCAGGGCGAGGCTGAGCACGATCACCGGATACAGGCCGGGGTCGAGGGCGACCCGGTTGATCACGCGCACGATCAGGAAGCCGCCGGCCAGGCCGATGGCGATGCCCAGCCCGGCCTCCAGCGTGAAGCTGGTGGCCAGCGCCCAGGTCAGGCTGGCCGCGCCGGTGCCGGCCCTGACCGCTTCGACCAGCGCCAGGGTCAGGAAGATGGCGATCGGGTCGTTGCTGCCGGATTCGATCTCGAGGGTCGAGCGCATGCGATCGCGCAGGGTGATGCCGCCGACCCGCAGCAGGAAGAACACCGCCGCCGCATCGGTCGAGCTGATGATCGCGCCGGTCAGCAGCGACACGGGCCAGCCGAAGCCGAAGATCAGGCGGACGGCGATCGCGGCCAGGCCGGTGGTGATCAGCACGCCGATGGTGGCCAGGGTCAGGGCCGGGGCCGCGGCGGCCCGGAAGCTCTGCAGCCGGGTCTCGAAGCCGCTGTCGAACAGGATCAGCGCCAGCGCCACGCTGCCGATGAAATAGGCCACCGGCGCATTGTCGAAATGGATCTGGCCGATGCCGTCCTCGCCGGCGCCGAGGCCGACCGCCAGGAACACCAGCAGCAGGGGGGCGCCGACCCGGAACGAGATCAGGCTGGTGAAGACGCTGAGGGCAATGAGTCCCGCCGCAACGAGAATGGCGAGGTTCATCGCCTCGATCATAGGGCCCTCTTCACCGTTCCGGGATCGCGGTCGCAGGAGCGCGACTCGCATCCCGCAGTCCATCCCAGAAAGTTGACCGAAATCAGGCCCGATGGCGAGGATTCAGTCCCGCCCTCCGGCGCAAAGCAGGGCCTCGGTCCGGCGCCTTCATCGCGGCGGCGGCGCGCCTGCACCGCTGATCTCCGGCGTCAGCGCAGGTCGGCGCCCACCGCCTCGGCCACCGAGCGGAAGCCGTCGGCGCGCAGCCGGTCGGCCAGGTCGCGCTTGATCGCGCCCACCAGGTCGGGGCCGCGATAGGCCAGGGCGGTGTAGAGCTGAACCAGGCTGGCGCCGGCACGGATCTTGGCATAGGCGTCGGCGCCGCTGGACACTCCCCCGACGCCGACCAGCGGCAGTCGTCCGGCCAGCAGCTTCGCCATGCGGCGCAGGACCAGGGTCGATGGCGCCATCAACGGTTGGCCGCTAAGGCCGCCGGGTTCGCCGGCCAAGCTCGGCGGCAGGCCGCCGGGGCGGGCGATGGTGGTGTTGGACACGATCAGCCCGTCGATGCCGGCAGCCAGGGCGACCTCCGCGACGTCCTCCAGATCCTCCGGCGTCAGGTCTGGGGCGATCTTGACCAGGATCGGCGGCCGCGCCGTCTCCTCCGCCCGTGCCGCGGTCACCGCGGCCAGCAGCCGCTCCAGCGGCACCCGGCTCTGCATCGCCCGCAGCCCGGGGGTGTTGGGCGACGAGATGTTGACCACGAGATAGTCGGCCAGCCGGGCGAAGGCGCGGATGCCGGCGGCGTAGTCGGCATCCGGGTCGCGGCTGGTCTTGTTGCGGCCGACATTGACGCCGAGAAGCCCGGGCGCGGCGGCGCCGTTGACGCGCCGGGTCTCCAGCCGCGCCGCGGCGGCGGCATGGCCGCGGTTGTTGAAGCCGTAGCGGTTGATCAGCGCCTGCTGCTGCGGCAGGCGGAAGGCGCGGGGCCGCGGATTGCCCGGCTGGGCCCGCGGCGTGACGCTGCCGATCTCGACGAAGCCGAAGCCCAGCCGCAGCATCGGGTCCACCACCTCGGCGTCCTTGTCGAAGCCGGCGGCGAGGCCGATCGGGTTGGCGAAGCGCCGGCCCCACAGCGTCACCGCCAGGATCGGGTCGTCGGGGTCGGACGCAGCGGGGCCGAGGCCGAGCCGCAGGGCGGCCAGGGTGGCGCGGTGCGCCGCCTCGGGCGGCAGCGCCTTCAGCAGCGGCGCGGCCAGGCTGAACAGCAGGCTCACGGGACGGGCGGGAACACGTGCCGGCCGTCGACCAGCGGCAGCGGCGCCACCCTGGTCACCGCCGCCAGAGGCAGCTCGGCGTATAGATGCGGGAACAGGGCGCCGCCGCGCGACGGCTCCCACCGCAGCGCGTCACCCAGCGCGGCCACGTCCACTGCCACCAGCACCAGGTCGGCCTGGCCGGCGAAGTAGCGTGCCGCGGTCTCCCCGGCCTGCTCCGCGGTGGAGAAATGGATGAAGCCGTCGCGATGGTCGACGGCGGAGCCGCGATAGGCGCCGGCGGCTTCGGCATCCCGCCATTCCGCCGCGCTGCAGATCTTGTAGATGTGTCCGGTCATGGCGGCCGACCCTAGGGGCGCGCCCGGGGCCCGTCAATCGCGGGCGGGGCGGGTGGGCGCGTGAAGGGCTGGCCGGATCGGGGTGCGGCGGCAGGGCCTCGCCACCCGTTGGGATGGATCGTGAGCGTTGCAGAATGCGAACCGTATGTGGGTGCACGTCGCAAATTGCGAAATCCGGGAGGTGTTCGAAAAGGCGATCAGATCGATAGTATTAAGTGTTGGGGGAAATATGTATGATTATTTCAAATCACCCTCTTCTGGCTGATCCCGCGCCGAGTCGGCGATGCCGCCGACCCTGTCCGAAAGTTGGCACGGCGATTGCACCTCCTCCTGGCATTAACCTGGGAGGTTTCCAATGGGCGACATTGCGATGACGAATAGTATGACGGTGGTCGAGATGAAGACCCCGATGACTTATGCCCTCGACATGGTGGCGGCGATGGGCGACCCCGGCATTACCACGGTTCCGACCAAGCCGACCGCCAGCATGCTGGCCGCCGGCGCCCGGGCGGGCGGCGTCACCGTCGAGGTGGCGTGGCGCGTGTTCCAGTCGATGGTCAACGTCGCCGACTGATCCCCCGGCCCGCGTTCAGCGAAGCCGGCTCGTCGAGAACAGCCCCGTCGCCGGCATGCGGACCGGCGGCGGGGCTGTTCTCGTCGGGGACGCGGGTCGGCAGCAGGATGGTGATGCGGGTGCCGACCTCCGGCTCGCTGTCGATCATCAGCATCCCGCCATGGCTTTCCACCAGCGCCTTGGCCAGGGGCAGGCCCAGGCCCGACCCCTCGCGCGGCCGGCGCGACAGCCGGCGGGCCTGGCGGAACGGCTCCAGCGCCAGCGCGATCTCCGCCGCGCTCATGCCGATGCCGGTGTCGGCCACCGTGATCCGGATCGACCGGGCCACCGCCACGGCGTCGACCGTGACCTGGCCGCCATCCGGCGTGAACTTCACCGCGTTGGTCAGCAGGTTGATCAGGATCTGGCGCAGCCGCAGCGGGTCGGCGTTCAGCGGCGGCAGGTCCGCGGCCACCCGCTGCTCGATGCGGATGCCCAGCGCCTCGGCGCGCTGGGCCACCAGGCTGACCGCGTCGCGGATGTCGCTTGCCAGGTCGACCGGCTCGATCTGCAGGTCGAGGCGCCCGGATTCCACCCGCGACAGGTCGAGCACGTCGTTGACCAGCGCCAGCAGGTGCTGGCCCGACCGGTGGATGTCGTCGGCGTAGCTGCGGTAGCGTTCGGGCAGCGGGCCGAGATGGGCGTCCCGGATCAGCTCGGAAAAACCGAGGATCGCGTTCAGGGGCGTCCGCAGCTCGTGGCTCATATGGGCCAGGAAGGTGGTCTTGGCTTGGTCCGCCGCCTCGATCGTCTGCATCGCCTCGCGCATCCGTTGCTCGGCCACGCGTTCGGCGGTGATGTCGAGATGCACCACCACGGCGCCCACCGCCCGGCCCTCGACGATCGGCGCCGCCAGCAGTCGGATGGTGCGCTCCGCCGCGCCGGCACCGAGCCTGTACTCGACCGGCGCTGCCGGCTGGATACCCTGGACCACGCCGGCGAGATGCACCCTGACCTCGGCACCGGCGCCGCCGGCGGCGTCGCTCAGCGCGAAGTAGTCCTCGCCCGGGCGGGACCCGCCGCCGACGAAGCGCTCGCGCTCGCCCGGCCACTGCCACAGCGGGTTGGCGGTCAGGATGAGGCCGCGCTCGTCGATCAGGGCCAGCGGCGTCGGCAGCGCGTTCAGCGTGGCGGCATAGCGTTCGCCCAGGATGGCCAGCTGCCGGTGCGCCTGCAGTTCCATGATCCGGCGGTCCAGCCGGGTCGCGATCAGGGCCAGGGCGAAGACGATGATGTCGGCCGCGGTGATCAGCCCGGCCAGAATCGCGGGCGGCACCGGGGTGGCGGCGCGGGCGATGGCGGCGTAGGCGGCCGGGTCGGGCATGAAATGCGCCGCGGCCATGCCGGTGAAGTGCATGCCGGCGATCGCCGCCCCCATCATCACTGCGGCCAGCACCCGATGCATGCGGCGGATGTCGGACAGGGCCAGATGCAGCGCCGCGGTGGCGGCGACCACGGCGACCAGGATCGACAGCACCACGAACACGGGATCGTAGGCGATGTGCCCCGGCGCCACGATCGCGGCCATGCCGACATAGTGCATGCCGGCGATGCCCAGCCCCATGCACAGGCCGCTGGCCAGCAGCGGCAGCGGCGCCGTGCGCTGTTCGCCCGGCGGGATGGCGCCCCCCAATGTGGCGACGGTGAAGCCGGCGCCGGTGGCCAGCACGGCGATCAGCAGCGACAGCAGCGTCAGCCGCAGGTCGTAGTCGAAGTTGACCGGCAGGCGCATCGCCAGCATGGCGATGAAGTGCATCGACCAGATGCCGCCGCCCATCGCCACCGCCCCGCCCAGCAGCCACAGCAGCCGGGCCTCGCCGCGGGCGATGCGGATGCGCTTGCCGAGATCGAAGGCGACGTAGGAGGCGAGGACGGCAACCAGGATGGCGAGCGCGGCCAGCCAGAGGTCCTGCCCGGGCAGCAGGGAATGGTGAAGACTATCGCCAGTGAAATCCATCGCCGTTCCGGTCGGCCGGGCCTGCGGCCGGGAAACGGGAAATCCGGCTGTCCAGCATGCCGGGAAGTGTAACCGCGGCGGGGAGGCGTGGCTATGGGGAGGGGCGGCAGCCCGGCTCCCCGACCGCGCTGCCGTCGATCGCCCGTCTCAAAGGCTCAGGGACGGGTGTCGGGAACCGCTACGAGGCTCGGCAGCGGGGTGTCGACGTGAATGGCCGGTGCCGGCTGGGACGCCAGCGGGGCCACCGGGGCGGGGGCGTAGCTGAGATGCTCAGCCACCGCGGCGCAGGACACGGCGAAGCTGCCTGCGGCGCCGAGCATGGTGCCCAGGACCAGGCGGCGAAGGGTCGACAGGCGGTTCATGGGACTCTCTTTCTTTCGATGAGCGGAGGGGCGTGGCGGATCGGCCGCGATCCGCCACGCGGCCTTCGGCTGGGTCGGATCAGAACCGATCGACGTCGACGATCGCCTGGGCGAAGGCCTGCGGGGCCTCCTGCGGCAGGTTGTGACCGATGCCGCCGGTCAGGGTCCGGTGCTCGTAACGGCCCGAGAACTTCTTGGCATAGGCCGCGGGCTCCGGGTGCGGGGCGCCGTTGGCGTCGCCTTCCATGGTGATCGTCGGGATGGTGATCACCGGTGCCGCGGCCAGCCGCTTCTCCAGATCGTCATAGCGCGCCTCGCCCTCGGCCAGACCCATCCGCCAGCGGTAGTTGTGGATCACGATGGCGACATGGTCCGGATTGTCGAGCGACGCCGCGCTGCGGTCGAAGGTGGCGTCGTCGAAGGCCCAGTTCGGCGAAGCCTCCTGCCAGATCAGCCGCGCGAAGTCGCGCCGGTTCTCGTCATAGCCCTGCCGGCCGCGGTCGGTGGCGAAGTAGAACTGGTACCACCAGTCGTGCTCGGCCTTCGGCGGCAGTGGGCGCTTGCCGGCCTCGACATTGCTGATGAGATAGCCGCTGACCGAGACCAGGGCCTTGCAGCGCTCGGGCCACAGCGCCGCCATGATGCAGGCCGTCCGCGCACCCCAGTCGAAGCCGGCGACGGTCGCCTGCCGGATCTTGAGCGCATCCATCAAGGCGATGATGTCGCTGGCCACGGCCGATTGCTGGGCCTGGCGGACCGTCGAATCCGACAGGAAGCGGGTGGTGCCGTGGCCGCGCAAATGCGGCACGATCACCCGGTAGCCGGCCGATGCCAGCAGGGGCGCGACATCGACGAAGGCATGGATGTCGTAGGGCCAGCCATGCAGCAGCACGACCACGGGACCATCGGGGTGCCCGACCTCGGCGTATCCGACGTTCAGGACGCCGGCATCGACCTGCTTCAGCGGGCCGAACGACGTGTTCGTCCCGGGCTTGACCGCAGCCACGGCAGCCGTCTTGGCGGATTGCGCCTCGGCCGCCCCGATCATGCCGAGCTGGGCGGCGGCCAGGGTCATGGCCGCGGTGCCGAAGAAGCGGCGGCGCTGGTGGTTGATGTCTTCGGACATTCGTCTCTCTCCAGTGGAGGGTGGCACGGCGTTGCCGGGATCAGCGCAGCGACCGGAAGGCGGCGCGGATCTCGGTGCTGAACAGCTCGGGCTCTTCCCAGGCCGCGAAGTGACCGCCCTTGTCGACCTCGTTGAAGTAGATGAGCTTGTGGTAGCTGCGCTCAACCCAGCTGCGCGGCGCCTGATAGATCTCGCCGGGGAACACCGTCACCGCCGCGGGCAGCGAGATGTCCACCGCGTTGAAGTTGTTGGAATGGTCCTCCCAGTAGATCTGGGCGGCCGAGGTCGAGCTGTCGGTGAGCCAGTAGAGCGAGATGTCGTCCAGGATCTCGTCCCGGGTCAGCGACCGCTCGGGGTCGCCGCCGCTGAAGGTCCATTGCGCGATCTTGTCATACATCCAGGCGGCCTGGCCGACCGGCGAATCCACCAGCGAATAGCCCAGGGTCTGCGGCCGGGTCACCATCATGGCGGCATAGGCGGAGTTGTTCTTGTAGAAGTCGTTCAGCTTGTCATAGGCCGCCTTCTCCTTGGCGGAGAGGCCGGCCGGGGCCGGCAGACCCTGCGCCAGAAGCGGCTGCAGCTCGGCCGGCACGGTCGCCGGCATGTTGACATGGATGCCGATCAACCCCGGCACCCGCTGCATCGCCATCCGGTGCGAGACGACGGAACCGCAATCGCCGCCCTGGGAGACGAAGCGCGTGTAGCCCAGGCGGCCCATCAGCTCGCCCCAGGCGCGCGCGATGTGGTCTGAGCCCCAGCCGGTCTCCTGCGGCTTGCCCGAAAAACCGAAGCCGGGCAGCGACGGGACCACGAGATGGAAGGCATCCGCGGCGCTGCCGCCATGGGCGGTGGGATCGGTCAGCGGGCCGATCACCTTCAGCAGCTCCAGGATCGAGCCCGGCCAGCCATGGGTCATGATCAGCGGCAGGGCATCGGGGTGTTTCGACGACACATGGATGAACTGGATGTCGAGGCCGTCGATCTCGGTCACGAACATCGGCAGGGCGTTCAGCTTTGCCTCCACCTTCCGCCAGTCGTACTCCGTGCCCCAATAGCGGACGAGCTTCTGCAGCCGCGCCAGCTGGACGCCCTGGGACTGGTCGGCGACGGTCTCCCTGGCCGGCCACCGCGTCGCCAGGATGCGGCGGCGGAGGTCGGCGAGGTCCGCGTCCGGGACGGCGACCTGGAACGGGCGGATGCCGCTGCCGCTGGCGGCCGCGGCCTGGCGCACCGGGAACAGGCTGAAGGCGCTGGCGGCCGAGGCGGCGAGCATGGCCGTGGCCGAGGTGGCGAGAAAGCCACGCCGGGTCGGCGAGGACAGGTCTTCGGACATGATCATTCCTTTGATGGCACAGCGTGGCTTGGCCGTCGGTGGACAGTTTGCCCGCCAATCTAGCGTCGAGGCCGCGGCGGTGCTTTCCCAGAACTGCCGCGGTTTGCAGCCGATTGCTGTGCTCGACAGTCCTATCCGAAGGTGAAGACGTAGGCGCGGACACCGGGGTCGAGGAACTCGATCTCGAAGGTCCGGTCCGCGACCGGCCCGGCCTGCCGGACCAGCTGGTACAGGCGATCGTCGCGCACGGTCCCCCATCCCTCGGCGTCGATGTCGGAGCCGTGGTCGGCCCCGGGTGCGGCGCCGTCGATCCTGACGCGGAAGCGGACGGATTGGCCGGGAGAGGGCGGGGCCAGCACGAGATGGAGGTCGCGGGCGTGGAATCGGTAGGCGATGCGGCCGGACGCCTCGTCCAGGGTCGCGAACTCGCCCCCGACCGTCCACAGCCCCGCCAGGTTCCAGCGGTTCAGTGGCAGCGCCGATACGCCGCGGTAGAGGCTGGGGGCATCGGCGGTGACGCCACCGGGCGACGCGAAGCCCCGGGCCTGGTCATAGCCGAGATAGGTCTCGCCCGAGCCGAGATCCGATTCGTCCGGCGCAACCTGCGGCCCCGCGGCAGCGATGGTGGCGGCGGTGTCGGGCATGGGGGCGTCGCCGGCTTCGGACAGCAGCTGCTGGATCAGCTTTTCCGATTGGTCGTAGCCGCCCTCGCCCAGCGCGCGGCCGCGGACCCGGCCGTCGGCGCCGATGAAGTACAGCGCCGGCCATGCCGCGTTGTCGAAGGCCCGCCACAGCTTGAAGTCGTTGTCGATCACCACGGGATAGCCGACGCCGAGCGAGGCTGCGGCCTTGCCGACATTGCCGACATTCTTCTCGAAGGCGAATTCCGGCGTGTGCACGCCGATGACCACCAGCCCACGATCCTTGTAGGTCTCCGCCCAGGCCCGGACATAGGGCAGCACCCGCAGGCAGTTGATGCAGGAATAGGTCCAGAAGTTCACCAGGACGACCTTGCCGCGCAGGTCCTCGGCGCGCAGCGGCGGTGAGTTCAGCCATTGCGGTGCCCCCAGCAGCGACCCCAGCGGGCCGGGCAGGGCAGGGGCCGCGGCATAGGCCGTGGTGCCCATGGCCAGGGTGGTGCCGGTGGAGGACCAGCGGGCCGGCAGGTCGGCGCCGAAGCCGAGCCAGAGAGCCGCGGCGCCGGCGACCATGGCTGCGCCGAGGATGCGGCGCCGGCCCCGCCGCACCGACCGGCTGACGGCGGCCAGGGCGATGGCGGATACGCCGGTGAGAGAGGCGAGGATGGAGAGCGTCATCGGTGACACCGCCTGGAAGGCAACAGGACTGGGATGAGGGCTGCGGCGCAGCGGCCTGGACCAGGTTGATCTCGACGCCGATGCACGTTTTCGATCTGGCCCATGGCCGGGGTCCTTGCCGAAAGTTACCTCAAAATCGTATCCGATCTAATCGGATGCGAGTTATATAAGTTAGGCGGACCCGATATGTCAATCTTCCGATTAAATCGCATCCGATATATAACGACAAACCGACCCCATGCTCGCGAGACCCCAGATGACCGCCGCCGATCCGCCGAACCCCAAGCTGTCCGACTTCCTGTGCTTCGCCATCTATTCGGCCAACCTCGCCTATGGCCGCGCCTACAAGCCGATCCTGGAGGAGCTCGGCCTGACCTATCTCCAGTACATCGCGATCGTCGCGCTGTGGGAGCAGGACGGGCAGACCGTCAGCGGCCTGGGCGAGAAGCTCTTCCTCGAATCCAACACGCTGACCCCCATGCTGAAGAAGCTGGAGAGCCTGGGCTATGTCACCCGGCAGCGCGATCCCGCCGATGAGCGCCAGGTGATCGTCAGCCTGACCGAAGCCGGCCGCCGCATCCGGGAGAAGGGCCTGACGATGAATCTGGTGAAGGCCTCGGGCCTGACGCCCGAGGAGTTCCCGAAGATGCAGAAGGCGGTCACCACGCTGCGCGACAACCTGCTGAAGGAAGCGCGACGGGCGCGGTGACAGTCCGCGGCGGTGTCCGTTTCAGCTGTCCGCCGTCCCTCGGATCCGCATCCGGTCCCAAACCCCCTGCCGGTGCCCCGCGGGCGGCGCGTCGCCCATCGGCCGCGCCGCCGCGGCGGTCCGGCCGGCCGAACCGACGGCCTGCGGCTTGGCGAGGTCGCCGAAGTCCAGGGTCACCGCCAGGCCAGGATGGTTGTCCGACAGCGTCACCCGGACGTCGTGCAGCTGCGCCACCGCCGACACCAGGCTCAGGCCCAGGCCGCTGCCCGGGGTCATGCGGCTGGCGTCGAGCCGGAAGAAGCGCTGGAACACCTTCTCCCGCGCCGTCTCGGGGATGCCGGGGCCGGTGTCGCGGACGATGCCGACCAGGCCGGCCGGGCCCGGCATCAGCGACACCGTGATCTCGGTCCCGGCCGGGGTGTGGCGGATGGTGTTCTCGACCAGGTTGGCCAGCATCTGGGTCAGCAGCTGGCGGTCGCCGCGGATCGACAGGCCGGGCGCCACCGTGCCGGTCAGTCGGTGCCCGACATCGTCGGCCACCGGGCCGTAGGTGTCGATGATGGTCTCGAACAGTCCGGAGAGGTCGACCGGGGCGAAGCCCTCGCGCCGCGCCCCGGCCTCGATCTGGGCGATCCGCAGCAGCGCCGCGAAGACGCCCAGGATGCCGTCGATGTCGGTCACGGCGCGGTCGACCGCGGCGTCGTAATCCTGCGCCGAGGCGGCCTTCAGCCGCGCCAGCTCCAGCCGCTGGCGCATGTGCGACAGCGGTGTGCGCAGGTCGTGCGCGATGTCGCTGGAGACCTGGTGCAGCCCCTGCATCAGCTGCTGGATGCGGTCCAGCATGGCGTTCAGATTGTCGGCCAAGCGGTCGAACTCGTCGGCCTTGCCCTTGGTCGGCACCCGCTCGTGCAGATGCCCGTCCATGATGTGGCGGGTGGCGGTGTTCACCGCCTCGACCCGGCGCAGAAAGCGGGCGCTGAGCACCAGCCCGCCGGCCAGGGCCAGGATCACCGTCGCCGCCGCCCCGGCCAGGAAGAATCGGGTGATGCCCTCCTGCAGTTCGTCGAGGTCGTGGGTGTCGCGGCCGATGAACAACTGCAGCCCGTCGTCGAGGTCGACCCCGAGGCCGCGGACGTTGCGCGTCTCCTTGGTCCCGCTGTCGGTCGATTCCAGCGGGATGTCGCTCCAGCCCGCGGCCCCGGCGATCGGGCGGAGGTTGCCGGCGAGCATGTGGCCGGCCCGGTCCTGCAGCACGTAGTAGAAATAGTCCGGGTCGATGTCGGCGACGCGGTCGTTGATCGCCTTGGCGACGTCGGCGGGGTCCTCGCCGGCCACCGCATCCCGCACGGCCTTCATCTCGGAGCAGATCGACAGGTCGATCTGGTGGTCCGAATAGCGCGTCATCGCGACATAGACGATGCTCGACACCGCGATGATCGACACGCTGAACAGCGCGGCGAAACCGGCCGCCAGCCGAAAAGTAGCCGTTCGGACGAGTCTAGCCAGGATCACGGAGACAATACCCCACGCCGCGGACGGTATCGAGCAAGGGCGCGTCGAAGCCGCGGTCGATCTTGCTGCGCAGCCGGCTGATATGGGTCTCGACGACCGTGGTCTGCGGCTCGAAATGGAATTCCCACACATGCTCCAGCAGCATGGTGCGGGTGACGATCTGGCCGGAATGCCGCATCAGGTATTCCAGCAGCTTGAACTCGCGCGGCTGCAGGTCGATCGCCTGGCCGGCCCGGATGGCGGTGCGCTTCAGCAAATCGACCTCGAGGTCGGCGACCTTCAAGGAGGTCTCGACCGCGGCGGCGCCGGCCCGGCGGGCCAGGGCGTCGATCCGGGCCAGCAGCTCCGCCAGGGCGAAGGGCTTGACCAGATAGTCGTCGCCGCCCGCGTTCAGCCCCTCGACCCGGTCGCTGACGCCGCCCAGCGTGGTCAGGAACAGGATCGGCACCGCATCATTGCCGGCGCGCAGCCGGCGGGCCACGCTCACTCCGTCGATGTCGGGCAGCATACGGTCGATGATCAGGAGGCCGTGATGGCTGCCCGGGCGGGCAGCCGAAGCACGGGCCAGCCCGTCGGCGCCGGTGACGCAATGCTCGACGACATGGCCGGCCTCGCGCAGGCTGCTGATGATGTGCTGCGCGGTTTCGAGGTCGTCTTCGATCAGAAGGATCTGCATGTGCGGCTGAAGCTCTCGGACGTCGGATCGCAGGCGTGACGAAATGGACCACGCCGGAAGAGAGCCTGCGCACGCTCCCGTCGGCACGTCGCACGTCCTGACGGTGCCGCGGGCGAATGACCCGGTCGAGAGAATATTTTGAAAGGGAGCCGCGGCGTACTTACGTTTCGGTAATGCGCCGGCCATCCTCCGGCGTGGGTAGGCGGAGCGGCGGGCAGCCGCCGCGTCCTAGCAAAGTGGGGGCGGCGAGACAGCCGCCGCCCCGGCATCTCAGCCCTTCAGCGAGGCCTTCACCGCGTCGAGGCCTGGCTTGCCGTCCAGCGTGGTGACGCCGTCGAGCCACTTGGTCAACAGATCGGGATTGTCGTTCAGCCACTTCTTGGCGGCGGCGTTCTGGTCCATGCCGCCGTCCAGGATCATCGACATCATCTGGTTTTCGGTGTTCAGGTCGAAGGTCAGCTGCTTGACGAATTTCTGCAGGTTGGGGCAGCCCGAGATCCATTTCTGGTTGACCAGGGTGCGCACCGTGGCGCCGCCGTAGTTCGGCCCGAAATAGGCGTCGCCGCCGGAGAGGTAGTCGATCTTGTACTTGATGTTCATCGGGTGCGGCGCCCAGCCCAGGAACACCACCCATTCGCCGCGGCGCTGGGCCCGATCCACCTGGGACAGCATCGCCTGCTCGCTGGCCTCGACCAGGTTCCAGCCGCCGAGGCCGAACTCGTTCTTGCCGATGATGGTCGACAGGTTCTTGTTGGCCGAGGAACCGGGTTCGATCGAATAGATCGACTTGCCGAACTTGTCGGCGAACTTCTGCAGGTCGGCGAAGTCCTTGACCCCGGCCTCATAGGCCTCGTGGTTGACCGCCAGCGTCACCTTGGCGTCGGCCAGGTTGGTGCCGACCAGCTCGACCCCCTGCTTCAGATAGGGGTCGACCATCTCGGTCTGCGCCGGCATCCAGTTGCCGAGGAACAGGTCGATCTGGCCGTTCTTCAGCGATTCGAAGGTGACCGCGACCGACAGCAGGTTGACGTTCGGCGTATAGCCCAGGCCGCTCAGCACGGTGCCGGCCAGCGCGGTGGTCGAGGTGATGTCGGTCCAGCCGGGATCGGACATCCGCACCGTCTTGCAGGCCGCGTCGTCGGCCAGGGCGGCCCCGGTCGGGGCCAGCGCGGCGATCGCCGCCGCTGCGAAAAGGATACGTCTTGCGCTCGTCATCTCTAGCCTCCTGTCTGGTCTGGTCGGACGGGGGCGTGGGTCAGCCCTTCTCGTCCTCCGCGGCCGCCTCATGGGCGGTGCGGATCTCGCTCAAACGGTCGTGGATCTCGGCCTCGAACGGCGCGACCTTCGGCCCGGTCGCGTCGATCGACAGGTTCAGCACCTCACTGTCCGCCACGGCGGTCCCGGTGGCGGCATGGACCATGCGGTGCTGCAGGGTGAAGCGCTTGGCGTCCAGCGCGGTCAGCCGGGTCTCGATCGTGACCTCGTCGCCGGCCCGCACCTCGTGCCGGTAGCGGATCTTCATCTCGCCGGTGAAGACGGTGCGCCGGCTGCGCGCCCGGTAGGCGGCATCGATCCCGGCATATTCGAGGAAGGCGTCGGTGGCGTGACTGAAGATCACGGCGTAGTAGCCGTCGTTCAGATGGCCGTTGTAGTCGGTCCAGTCTGCCGGCACCGCCTCGCGATGCAGCCGCAGCGGCGTGTCGATCGCCGCCTGGTCCGGGCGTCCTGTCGGGTTGTTCGCTGGCATCTGCATCCGCCGCCGGGTGATCCTCGCCGCGGCCCGCCTCTGCGGGCGGGCTTCGAATGCAGGGATGGTACGCGGCAGAGGCGCGCGGACTTGATGAAACGCGTCGCCGACCTGATCGAAGCCGTCGGCTATAGGGGTCGGGTACGCCGGGCGTGGATTGGCCGCCCGGGGCCTACAGCCCCAGCAGCAGCCCCAGCTTCATACCGATGGCGCGGAAGATCGACGCCTTCGGCGTGTCCTGAGCGGCGACCAGCGGCACCTTCCGCACCGGCCCGTCGGGCGGCGCGATCTCCAACTCGCCCAGCACCTGGCCCTTGGCGATCGGCGCCTCGATCGGCTCCTGGAACCGGGCGGTGACCTTGACCTTGTCGAAATCGGCCGGCTGCATGGTCATGGCCAGGTCCTCTGCCACCGTCACCGGCACCTTGTCCTCGGCGCCGAGCCAGACCGTGGCCTCGTCGACCGTGGCGCCGGCTTTGTACAGCGGGTACAGGCGGAACTGGTTCCAGCCCCATTCCAGCAGGCGGGCGCCCTCATCGGCACGGGACTGCATGCTGGGCAGGCCGTTGACCACCAGGATCAGGCGGCGGTTGTCGCGCACGCCCGACGCGGTCAGGCCGTAGCCGCCGGCGTCGGTGTGGCCGGTCTTGATGCCGTCGACATTCATGTCGCGGTACAGCAGCGGGTTGCGGTTCCCCTGCTTGATTTTGTTCCAGGTGAATTCCTTCTCGCTCTCGTAGCGATAGTATTGCGGGAAGTCCTGGATCATGCGGCTGGCCAGGGTCGCCAGGTCGCGCGCGGTCGAATAATGCTCCGGGTCGGGCAGGCCGTTGGACGTGACGAAATGGCTGCCGTTCATGCCCAGGGTCTTGGCCATCGCGTTCATGCGGTCGGCAAAGGCGCTCTCCGACCCCGACAGCCCCTCGGCCAGCACCACGGCGGCGTCGTTGCCCGACTGGATCAGCAGGCCGCGCAGCAGGTCCTCGACCCGGACACTGTCGCCGATCTGGACGAACATCTTCGACCCGCCGGTCTGCCAGGCCTTCTTGCTGACCGGGAATTTGGTGTCGAGCGTGATCCGCCCGTCCCGCAGCGCGTCGTAGACCAGATAGGCCGTCATCATCTTGCTCATCGATGATGTCGGCATGCGCGCATCCGCATCCCTCTCCATCAGCACCGTGTCGGTGGTGGTGTCGATCAGGATCGCCTGCTTGGCGATGGTGTCGACCGTGGCCGCCCCGGCCGGCAGCGCCGCCAGGCTGGCGACGACGAGCAGGGCGACGGTGCGGAGAGTGCGGATCGGCATGGCGATCAGGGGCGTGAGGCGGAGCATGGCCGCAGGGATACCGACATCTGGCGTCGCTGCCAACCCGCGCCTGTCGCGGCCGCATCGCCGACGGCCGGGTGTGGCCGCGGCGCATCGGCGCACCGGTCGCGCGCGGACGATTGTCGGCGTTGGAAGGGGCGCCCCTCCTGTCCGCCGATTGACTGCTTTTGCAGGCGGCGAATGCGTCGATTGCATGAGGGTGAAGGGAAGAAAAGCTTCGCTTCTGTCCCTTTCGGGTCATAGCGCGCGCATGGCTTGCCTTGTACAATGTGAAATGTGGTGGGGGCCACTTCCTTCAAAAGAGGCAAGAGCGGACGATGGGGCGAGCAATTTTAGGAAAACTATCCGGTCGATTTTTAGGCAAGTTTTATAAATGAAAATGTTCCTAGATACGCTGGAACCCTGTTGGGAGACATTGTTCCCATGCTGAAACACGCCGACATTTGGGCGGCGATCGACCGTCTGGCCAAGCTCAACGGGCTGTCCCCCTCCGGCCTCGCGCGCCGGTCGGGACTCGATCCCACCACCTTCAACCCGAGCAAGCGCCAGTCGAGCGACGGCAAGCTGCGCTGGCCCTCGACCGAAAGCATCGCCAAGATCCTGGATGCGACCAGCAGCTCGATGGCGGCCTTCGTGCGGCTGATCGACGACGGGTCGGGCCTGCCGGCCCGCCGCATCCCGATCATCGGCCACAGCCAGGCCGCCGTCGACGGGCAGTTCGACGGCACCGGCCATCCCGCCGGGAAAGGCTGGGACGAGGTCGATTTCCCCAACCTGTCCGATCCCAACGCCTATGCGCTGGAGATCGCCGGCGACAGCATGGCGCCGATCTACCGCGACGGCGACATCGTCATCGTGTCGCCGACCGCCGGGCTGCGGCGCGGCGACCGGGTGCTGGTGAAGACGTCCGCCGGGGCGCTGCTGGTGGGCGAACTGGCGCGCATCAGCGCCAACCGCATCGACCTGCGGCCGCTCACGGGCGACCAGGCGGCGCAGTCGCTGAAGCTGTCCGACATCGTCTGGAAGGCCCGCATCGTCTGGTCCAGCCAATAGGCCCATCGCGACACGGGGCCGGGCTGCGACCGGGCGGTGTTGGCGGCGCCGTGCCGGTCGCCTATGCTCCGATGGTCAATTTTACGGGATCGGACGGGCCAATGGCGAGATACGCGCTGACCTTCCTCGATGGCACCTGGCAGGAGGGCAATCCTCCGATCATGGGGCCGCTGTCGCACGCGGCCTGGATGTCCTCGATCATCTTCGACGGCGCCCGGGGCTTCGAAGGCGTGGCGCCGGACCTCGACCGCCACTGCGTCCGCGCCGTCGCCTCGGCCCGCTTCATGGGCCTCGAGCCGACCCGGACGGCCGAGGAGATCGAGGCGCTGGCGCGCGAAGGTCTGGCGAAGTTTCCCGCCAATGCCGCGGTCTATATCCGCCCGATGTTCTGGGCCGAGGATGGCTGGATCGAGCCGGACCCGGCGGCCACCCGCTTCTGCCTGTCGATCTATGAATCGGCGCTGCCTCAGCCGGGCGAGGACACCGCCTGCTTCGCCCAGGGGCTGCGCCGGCCGTCGCCGGAGATGGCGCCGACCCTGGCCAAGGCCGCCTGCCTGTACCCGCAATCCGGCTTCGCCATGCGCCAGGCGAAGCAGCGCGGCTTCACCAATGCGGTGATGCTGGACCCGATCGGCAACGTCGCCGAATTCGCCACCGCCAACATCTTCATGGCCAAGGACGGGGCGGTGCACACCCCGGCAGCGAACGGCACCTTCCTCGCCGGCATCACCCGCAGCCGGGTGATCGACCTGCTGCGCCATGACGGGGTCGAGGTGGTCGAGCGCGCGATCCGCCCGGCGGAGCTGGCTGCGGCGGACGAGATCTTCCAGACCGGCAACTTCGCCAAGGTGCTGCCCTGCACCCGGATCGAGGACCGGCACCTGCAGCCCGGGCCGTTCTACACCAAGGCGCGGAAGCTCTATTGGGACTGGGCCCATTCCTGAGCCGGACACGATGACCGATACCGCCCCCGCCGAGACCGTCTCGAAGGACACCCGCAACCTGATGCGGGTGCTGCAGCACCAGGGCATCACCCTGGTGTTCGATGTCGGCGCCAATGTCGGCCAGTACGCACAGCGGCTGCGGCGCGGCGGCTATGGCGGCCGCATCGTCTCGGTCGAGCCGCTGTCGGCCGCCCATGCGGCGCTGACGGCGGTGGCCGCGGGCGATCCCGGCTGGACCGTCGAATCCCGGCTGGCGCTGGGCGACGGCGACGCGCCGGTGACGCTGCACGTCTCGGGCGAAAGCGACATGAGCTCGGTGCTCGACTTCACGGCGGAGATGGCGGACCTGCTCGACGGCTCGGCCTATGTCGGCACCGAGGTGGCGTCGCAGGCGCGGCTGGAGCGGATCTTCCCGCGCCATGCCCGGCCCGATGACCGGGTGCTGCTGAAGATCGACACCCAGGGCACCGAACGCCGGGTGCTGGACGGCGCCCGCGGCGTGCTGCCTCGCATCGCCGCGGTGCAGATGGAGCTGTCGATCGTGCCGGTCTATGACGGAGAGCCCTCCTATCGCGACACCATCCAGCATCTGGCCGAACTCGGCTTCGTCCCGGCGCTGTTCATCCCCGGCTACTTCAACCGCCGCACGGCGCGGCTGATCGGCATGGACGGGGTGTTCGTCCGCGCGGGGTGATGCGGGCGGGCTAGCCAGAATCGCGGCCGCGGGTTATCCGGGGACATGACGACCGCATCGCCGCGCCCCGGCCGCCTGCCGGTGATCGACCTGCTCCGCGGCCTCGCGCTGCTGGCGATGGCCCTCTACCACTTCTCCTGGGACCTCAGGTTCTTCCGCTTCGTCGACTGGGACCTGCAGGACGGCGTTGCCTGGGTCGCCGCGCGCTACCTGATCGCCGGCAGCTTCCTGGCCCTGGTCGGCGCCGGGCTGGTGCTGTGGGACATCCAGGGGCGGAACTGGCAGCGCTGGGCGATCCGGCTCGGCAAGGTGGCGCTCGGCGCCGTCGTGGTCACGGTCGCGACCTGGTTCGCGATGCGGGACGGGTTCATCTTCTTCGGCATCCTGCACTGCATCGCCGTCGCCAGCGTGCTCGGCCTCCTGGCCCTGCGGCTGCCGGTCCTGCTGAACCTCGTCCTCGGCCTTGGCGTGATCGCCCTGCCGATCATGGGACGGTCGACCCTGTTCGATCCGTCCTGGCTGCTGTGGCTCGGCCTCGGCACCGTGGTGCCGCACAGCAATGACTACGAGCCGCTGTTCCCCTGGTTCGGGCCGGTGCTGCTGGGCATCGCCATGGCGCGGCTGTGGCTGGGGCTGCGGGCGCCGGGCGGCAAGGTCGATGGCGGCGCCCTCGCCCGGCCGCTGCGCTGGGCGGGGCGGCACAGCCTCGGCTTCTACCTGCTGCACCAGCCGATCCTGATCGGCCTCCTGCTCGTGGTCGGCATGGCGCTCGGCCGCGACCCGCAAGCGATGCTGTCGCCGCCGCCCGACATGACGCCGTTTCTAATCTCCTGCCAGGTGCAGTGCGAGCAGCGCGGCGGCGGCATTGAATCCTGCCACGCCTATTGCGGCTGTATGGCCGATGGGATTGTGGCCCAAAATCTCTCGGAGGCCACGCCGGGGCTTCGCGACCGGCTCGGGGCGCTGGACGCTTCCTGCAGCCGCTGACCGGTGGGGCTGCGGCGCAGTCCGGCGTTGCTGCCCGAAAATTCACTCGCAAGCCCCGGGGCGGGGCCCTAGTCTCGGCGCCGATGACCGGACTGCGCCCTTGATCGCCCATCATGACCGATTCCGACGCCGGGACCCCGCCGGGCATGCGTGACGGCGTCGGCTGGTCGACGCTGATGACCGCTGCCCAGGCGGGGGACGGGGTCGCCTATCGCCGGCTGCTGACCGAGATCACCCCCTATCTCCGGGCGTTGGCGCGGCGGTCGCTGCGCCGTCCGGCCGATGCCGAGGATGCGGTGCAGGATGTGCTGCTGACCCTGCACAGCATCCGGCGCACCTATGATCCGGCCCGCCCGTTCCAGCCCTGGCTGGTCGCCATCGCCCGGCGCCGGATCGTCGACCGGGTGCGGATCCAGATCCGCACCACCGGGCGCGAGACCGCGATCGAGCCGTTCGAGGAAACCTTTGCGGCCCCCGAAACGAATGAATGGGGGATGGAATCCGATTCGATCGCGCTGCGGCGCGCCATCGCGGATCTGCCGCCCGGACAGCGCCAGGCGGTGGAACTGCTGAAGCTGAAGGACATGTCGTTGAAGGAGGCATCGGCCGCCAGCGGCGCGTCGGTGCCGGCGCTGAAGGTCGCGATGCATCGCGCCCTGAAGGCGCTGAAGGGGGTTTTGGGACCGAAATGACGGAGACGAGCGAGGCCCGGACCGACGATCTGATCGCGCAGCTGGCCGCCGAGGTCCGGCCTGTCCGTCCGCTGCGGCCGCCGTTGCAGCGGGCCCTGTTCTGGCTGGCCATCGCTGTCGTGGTGATCGGGATCGTCGTCGCCGCCGTCGGGATCCGGCCCGATTTCATGGAGGAGATGGGCGAGACCCATTACCAGCTGGAATGGGCGGGCGCGCTGCTGACCGGCGTGCTTTCGGCCATCGCCGCCTTCCATGTCAGCCTGCCGGACCGGCCCCGCGCCTGGGCGCTGCTGCCGCTGCCCGGCCTGGCGTTCTGGCTGTTCTCGATCGGCTATGGCTGCATGACCGACTGGGTGCGCCTGGGGCCGCAGGGCTTCGCGTTCGGGACCAGCTTCTTTTGCTTCCGCTCGATCCTGCTGATCAGCCTGCCGCTGTCGGTGGCGCTGCTGGTGATGCTGCGCTTCGCCGGGTCGGTGCGCCCGGTCGCCACGATCGCCAGCGCGATGCTGGCGGCGTCGGCGCTGTCGGCCTGCGGCGTCTCCATGTTCCATGGCGACGAGGCCACGCTGATGGTGCTGGTCTGGCATGGCGGCGCCGTGGCGCTGCTGGTCGGCCTGGGCACGCTGCTCAACCGCCGCCTGTTCGGCCTGTTCGCACCACGCCCGGCGATCGCCGGCTAAAGCCGCGCCGCCCCCAGGATGTGGCCGTCGGCCGCCTGCAGCAGCACGGCGGCCTGGTCGCCTTGCGGCCGTGTCGCCGCCACCGTGCCGCCAGGGGCCCAGCCGTCGAGGCGGGTCAGGCTGCGCACCACATTGCGGTCGACCAGCCTATGCCCGGCATTCTCGCCGCGCCGCACCTGCGTCTCGTGCCGGTCGTCGAAGCCGACCAGCCACAGCACCGATCCCGCCGGGGCCGACCCGTCCACCGTCACCTGCAGCGCGTCCGCGGCCGCCGTGATCGTGACCGGCACCGACGGGTCGGTCTTCGCCGCCGTGATCGCCGTCTCCAGGGCCGAGCGGTCGGACCCGACCGCATCGGTCGCGCCGTCGATCACCGCCTGCGGCGTGTAGATCTGGTCGGCACCCCATTGCGCGGCATAGGCATTTTGCCGCGCCGTGGCCCAGGCGCCCGAGAACGGGTCCACCCAGCCCAGGCGGTTCCAGTAGTCGACATGGAAGGCCAGGGCCAGCACCCCCGGCCGGTCGGCCAGGGTCGACAGCAGCGCATCCGCCGGCGGGCAGGACGAGCACCCCTGCGAGGTGAACAGCTCCACCACCACCGGCCGCTCCGCCGCGGCGCCCGGCCAGGCGGGAAGGGCGGAGAGGGCGATCAGGCAGGCAAACAGTCCGCGGCGGGCCATGGTGGCGTCCTGTGATGGGAGGCTGATGGCGATTCGCCGGCCGGAGGGTCGGGGTTACATTCTCTCTTGATTCGCGATTGATAATCGTTCTCATATGATCGGGCCGTTCACGGGAGAGTCCAGAATGGACGAAGACCTGATCACCGAACCGACCGACCGCCGCGCCTTGCCGTTTGCCGAACAGCTGGTGCTGTGGGCGCTGCGGCTCAGCGTCGTCGGTCTGAAGACCGGGGCGCCGACCGACCACCCGGTGCTGCTCGCCTTCCGCAAGGTTGGCGCCGAGGAGGCCGCCGAGCGCATCAGCCTGCTGACCCGCATCGTCGGCTTCGGAGCCGAGCGGCGGGTGCAGATCGGCGTGCCCTGCGCCTTCACCGTCACCGAGGATGAGCGCCGGATCCTCGACCTGGTCGCGATCGGCCAGTCGGGCCGCGGCGTGTCGGGGACGCTGGTGCTGCGCGGCATGCTGTCCTCCGCCGCCTGCCGGGCCGCGGCCGGGCTGTGCGCCGAGCTGGGCGAGATGCTGGCGACCGCCGGCGTCATGCTGCAGCGGCCCGCGCCACCGCCCCGGCCGCTGCGCGTGCCGGCCAACCTGCCGTCCTTCGGCCTGGTCCGGGCGGCGATGCCATGAGCGACGACGCGCATGGCTGCGACGAGACGCATGACGACGACGAGGCGCATGACGATAAGGCGGGGGCGCCGCCGCTGACCCGGGCCGAGACCCTGGTGCTGTGGGGCATCCGCGCTTGGGTCACCGGCCATCGCCACGACATTCCGGTGATGCCGAACCTGCGCACCGCCTTCCGCGCCGAAGGGGCACCGGCCGCGGCCGAGGCGGTGGACGACCTGATGGGCTTCATCGGCCGCGGCGCCGGGCGCACCATCCGGGTGAACTGCCCGCGCTGCCGGCACGTCACCGAGGACGAGCGGCTGCTGCTCGACGTCGTGGCGCTGCACCAGCAGGGCGAGACGATGTGGGCGCCGTTCCTGATCCGGGCGATCCTGACCCCGGTGGCCACCCGGCTGTGCGGCCCGCTGTTCGCCGCCCTGGCCGAAGCCCTGAGCGATGGCGGCATTCTGCTGCCCGCCGTCGCCAGCCAGGCACCGCCCCCTGATATCGCCGCCCATGCGATTCCCGTGGGGTCGACGATTCACTGACCGGTCCCATTGAGGGTTGCCCCGGGCGAGGTTTGCCGCCATGAATCGGATGGTGGCGACCCGAAGCGAACCGATAGTGGGCCTGATGTGTAGCGGACGCGTGTTGCTGGTCGAGGACGACGTGCTGGTACGTCTTCTGGCGGCGGAAGCCCTGATCGATGGCGGCTTCGACGTCGCCGAGGCGGCCGACGCGCCCGAGGCGCTGCGCCTGCTCGACGGCCGCGAGTTCGACCTGATGGTCACCGATGTCGGCCTGCCGGGCATGACCGGGGCCGAGCTGGCGGTGCGGGCCCGCACCGACCGGCCGGCGCTCAAAGTGCTGTTCACCACCGGCTACGGCCCCGAGGACGGGGTGCCGGCCGACCTGCCGACCCTGCGCAAGCCCTATGCCGCCGATGCCCTGGCGGCGACGGTGCGGTCGCTGCTGGCGCAGCCGAGCCACTAGCGGTCTCTAAGCCCGCCACTGCTCCTGCCGGCCGTCGAGGGCCCGGTCGAGAGCGAAGGCTGCGCTGATCAGGGCGAGATGGGTCAGCGCCTGCGGAAAGTTCCCCAGGAATTCCGCGCGGACGTCGAACTCCTCGGCATAGAGCTGCAGGTGGTTGCCGTAGAGCAGCAGCTTCTCGAAGTTGTTCCGCGCCTGCCGCACGCGGCCGGCCCGCGCCAGGCACTCGACATGCCAGAAGGCGCAGGCGGCGAACGACCCTTCCTTGCCGTCCAGCCCGTCCTCGCGGTCGTAGCGCATGACCAGGCCGTCATCGGCCAGCTGGTCGCCTATGGCGTCGAGGGTGGCCAGCCAGGCCGGGTCGGTGGCGCCGACGAAACGGACCAGCGGCATCATCAGCATCGAACCGTCCAGGTCGGTTCCGTCCTTGCTGCGCACGAAATGGCCGGCCTCTTCGTTCCAGAACGTGCTCCAGATGTCTTCGCCGATCTCGTTCCGGGTCTTGATCCAGGTCGCGAACGGCGCGCTCAGGGATCGCTTGCTGGCCAGGCGGATCGCGCGGTCGACGGCGACCCAGCACATCAGCCGCGAATGCAAGTGTTCGATCGGGCGGCTGCGCATCTCCCAGATGCCCGCATCGGGCAGGTGCCAGTTCTCGCAGACATAGTCCACGACCTGGCGGACGCCGTGCCAGTCGGCGTTCGAGATCGCGTCGCCGTATTTGTTGCTGAGATAGATCGAATCCAGCAGCGCGCCGTAGATGTCGAGCTGCAGCTGCGTGGCCGCCGCGTTGCCGATCCTGACCGGGCTGGCGCCGTTGTGGCCGGCGAGGTGGGGCAGCGATTCCTCCTCCGGCACGGGGCTGCCGTCCACCGCGTACATCACGTGCAGGCGCCCGCCGGAACAGGTGGCGGCGCGATCCGCCGTCCAGCGCGTGAACGCCATGGCCTCGTCCTGGTACCCCAGGCGCATCAGGGCGTAGACGGTGAAGGACGCGTCGCGGATCCAGGTGGCGCGATAGTCCCAGTTGCGCGATCCTTTCGGTGTCTCGGGCAGGCCGAAGGTGGCGGCCGCGACGATCGACCCGTGCCGGCGCGAGGTCATCAGCTTCAGCACCAGGGCCGAGCGGGTGACGGCGTCGCGCCAGCGGCCCTTGTAGGTCGATTTGGCGGCCCAGGCCTGCCAGTCGGAGGTGGTCTCGGCGACCAGGCGCTCCAGGGCGTCGGCGTCCGGCTTCTCGGCGCCGTCCTCGTCCAGGACCAGATCCAGGGTCTCGTCGGCCTCGAGGGTGAACACCGCCTCGGCGCCTGCCCGCGCCCTGGTGAAGGCGACGGGCCCCCACAGCCGCATGCCGGGCGAGCCCTCGGCGGTGAACACGGCCTGGCCCTTTCCGGCCGTGACCTTCGGCTTGATCCGGGCATAATCGAAGCGCGGCGCGCAGCGCAGCCGGAAGCGGACCGTGCCGCGGGTGACCCGCAGGCGGCGGATCAGGCGGTAGGTGCAATCCTCGGCATCGCCCGACGCTGTCATCAGGTCGGTGATCTCGGCGCTGGCCTCCTCGCCCAGCCAGCGGGTGACCAGCACGTTGCTTTCGGGCAAGTAGGTCTGGAGGACTCGGGCGCCGGCGATCTCCGGCGCCAGTTCGAAGGCGCCGCCGGCCTTGGCGTCGAGCAGGCAGGCGAACAGGGTCGGGCTGTCGAAGTTGGGCCAGCACAGATAATCGATGGTGCCGTCGAGGGCGACCAGCGCCATGGTCGACAGGTTGCCGATGACGCCGTGATCGGCGATCCGCCGGTCCGGCCGGGTCTTCGTCCTGCGCTCAGCCATGGTCCTGTATCCCTGAAACGGCGTCTCCTCGTCGACAACACGGCTGCGCCGAAGATGTCGCCGATTCGGGGAAACATGCAGGGACGCGGGAATAGTCACAAAGGGCCGCGAAGCGGATCAGGCCGGGGCGACTATTCCCGGCCTGATCCGATCGTGCTCAGCGACCGCCGTGGCCGCCGCCACCATGACCGCCGCCGCCGCGGCCGCCATGGCCGGCGCCAAAGCCGCCGCCGTGGCCGTGTGTCGCCGCGGCACCCGGATGGCCGAAATCGTGACCAACGGCCATGGATCCGATCCCATTGTTGCGGGCGTCGTCATCCGGTTCGCTCGGCGCCCCCGCCATCCCCGCGGTATCCGAGCCGGGGGCTTCTGCCGTCTGGGTCCACAGGGCCTGGGGCGGCAGCTGCGGTTCGACAGCCTGGGCCGATGCTGCCCCGACGAGAATTCCGAGCACGGCCAGGCCGACCAGGCCGGCCGGGCGCGCAGATTGCGACATGAACATGTCTCTGTCCTCTTCATCTGAGATCGGCGGCCGGCGATCGCGGCGCCATCGGATCGTCCTGATCCGCTGCGCGGTGGCCTGGCCCCGTCGTCACACGGGCCGTCGCAGAGGCGGCGGGAAGGTTCGTGTGCGTTCTGACAGATGGGCACTGTTCTGTCGTCGCAATCGCAGTTTACCAATGATTAACGGCCGGGAAATATTATCCAAGGCCGGTTCGAATTCTTCGACAGGCAGGTCTGATAAAGATCCGGAATGGATTCATAACTGAACCCGATCAAGCAGGTCTTCTGGTTTTCGGTTTGTGCGCCAAGGGGTCAGCCGATGAATTTCGGCGCACCATGGACATGCGGCGGCAGCGGCTCGGTCGGGCCGCCGGGCAGCAGCGGCCGCGCGGCGAAGCGGCCCAGCGAGATCAGCCGGTCGTACATCACCAGCGCGCCCGCCAGGGACAGGTTCAGCGAGAACCGGGTCGGGATCTGCACGATGTGGTCGCAGCGCGCCGCCATCTCCGGCGACAGGCCGCCGCGTTCCGACCCCAGGACATAGGCGGCCTGGCGCGGGTGGCGGAAGCTGGGCAGCGCGATCGAATCCTCCATCAGCTCGATCCCGACCAGGGCGCAGCCCTTGGGCAGGGCGAGCGCGGCGACGTCGGGATAGGTGTAGAGCGGCACGGCGCCGGCGGCGCTGGAGGTGTCGCTCCAGCCGAAATCGACCTCGTCCGTGTTCGGCGCCACGGTGAAGCAGAAGCTGGCGCCGAAGGCGTGGGCGGTGCGCATCAGGGCGCCGACATTCATCGGCTTGCTGATGCCCTCGCAGCCGATCGCGAAATAGCCTTTCATCCGATCCCGTCCGTGTCTTTCCGGCTCCGACCTTGCCCCGCACCGGGCGCGAGGGCAAGGTGCGGCCGGAACGGCCCTGCCTTCATCCTGCCGAGACGATCATGACCGACCCCCACACTCACGATCACGGCCACGAGCATGGCCCCGACCACAGCCCGGCCTCGGGAACCGCCGATCTCGCCGCCGGCGGCGGGCCGATCCTGGTCGAGGTCACGCGCGGTTCGGTGGTCGAGAGCCGGCATCGCGGCAGCGCCCTGATCGTCGACCGCACCGGCGCCGTGCAGGGCCATTGGGGCGACATCGCCCGCCCGGTCTATGCCCGCTCGGCGATCAAGTCGCTGCAGGCGATCCCGCTGGTCGAAAGCGGCGCGGCCGACGCCTTCGGCCTGGGCGACGAGGAGCTGGCGCTGGCCTGCGCCTCGCACAATGGCGAACCCGGCCATGTCGAGCGCGTCGCCGCCTGGCTGGCGAAGATCGGCCTGTCCGAATCCGATCTCGAATGCGGCACCCACCTGCCGTTCCACGAAGGCTCCGCCCATGCGCTGGTCTGCAGGCACGAACATCCCTCGGCCCTGCACAACAACTGTTCGGGCAAGCACACCGGCTTCCTGACCACGGCCGTCCATCTCGGCGAGAAGACCAAGGGCTACATCCGCTACACCCATCCGGTGCAGCAGCGCATCCTCGGCGTGCTCGAGCAGATGACCGGCTGCGGCCTCGGTGCGGCGCCCTGGGCGGCGGACGGCTGCTCGATCCCGACCATCGCCATCCCGCTCGAAGGCCTGGCCTTAGCCATGGCGCAGATCGCCGACCCCGACGACCTGCCCGAGAAGCGCCGCGCCGCGGTGCTGCGCATCCGCAAGGCCTGGGCCGCGCAGCCCTTCCTGGTCGCCGGCACCGGCCGCTTCGACACCGAGATCATGCAGGCCTGCCAGGGCCGGGTGATGACCAAGGTCGGGGCGGAGGGCGTGTTCTGCGCCGCGCTGCCGGATTACGGCCTGGGCGTCGCGCTCAAGATCGAGGACGGGGCCGAGCGGGCGGCGAATGTCGCCATGGCCGCGATCCTGAAGCGCATCGGCGCGCTGGACGGCGCCGACCCGGAGATCGCCGGCCGCTGGCTGGCCCCGCCGATCAAGACCCGCTTCGGCGTCACCGTCGGTGCCGTCCGCGGTGCCGCGGGGCTGGCTGGCGAGGGTTAGAGCTGTCCGGGAAGTAGCAGTCCCGGACAGGCTCTCAGTTCGACCGGTTCCAGGCGGCAGTGGCGAAGCCGGCGGCGACCAGCACGCCGGCGCCGGCGCGGTTGATCAGCCGCAGCACCGACGGCCGGCCGATGGTGTCGCGTAGCCGTGCCCCGGCCCAAGCATAGGCGGCGGCGTTCAGCGCGGCGAGGGTGACGAAGGTGCCCTCCAGCACCGCCATCTGCGGCAGCAGCGGCGCGTCGGGATGGACGAACTACGGCAGGAAGGCGACGAAGAACACGATGCTCTTCGGGTTCAGCGCCGTGACCGCGAAGGCGTGCAGCAGCATGGCGCGGGGCGACCGCCCGGTGTCGGCCGCGGCCAGCGCTTCGGCCTTGGGCGCAGCCCGCCACAGCTTGACGCCGAGATAGACCAGATAGGCGGCGCCGATCCACTTCAGCACGGTGAAGGCGGCGGAGGAGGCGGCCAGCAGGGCGCCGAGGCCGAGCATCGACAGGGTCATCGCGGTGAAGTCGCCGAGCGCGACCCCGCCGACGATCCACCAGGCATGGGACCGGCCGCGGCCCAGCGCGTAGGACAGCACCAGGGTGATGGTCGGGCCGGGGATGATCAGGACGATGCCGGCGGCGAGCAGGAAGGCGAACCAAAGGTCGAGCGACATGGCAGCGGCTCCGGGCGGATGATCCGGCCAGCAATCCATGGGGATTTCGCTTTGTCCAGTGCCGTGGCGGCGCATCGCCGCTCACGAGAAGGCGGGACGGGACCACGAGTTGTCCCCTGCGCTGTCCCCTCCCGCCTGCCCGATCCCCCCTGCGAGAGAGAGGATTCGATCGGTTGCGCCCGTCCCACCATCGGCGGGGGCGCCGTCCGGTCTTTGCTTTCCTAACAAATGTTTGGTAATACGAAACACACTTCGGCAATGCGATAAGGGATAACCTCGGATGTGCGGCCGGTCAACGATCATCGGCGGAGTTTCGCCCGGTGACGCGAAGGCTCGCCATGGCCGATGAGCGCTACCGGGTGCAGAGCCTGGGCCGGGCGCTGGACCTGCTGGAGCACATCGCTGCGGCCGGCGGCGACGGCGCCAGGCTGACCGACCTTGCCCAGGCGACCGGGCTGTCCAAGGCGGCGGCCTACGCCATCCTGCAGACCTTTCTCGCCCATGGCGTGGTCGCGGACAGCGGCCAAGGGGCAACGCGGCGCTATCGGCTGGGCCTCGCGCTGGTGCGGCTGGGCGATCTCGCCGTCGCGTCGATCGGGCTGGCCGACACGGCGCTGCCGGTGCTGCGCGACCTGACGCGGGCGGTCGGCATGACCTCGCGGGTCGCGGTGCTGGATCACGGCTTCGCGGTGGTGATTGGCCGGGTCGATGGGCCGGGGTCGGTGCAGTTCGAGGCGGCGCTCGGCCGGCGGGAATGGCCGCATTGCTCGGGCGTCGGCAAGGCCCTGCTCGCCGCCATGCCGCGGCCGGAGGCGCTGGCGATCCTGGGCCGGGTCGGCCATCCCAACCGCACGCCGCACACCCTGTGCACCCTGGCCGCGCTGGAGGCGGATTTCGACCGGATCACCCTCCGCCGCTATGCCGTGGATGACGAGGAGGACAATGAGGGCGTGTTCTGCCTCGCCGCCTGCGTCTTCGACCGGGGCGGGGAGGCGGCGGGCGCGATCAGCGTGACCGGGCTGAAGCAGCGCCTGCCGGAGGAGAAGGTGCCGGCGCTGGCCGAGGCCGTGATCGACCATGCCGACCGGATCTCGCAGCGCCTCGGCGGGCCGTCGGCGGAGGTCGCCTGGGCACGGCGGCGCCCGGCGTAATCCTAGCGCTTCTTGCGGCCCAGCCGCTTGGCGTTGGCGGAGACGACGCGGTGCGCCGAGGACAGGCTGGCATCGGTGATGGCGGCGGCATCGTCCATCAGCCGGTTGCCGATCTCGGCGCCCTGGGCCATGCCCAGTTGCATCCAACGCTGCCACGCCGTGACCGGGTCGGAGGTCATGGCCGCGAAGCCGAGCTGCGCCTGGGCGCCGAACCAGCCGGCCCAGCCGTGCTGGGCGGTCGCCATCTGGGTCGCGACCTTGGCGCCGGTCTCGGCCATCACGGCCATCTTTTCCGCCATCATGCGGGTGAATTCAGGATCGCCCATCGCCACCGGATCGCCGGCCGCCTGCGCCATCATCAGGCTGCGATGACCGATGGTCTGGCCGGCGGCCACCGCCATCTCGGTCATCTGCACCATCGGGTTGGCCGGGGTGCGCCGCGTCGTGCGTCTCTTGGTCATGGGGATCCTGCGGTGCCGAAATTCAGCTGGGTGCCGGCCGGGCGGAAGCCGAGCCTGGCGTAGAGCGGTTCCGCCCCGACCGCGGCGGAGAGCCAGGCGAGGTCGTGGCCGTCACCGAAATAGGCGTCGAGCAATCGGCGGCAAACCGCCCCGGCCAGGCCGCGGCCCCGGAAGGGCGGCCGCGTCCCCACGGCTGCCAGCTCGGCCGTGCCGCCGCCGATCAGCAGCAATCCGCTGGCCGCGGGCACACCGTCCCACCGGGCCAGCGCCGCCCGGCGGGTCCCTTGTAGCAGGCCTTGGGTCAGCCGCGCGCGAAAATCGGCCTGGCCGGCCGCGTCGAGCGGCTGGTCGAAGGCGTCGTGCTGCACCTGCATCAGCCCGTCGATCGCGGCCTCGTCATGCGCATCCACCAGCACCGCCGGCCCGGCGGGCGCGGCGCGGTAGGCGTCGAGGCCCAGGACCATGAGCGGCGCTTCCATCTCGCGACGATAGCCCATGGCGAACAGCGTCGGAGACAACGAAGGATGCAATTCGCGAAAGAATTCCAGACGGAAACGGCGCCCGGCCGTGTCGAAGGCGTGCTGCAGGCCGGCGATCGCTGGCCGCCATTCCGGCGCCGGGGCCACCGGCACGGCGAAGCTCAGCATCGGGTCGTCGCTGGCCTCCGACACGAACAGCGCGAAGGGACCGACGGCCTCGCGCCGCCGCCCCTCGGCCGCGGCCGCCAGCGTGTTGGGAACCAGGCGTTCGAGCAGCGCCCGATTCACGACAATGCGGGCAGCAGCCGCTCCATTGCCGTTTCCAGCCGGTCGAGCGACCCGGCGAAGCACAGCCGCAGATGGCCTTCGCCGCCCGGGCCGAAGGCCGAACCCGGGGCCAGGCCGACATTGGCCTCGTGCAGCAGGCGCAGGGCCAGGGCCCGGCTGTCCGGCTCGCCGTCGACGCCGAAGAACAGGTAGAAGGCGCCGTCCGGCCGGATCAGCCGGACGCGGGGCGATTCCGACAGCCTTGAGATCACCAGGTCGCGTGCGGTGCGGCAGCGCTCGACCTGGCTCTGGATGAAGGGCTCGCCCTGTTCGACCGCGGCGACCGCGCCGTGCTGCAGGAAGGTCGACACGCCGGAGGTGTTGAACTGCTGCAGGTTCTCATAGACCTGCCCCAGCTCCTCGGACGCCACCACCCAGCCGATGCGCCAGCCGGTCATCGCCCAGTTCTTGGAGAAGGTGTTGACCACCACCAGCCGGTCCTCCGGCTCCGCGATCGCCAGGAAGGACGGGGCGGCAGGGCGCCCATTGGCTTGTGGGGCGTAGACGAAGCGGGCATAGACCTCGTCGGCCACGATCCAGATGCCGCGCGGGCGGCAGAATTCCAGGATCCGCTTCTGTTCTTCCGCCGTCAGGGTCCAGCCGGTCGGATTGCCGGGGCTGTTCAGGAACAGCGCGCGGGTCTTCGGGCCGCAGGCGGCGAACAGCCGGTCCAGGTCCAGCCGCCAGCGGCCGTTCTCGACCCCGATCGGCACCGGCACGGTGCGGCCGCCGGCGATGTCCACGGCGCTGAAGATGTTCGGCCAGACCGGCACCGGCATGACGATCTCGTCGCCCGGTACGATCAGGGCCTGCATCGTCATCATGATCGCCTGCATGCCGCCGATCGTGACGTAGATGCGGCCGGCCGGAACGCTGGCGCCGGCGACCCGGCTGACATAGCCGGCCAGGGCCTCGCGCAGGGGCGGGATGCCGCGCTGCCAGGTGTAGAAGGTGTGGCCCTCGGCCAGGGCCCGATTGGCCGCCTCGCCGATGAAGGCCGGCGTCGGCTGGTCGCCTTCGCCGACCCACAGCTGGATCAGGTCGGGCTTGCCGCGCCCGGCATTGACCACCTCGACGATGCCGCTCTCCGGCAGCCGCGCGATGTCGGGTCGAATGGCCCCCAGAAGACCCGTCGCGATATGTCCGTCCACGTCCAAAACCTCCCTTGGCTGCGGGGAGGGTAGCAAGCCGGGGCGCCGGCCGTCATCCAGCGCCCGGCGCATGGGCGTCGCGCGGCGCCATTGGGCCGGTCGGATTCAGCGGGGAACCGGATCGGCGATAGCGGCGTTGGTGGAAGGAGGTCCGAGAACGGCGCGGCGCGATTGCATGATCGCCGGTGCCGGGCAAGGCCTCGGTGGTCGTCGCGGAGCCCCTCCCCGTCGGCGGCCATGGCGTAAGCCCCGCGGCTGGACCCCCCTCCGGGTCGCGGGCGGCGGCGGGACCGGCAGGGGTCCCGCCGCCCGCTCCACCTTGCTCAGTGCAGACGGAACTCGCCGGCGCAGAGCCGCAATTCGGCCGGCTTCACCACCGCGGTCGAGGCGACGCGCACCGAATGCAGCGGCCCCTCGATGTTGCGCGTCCAGAAATCCAGGAACCGGTGCAGCTCCGGGAAGCGCGGCGCCAGGTCCAGCTTCTGCCACAGGAAGCTCTGCAGCAGGCCCGGGTGATCGGGCAGGCGGTACAGGATCTCCGCCGTGGTCAGGCGGTAGCCCTGCAGCTGACGTTCGAGATCGGTCATCCCTTCACATCCTTCCAGCGCGGCCGGCCCTTTCCGATCGTCCGGTCCATGAAGGAAATGTGATGTGGATTTTCTCCGCGAACAAGGGTATTTCTAAATAAATCAACGGCTTAGCAGCAGTCGGGTGGGATTGCTGCTAGATCACGCTCCATATCCCGCCCTCTTGTTTGTCATGCCACGGCTTGACCGTGGCATCCAGGGGCGGCCAAAGCGGCTCTCGGTGGCCCCTGGATTGCCCGGTCAAGCCGGGCAATGACATGAGAAAGTTAAGACCTGGGCCTCAGTCCTCGACCTGAAACGCTTAACCGGACACCTGAGGGCAAGCCGGGCAATGACAGATAAGGGGCGACGGACAAGGGGCGTGAACCCAGAGGCTCGCTCAGTCGAACAGCGCGCGGTGCTGCTGCTGCACGGTCGGCAGGGCCCGCAGGATCTCGGAGAGATGGGCGCGCAGCGCCGCCTCGGCGCCCTCGGGGTCGCGCCGGTCGATCGCCGCCAGGATGACGCGGTGCTGGTCGATCAGCACCGGGAGGGACGAGGCCAGCGGCAGCGTCAGGTGACAGACGCGGTCCATATGCGCCTTCAGATCCTCGATCACCGTCCAGGCCGATGGGCAGCCCGCACCCTCGGCGAGGGCGGCATGGAACGCCTCGTCGGCGCGCTGGAACTCATAATGTTCGCCGGCCTTGGCCGCGACCTCCTGGGCCTCGAGATGGAAGTCGATGCGGGTGCGGACCCGGGAATCGAACCGCTCGCAGGCCCGGCGCACCACCGCGCTCTCCAGCGATTCCCGGATGAACCGCGCCTCCAGCATGCGCTCGATCGAGATCCGCACCACGAAGGTGCCGCGGCGCGGCTGGATCTCGACCAGCCCGGCCCGGGCCAGGGCGATGAAGGCCTCGCGCACCGGCTGGCGGGACACGCCGAAGCGCGCCGCGATCTCCTGCTCCGACAGCGGCGCGCCGGGCTGGATCGCCAGGGTGACGATCCGTTTGCGGATCTCCAGCTCGATCAGCCGGGCGATGCTGGTGGTCTGGTCGAGAAGGTCGAGCGGCGCCATGCGGGAGCTCACAACGGATATTGCGTTGGCTGAAGTACCATACTAACCTCCTAAATACCATACTAGATGGCGGCCTGATCATACCAGATCGCGTCTTTCGGCAGGGGGCCGGGGGCGAAGATCGAGAGACCATATCAGGCCAAAGGGGGAGGCAATCATGAAGTCCATCGCAGCACTGGCCTTGGGGGCAGCATTGGCGCTGACCGCACTGCCCGCCATGGCGCAAAGCGTCACGTTGCGCTCGGCCGACATCCATCCCGACGGGTATCCGACCGTCGTGGCGGTCCAGTATCTCGGCCAGCTGATGGACGAGCGGACGGGCGGCCGGATCAAGATCCAGGTCTTCAACAACGCGCAGCTCGGCGCGGAAAAGGACACGATCGAGCAGACCCGGTTCGGCGTGATCGACCTGAACCGGGTGAACTCGGCGCCGTTCAACAATCTGGTGCCCGAGACCCAGGTGCTGGGCCTGCCCTTCCTGTTCCGCTCGGTCGACCACATGCACAAGGTGGTCGACGGCCCGATCGGCGACGAGATCCTGGCGGCGTTCGAGCCGCATGGGCTGGTCGGCCTCGCCTTCTACGATTCCGGCGCGCGGTCCTTCTACACCACCAAGACGCCGATCAAGTCGATCGAGGACATGAAGGGCCTCAAGATCCGGGTCCAGCAATCCGACCTGTGGATCGCGATGCTGCAGGCCTTCGGGGCCAACCCGACGCCGATGTCCTATGGCGAGGTCTATTCGGCGCTGGAGACCGGCGTGGTCGACGGGGCCGAGAACAACTGGCCGTCCTATGAATCGTCGCGCCATTTCGAGGTGGCGAAGCACCTCACCCTGACCGAGCATTCGCTGACGCCCGAGGTCCTGGTGATCTCCAAGCTGTCCTGGGACAAGCTGGCGCCAGCCGACCAGGCCCTGCTGCGCCAGGCGGCCAAGGACTCCGTGGTCAAGATGCGCGAGCTGTGGGTGGCGCGCGAGAAGGAGTCGGAGGCCAAGGTCCGGGCCGGCGGCGGCGAGATCATCACCGTCGACAAGGCGCCCTTCGTCGCGGCGATGGCGCCGGTCTACGCGAAGTTCGTCACCGACGACAAGACCAAGTCGCTGGTCGAGCGCATCCGCGCGGTCCAGTAGCTCCGCAATCCGCACCGGCCCCCCGCGCATCCGCGCGGGGGGCCGTTCGACATGATGGCAGAGGGAGATCGGCCGGCATGGCATCGGTCTTGAACGCGACGCGCCGGGCCTTGGGCGCCCTGTCCACCGGGGCGCTCTGGGTGGCCGGCGCCGGCATGGTCGCCATGACCGGCGTGGTCGGCTGGCAGGTCTTCGCCCGCTATGTGCTGAACGACACGCCCAGCTGGGCCGAGCCGATGACGCTGCAGCTGATGGGCTGGTTCATCCTGCTCGGCGCCGCGGTCGGCGTGCGCGAGAGCTTCCATCTCGGCCTCGACATCCTGCAGCAGATTCTGCCGCCGGTGGTCAACCGTGGGCTCGAGATCGTGAACCTGCTGCTGATCCTCGGCTTCGGCGTCGCCATGGTCTGGTACTCCGTGCTGCTGGCGATCGGGACCTGGACCGCGACCATTCCCGTGCTGGACATCCCCGGCGGGTTCGACTTCCTGCCGCTGGTCGCCGGTGGCGCGCTGATCGCGCTGTTCGCGGCCGAGCGGCTGTTCGACCGGATCGCCGGCATCGAGCCCACGGCGGCGTCGATGCCCAGCGTGCAGGAGATGGCGTGATGGAGCTGTGGGTCCTGTTCGGCGGCTTCACGCTGTTCATGTTCATGGGCATGCCGATCGCCTTCTGCCTCGGCATCTCCTGCCTCGCGACGGTGCTCTACATGGGGCTGCCGCCGGTGGTGGTGTTCCAGCAGATCAATTCCGGCATGAACGCCTTCGCCATGATGGCGATCCCGTTCTTCATCTTCGCCGGCGACCTGATGATCCGCGGCGGCATCGCCGTCCGGCTGATCCGCTTCGCCGCCAGCCTGGTCGGGCATCTCCGCGGCGGCCTGGGCCAGGTCAACGTCGTCGCCTCGACCCTGTTCGGCGGCATCTCGGGGTCGGCCGTGGCCGACGCCTCGGCGATCGGCGGGCTGATGATCCCGCAGATGGCGGCGCGCGGCTATGACCGCGACTACGCGGTCAACGTCACCGCCAACTCGGCGATCATCGCGCTGATGATCCCGCCGTCGAACAACATGATCCTCTATTCGATCGCGGCCGGCGGCAACGTGTCGATCGCCGACCTGTTCACCGCCGGCATCATCCCCGGCCTGCTGCTGGCCGCGGCGCTGATGGTCACGGCCTATATCGTGGCGCGCCGCCGCGGCTACCCGTCCGACCCGTTCCCCGGCCTGCGCGCCGTCGGCCGCTACCTGGTGGTGGCGCTGCCCGGCATCCTCCTGATCGGCATCATCTTCGGCGGCGTCCGGTCCGGCGTGTTCACCGCGACCGAAAGCTCCTGCATCGCGGTGATCTACGCCTTCCTGGTCGCGCTCCTGGTCTATCGCGAGCTCGACTGGCCCAACTTCGTCGAGGCGGTGCAGGGCGCGGTGCGCACCACCGCCATGGTGCTGCTGGTGATCGGCACCGCCGGGGCCTTCGGCTGGCTGATGGCGCTGCTGCAGGTGCAGACCGCGACCGTCGCCGCGATCCACGCCATCTCCAGCGACCCGATCATGGTGCTGCTGCTGATCAACGTGGCGCTGCTGATCCTCGGCACCTTCATGGACATGGCGCCGATGATCATCATCTGCACCCCGGTGCTGCTGCCGGTGGTCAAGGCCTTCGGCATCGACCCGGTGCATTTCGGCGTCATCCTGATCCTGAACGCCGGCATCGGCCTGAACACCCCGCCGGTGGGGTCGGTGCTGTTCGTCAGCTGCGCCGTCGGCAAGATCACGATCCGCGAGGCGATGCGCACGATCTGGCCGTTCTTCGGGGCCTCGATCGCGGTGCTGCTGCTGGTCACCTACATCCCCGCGCTGTCGCTGTGGCTGCCCGCCGCGTTCCGCTGAAAGACTCTTTGTTGGGGTGAATCATGCGGCGGGCCTTGACCCGTCCGGGGCTTCCCCTTAAATGCGTAGCACTCACCGGCCGGGAGTGCTAACGACCGGGCCGGGGTGGACCTTTAACGCATATCTCTTCATTGAAGAGTGGGAGAGCAACGATGCAATTCCGTCCCCTGCACGACCGTGTGCTGGTGCGCCGCATCGAACAGAACGAGAAGACCGCTGGCGGGATCATCATCCCGGACACCGCCAAGGAAAAGCCCCAGGAGGGCGAGGTCATCTCGGTCGGCGCGGGCACGCGTGACGAGGCCGGCAAGCTGGTGCCGCTGGACGTCAAGGCCGGCGACCGCATCCTGTTCGGCAAGTGGTCCGGCACCGAGGTCAAGCTCGACGGTCAGGATCTCCTGATCATGAAGGAGAGCGACGTCCTCGGCATCATCACCGTGAAGAAGTCGGCCAAGGCGGCCTGATCCGCCTGTCGCCTTCACCGGAATCCAAAGACATATAAGGACTGAAAAGATGGCTGCGAAGGACGTTAAGTTCTCGCTCGACGCCCGGTCGCGCATGCTGCGCGGCGTCGACATCCTCGCCGATGCGGTCAAGGTCACGCTGGGCCCGAAGGGCCGCAACGTCGTCCTCGACAAGTCGTTCGGCGCACCGCGGATCACCAAGGACGGCGTGACCGTCGCCAAGGAGATCGAGCTCGCCGACAAGTTCGAGAACATGGGCGCGCAGATGGTGCGCGAAGTGGCCTCGAAGACCAACGACCTGGCCGGTGACGGCACCACCACGGCGACCGTGCTGGCCCAGTCGATCGTCCGCGAGGGCGTCAAGGCTGTGGCCGCCGGCCTCAACCCGATGGACCTGAAGCGCGGCATCGACAAGGCCGTCGAGGCCGTCGTCGCCGACCTCAAGACCCGCTCCAAGGCGATCAAGACCAACGCCGAAGTGGCGCAGGTCGGCACCATCTCCGCCAATGGCGAGCGCGACATCGGCGAGATGATCGCCAAGGCGATGGAGCGTGTCGGCAACGAGGGCGTGATCACGGTGGAAGAGGCCAAGAGCCTCGACACCGAGCTCGAAGTCGTCGAAGGCATGCAGTTCGACCGCGGCTACCTGTCGCCGTACTTCATCACCAATGCCGAGAAGATGATCTGCGAGCTCGAGAGCCCGTACATCCTCCTGCATGAGAAGAAGCTGTCGAGCCTGCAGGCCATGCTGCCGGTGCTCGAGGCGGTCGTTCAGTCGGGCAAGCCGCTGCTGATCATCGCCGAGGACATCGAGGGCGAGGCTCTGGCCACCCTCGTGGTCAACAAGCTGCGCGGCGGCCTGAAGGTCGCGGCGGTCAAGGCCCCGGGCTTCGGCGATCGCCGCAAGGCGATGCTCGAGGACATGGCCATCCTGACCGGCGGCCAGGTCATCTCCGAGGATCTCGGCATCAAGCTCGAGAGCGTCACGCTCGACATGCTGGGCCGCTCGAAGAAGGTCCTGATCGGCAAGGAAGAGACCACGGTCGTCGACGGCGCCGGCGCCAAGAAGGAGATCGAGGGTCGCTGCAACCAGATCCGCGCGCAGGTCGAGGAGACCTCCTCGGACTACGATCGCGAGAAGCTGCAGGAGCGTCTGGCCAAGCTGGCGGGCGGCGTCGCGGTGATCCGCGTCGGCGGCGCCACCGAGATCGAGGTGAAGGAGCGCAAGGATCGCGTTGACGACGCGATGCACGCGACCCGCGCCGCGGTCGAGGAAGGCGTGGTTCCGGGCGGCGGCACGGCCCTGCTCTACGCCTCCAAGGCGCTGGACAAGGTCAAGCACGACAACGACGACGAGCGGGTCGGCATCGACATCGTCCGTCGCGCCCTCCAGGCTCCGGTCCGTCAGATCGTCACCAACGCGGGCGGCGACGCCTCGATCGTTGTCGGCAAGCTGCAGGACAAGAACGACAAGAACTGGGGCTACAACGCCCAGACCAGCGAGTATGGCGATCTGATCAAGGCCGGCGTCATCGACCCGACCAAGGTCGTGCGCGCCGCGCTGCAGAACGCCGCCTCGGTGGCCAGCCTGCTGATCACCACCGAAGCGATGGTGGCCGAGCACGTCGAGCGCAAGCCGGCGGCTGCGGCCCCGGGCGGCGGCATGGGCGGCATGGGTGGCATGGGCGACATGGACTTCTGATCCTCACGGATCGGAACCTCCAAAGTCCAATTGTGAAAGGGCGCTCTTCGGAGCGCCCTTTTTTTGCCATGACGCCGGGCGATGCAAGGATTCACGGGGGCGTCGAAGTCGCTTCGTTGCCGAACCGAGTATTTATGCCTAGATCATTAGCAGCGCCGTGCGGCCATCGGGCCACGCCGCCCGAGATGGAAGGGGATTTTCCGAGATGACCGTCAGCCGACACAGCGCGCCGCATCGCCGCCAGCCCGTCACGCGCGCCGCCCTGGCCCTGGTCTCGATCCTGGCCCTCGCCGCCTGTGTGCCCGGCACGCCGCAGCAGACCGCCAGCATCCCGGCGCCGGCACAGCCCGGCGCGCCGCCGCTGTCCCCCTTCGTCCAGGCCATGCGCGACGCCGGCGTCACCGTCGCCATCCCGCCGCGCGGCAAGTTCATCCTGGTCAATATTCCGTCCTATGAGCTGATCGCCTTCCAGGACGGCGCCCCGGTGATCCGCAGCAAGGTCGTGGTCGGCGCCGCGGGCACCTCGACGCCCGAGCTGCTGTCGAACATGTACGCGATCAAGTACAACCCGGACTGGACCCCGACGCCGTCGATCGTGCGCAACGAGGCCAGCGTCTACATCCCGTCGGGGCCGCGCAGCCCGCTGGGCCGGATCAAGCTCGAGCTCGACAACAACCAGTCGATCTACCTGCACGACACGCCGCAGAAGAGCTATTTCGGCCGTGAGAAGCGGGCGCTCAGCCATGGCTGCGTCCGGGTCGAGAAGGTGCGCGACCTGGCGGCCTGGGCCGACGAGACCACCGTCGACGAGATCAGCGCCAAGATCGCCCGCGGCCGCATGTACACCGAGCGCCTGCCGGAGGAGATCCCGGTCTATATCGGCTACTTCACCCGCTTCCCGGACGAGTTCGGCCAGCCGGTGAACTACCCGGACGTCTACGCCAACAAGGACGAGGCGCGGCAGGCCTATCTGGCCCGCAGCGCCGGCCGCCGCCAGGCGCGGGCCGCGAAGGCGGCCCAGCCGGCGCCGACCGAGGTTCCGGGCCAGACGGTTCCGGGCGCGACGGTTCCGGGTGAGGCCGTGCCGGGTGCCGACGGCACCGTGCCGCCGGCGACGACGCCGGGCGAGACCGCTGCGCCGGCGGTGCCGGGAGCGGCTGTCGAGCCGGCCCCGGCCACGACGGTGCCTGCCGCGCCGGCCACGATACCCGAGGCTCCGGCGGCGCCCGTCGCTCCGGCGGCCCCGGCCGTGACCATCCCCGCTGTCCCGGCGGCGCCGGCCGCACCCGCGGTCACGCCACCTCCGGTCACGGTTCCCGCCGTGCCGCCGACCACCGCTCCGGCGGCGCCGACCACCAACTGAGCCACACGTCCAGGCGGCCATCGGCCGGCGCCACCCCCTCACCCGGAAATCCTGTGGGGATTGCATCCCCACGGGATTTCCGACCTCTCCCCAAGGAGAGGTGAAGAAGCACCGTCCCTTCGTACCTCTCCTTGGGGAGAGGTCGGAACCGCGTAGCGGTTCCGGGTGAGGGGGAGAGCCGGCCTCGCCGCGAAGGCGGCGTCACCCCGGCAGCACCCGCCAGACCACGGCCTCGCGCAGGGCGCGGTCCTCGATCTCGACGCTGGTCGGGACCTGGTGCCGGGCGACTTCCTCCAGCCCGTCCTGCGGCCGATAGGCCCGGCCCGGGTCGCCCAGCAGCACGGTCTTGCCGGCCCCGGCGAGCCGGCGCAGCCAGGGCATGACCCGGTCCGACATCGGCTTCTCGTAGCAGACGTCGCCGGCGCAGACGATGTCGATGTCCTCCAGCGCGTCGCCGATCAGGTCGCGCCCGTCGGCCTCGATCACGCAGCCATTGGCGGCCGCGTTCAGCCGGATCGCCGCCACCGCGATGGCGTCGATCTCGGCCGCGACCACCCGGGCGGCGCCGGCCCGGGCCGCGGCCAGGGCGACGATGCCGGAGCCCGAGGCGAAGTCGAACACCCGCTTGCCGGCCACGCTGCCCGGGGTGTCCAGGATGTGGCGCGCCACCGCCTGGCCGCCGACCCAGGCGAAGGCCCAGTAGGGCGGCGGCAGGCCGGTCCGGCGCAGCGTCTCCTCCGTCGCCTCCCACAGGGGCGTCACCTCGGTCGCGAGATGCAGCAGGAACTCGGGCAGCAGCGGCGTGCGGGCCTGCGCCGTGTTGGCGCGGATGAAGGCGTCGATGTCGGAAATCATCGCTCTTCCTAGCGCGCAGGGCGGCAATGAGCCATGGCGGTCTTGATGTCCGGCGCCGGAACGTCGAGACTCCGCTGTGACGATGGCGCAGACCATCGCCGCTATTGGGGGAACGACGAGATGGCGAGCCGCCGTGTTCAGGCCCGGCCGAAGGCGGGTCCGGCCGAAGACGACGTCGGAGACTGTAGCTCTCCACCCTGCTTCCTGCATGAGATCGACCCGGCCTATGCCGGCCTTGCCCCGCGGCCGCCGAAGGCCAAGCCCAAGTCCGGGGCCGCGAAAGACGAGGCCGGGACATGATCCGGGTCAAGCGCGTCTACGACCCGCCGGAAGAGGGCGACGGCTACCGCATCCTGGTCGACCGCCTGTGGCCGCGCGGCCTGACCAAGGAAGCCGCGGCGCTCGACATGTGGCTGAAGACCGTGGCGCCGAGCGACGAGCTGCGCCGCTGGACCCACCAGGACCCGGAGAAGTGGACGGAGTTCTGCAGCCGCTACAACGCCGAGCTGGACACCCACCCCAACGCGATCGCCTTCCTCAGGCAGAAGAGCAAGGACGGCTGGGTGACGCTGCTCTATGCCCATCGCGACGAGCGCCACAACAACGCGGTGGCCCTGGCCCGCTACCTCGGGGTCTGAGCGATCAGGCCAGGGCGCGGCCGGCGACCAGGCCGATGAGGATGATCAGGCCGAACCAGCGGTTCGAGTTGAACTTGACCAGGCAGTCGGCCGGCCGGTCGGGAACCAGCGTGGCCACCTGCCAGGCCAGCTGTGCCGCGCCGGCCGCGAGGCACAGCAGGAAGGGCAGGGGCGCCAGCCCGGCCAGGAGGCCGGCCGCGCCGATCCCGAGCACGGTCAGCACGCAGAAGCCGGCGACCCAGCGCCGGGCGGCGGCGCCGAACAGCCGCGCGGTCGATTTCAGGCCGATGCGGGCATCGTCCTCGATGTCCTGCAGCGCGTAGATCGTGTCGTAGCTCAGGGTCCAGCAGATGCCGGCGGCGAACAGGATCAGCGACGGCAGGGCCAGTTCGCCGGTCACCGCGGTCCAGCCGACCAGCGCGCCCCAGTTGAAGGCCAGGCCCAGGAAGACCTGCGGCCACCAGGTGATCCGCTTCATCAGCGGATAGGTGAAGACCACCACCAGCGAAGCGATGCCCAGCCCGACGGTGGTGCCGTTGAACTGGATCAGGATCAGGAAGCCCAGCAGCAGCAGGGCGATCAGGAACAGCACCGCCTGGGTCGGGCTGACCGCGCCGCTCGGGATCGGCCGGGTGCGGGTGCGCGCCACCTGGGCGTCGAAGTCGCGGTCCAGGATGTCGTTCACGGTGCAGCCGGCGCCGCGCATCACCACCGCGCCGATGCCGAACAGCAGCCAGTACCACAGGTCGATCCAGCTGAATCCCCCCCATGGGCCGCCCAGGGGCCGGGGCGCCATCGCCAGCCCCCACCAGCACGGGTAGAGCAGGAGCATGACCGGCTTCGGCCGGTCCAGCCGGCCGAGCATCAGATAGGGCCGGACGCCGGGCGGCGCCCAGCGGATCAGCCAGCTTTCGGCCCGGATGTCGGAGGCGGTGTCGGTCATGGCCCCTGTCGCGGATGTCGCAGCGATGCCGCATCAGTAGCGCCGTCCGGGCGATCTGACAAAGCGGGAGATGGCGGCACCGGCGCGTCGCCTCTTCTGCTTGCGGGAACCCCACCTCGTCATTGCGAGCGCAGCGAAGCAATCCATGGCGCCGCCTGGCATGGATTGCTTCGTCGGCTTCGCCTCCTCGCAATGACGAAAAGGGCAGGCGGCCACGAAGGGGGGGCGTGCCGAAGAGCCGCCCATGGCGCCGGCCGCGCCGTTCTCCCAAGGACGCGTTGCCGGCCACCCGGGCACCGGCTAGCTTCGGGCATGACCTCCGATGCCCTGCCGCGCACCCGCCTGTTCGTCGACGCCCCGCTGGCCGCGGGAACAGCGGTGCCGCTGTCCGATGTCCAGGCGCACCATCTGCGCGGGGTGCTGCGGCTTGCGCCCGGCGAGGGCTTGCGCCTGTTCAACCCGCGCGACGGCGAATGGCTGGCGCGGCTCGACGCGCTGGCCAAGTCGGGTGGCGCCGCCGCGGTCGAGCGGCAACTGCGGCGGCCGCAGCCGGCCCCCGACCTGTGGCTGTGCTTCGCCCCGGTGAAGAAGGACGCGATCGACGCGGTGGTGGAGAAGGGGACCGAGCTCGGTGCCGCCGTGCTCCAGCCGGTGTTCACCCGCTTCACCGATGTCCAGCGGGTCAATCTCGACCGGCTGCGCGCCCATGCCGTCGGCGCGGCCGAGCAATGCGAGCGCCTCGATGTGCCGGAGGTGCGCGACCCGGTGCGGCTCGACGCCCTGCTCGCGGCGTGGCCGGCGGGGCGATTGCTGCTGGTCTGCGCCGAGGCGGGGGCGGCGCGGCCGATCGCCGAGGCGGCGGCGGAAGCCCGCGGTCCGGCCGCCCTCCTGGTCGGTCCGGAGGGCGGTTTCGACGCCGCCGAGCTCGCCCTGCTGCACCGTCACGAATTTGTTCGACCCGTCGGCCTCGGCCCTCGTATTCTGCGCGCCGACACGGCGGCCATCGCCGCGCTCGCGGTCTGGCAGATGCTGGCCGGCGACGGGCGCGACCGGCCGCCGCATCGCCTCTGACCTCACCCCATCCCGACACCCGAGTTCTCGCCCATGTCCGGTCCGCAGACCGCCAGCGCCGCACCGATCGAGAGCAAGGCGCAGCTCGTCGACTACCTCGCCTCCGGCTCGAAGCCGGTGGAGGATTGGCGCATCGGCACCGAGCACGAGAAGTTCGCCTTCCGGCTCTCCGACCTGCGGCCGCTGCACTATGAGGGCCCGGACGGCATCCGCGCGGTGCTGGAAGGCCTCGCCGGCTGCGGCTGGGAGCGGGTCGAGGAAGACGGCAACCTGATCGCCCTGGTCCGCGACAAGGCCTCGGTGACGCTGGAGCCGGGCGGCCAGGTCGAGCTGTCGGGCGCGCCGCTGCGCAGCATCCACGAGACCTGCGCCGAGGTGGCCGACCATCTCGCCCTGGTGAAGAAGGTCGGAGAGCAGCTCGGCATCGGCATGATCGGCCTGGGCTTCCAGCCGAAATGGCGGCGCGAGGACATCGGCTGGATGCCGAAGGGCCGCTACAAGATCATGCGCGACTACATGCCGAAGCGCGGCTCGCTCGGCATCGACATGATGAAGCGGACCTGCACCGTGCAGGTCAATCTCGACTTCGCCTCCGAAGCCGACATGGTCAAGAAGTTCCGGGCCAGCCTGGCGCTGCAGCCGGTGGCGACGGCGCTGTTCGCCAACTCGCCCTTCATCGAGGGCAAGCCGAACGGGTTCCAGAGCTTCCGCAGCCACATCTGGACCGACACCGACCCCGACCGCACCGGCGACCTGCCCTTCGTGTTCGAGGACGGCTTCGGCTTCGAGCGCTATGTCGACTACCTGCTCGACGTGCCGATGTACTTCGTCTACCGCGACGGCCGCTACATCGACGCGTCCGGCCACAGCTTCCGCGCCTTCCTCAAGGGCGAGCTGCCGGTCTATCCCGGCCACCTGCCGACGCTGAACGACTGGGCCGACCACCTGACCACGGCCTTCCCCGAGGTCCGGCTGAAGAAGTTCCTGGAGATGCGCGGCGCGGATGGCGGACCGTGGTCCCGCCTGTGCGCCCTGCCGGCGCTGTGGGTCGGGCTGCTGTACGACGGCACCGCGCTCGACGCCGCCTGGGACCTGGTCAAGGACTGGACCCAGGCCGAACGGGCGGCGCTGCGCCGCGACGTGCCACGGCTGGGCCTCGCCACCCCGTTCCGCGGCGGCACGCTGCGCGACGTGGCGCTGCGGGTGCTGGCGATCGCCCGCCACGGCCTGGCCGCCCGGGCCGCGACCGATGCCATCGGCGGCACCGAGGAGGGCTTCCTCAACGACCTGCAGCAGATCGCCGAGTCCGGCGAAAGCCAGGCGTCGGAGATGCTGCGCCGCTACCAGACCGAGTGGAAAGGCTCGGTCGACCCGATCTTCGCGGCCTACGCCTACTGACCCGGCAGGGCCTGCCGTAGTTTTAGGCAACCGCAGGCGGGCCCCGCCGATTTTTGCTTGCGATCCGTGGCATATGGCTTGCTTGATAGTTTCGTCGAGCAAGTCGTCCCGGAGGATCTGTGCAGGCATTCGACGAAATGGGCGGGGGGCCGGTCCGGACCCCCTATGCGGCCCTGGCGGATTGGCTGGCGGCGACGCCGGGATCGGTCTTCGACATCAAGCGGCGTGAGGCGGCCGCCCTGTTCCGCCGCATCGGCATCACCTTCGCGGTCTATGGCGAGGGCGGCGACCCGGAGCGGCTGATCCCCTTCGACATCATGCCCCGCGTGCTCGACGCGGCCGAATGGCAGCACCTGGAGCAGGGGCTGGCGCAGCGGGTGAAGGCGCTCAACGCCTTCCTGCACGACATCTATCACGGGCAGGAGATCCTGCGCGCCGGCAAGGTGCCGGAGCGGCTGGTGCTGCACAATCCCGGCTACCTCCCGGAGATGCAGGGCCTCGACCCGCCGGGCGGCATCTACACCCACATCGCCGGCATCGACATCGTGCGGGTGGGGCCGAGCGAGTTCTACGTGCTGGAGGACAATGTCCGCACCCCGTCCGGCGTGTCCTACATGCTGGAAGGCCGCGAGATGATGATGCGGCTGTTCCCGGAGCTGTTCGCCCGGCACAGCGTCGCCCCGGTCGAGCACTACCCGCAGGAGCTGCTGGCCACCCTGGCCTCGATCGCGCCGCGCAACTGCGAGGGCGGGCCGACCGTCGCGCTCTTGACCCCCGGCATCTACAACAGCGCCTATTTCGAGCACAGCTTCCTCGCCGACCGGATGGGGATCGAGCTGGTCGAAGGCCCGGACCTGTTCGTCCGCGATGCCGTGGTCTACATGCGCACCACCCGCGGGCCGAAGCGGGTCGACGTGATCTACCGCCGGATCGACGACGAGTTCATCGACCCGCTGGTGTTCAACCCGGATTCGATGCTGGGCGTGCCCGGCCTCTACCATGCCTACCGCGCCGGCAACGTCGCCCTGGCCAACGCCATGGGCACCGGCATCGCCGACAACAAGGCGATGTACATCCACGTCCCGGCGATGATCCGCTTCTACCTGGGCGAGGAGCCGATCCTGAAGAACGTCCCGACCTGGGACTGCTCCAAGCCCGACGAGTGCAGCCATGTCCTGGGCAAGCTCGACGAGCTGGTGGTGAAGGAGGTCGCAGGCTCCGGCGGCTACGGCATGCTGGTGGGGCCGACCGCCAGCCGGGCCGAGCGCGAGGCCTATGCCGAGCGGGTCAAGGCCCAGCCCGACCAGTTCATCGCCCAGCCGACCCTGGCGCTGTCGACCTGCCCGACCTTCGTCGAGCAGGGGGTGGCGCCGCGGCATGTCGACCTGCGCCCCTTCGTGCTGACCGGCGACCGTGTCCGCATCGTGCCGGGCGGGCTGACCCGGGTCGCCCTGCGCGAAGGCTCTTTGGTGGTCAACTCCAGCCAAGGCGGGGGCACCAAGGACACCTGGGTGCTGACCGAATGACGATGCGCGGAATCAGGACGGGCGGAATCAACACGGGACCATCGGGATGCTGAGCCGCACCGCCGACAGCCTCTACTGGCTCGGCCGCTACGTCGAGCGCGCCGAAAACCTCGCCCGCATCCTGGAGGTCGCCGACCGCATGGCGCTGACCCCGCACAGCGGCGGCGGGCACCAGGACGAATGGCACTCCGCCGTCGTCATCTCCGGCTGCGAGGAGGGCTTCTACAAGAAGCACGAGGAGGCGACCGCGGCGACGGTGGTCGACTACATCGCGCTCGACCAGGACAACGGCTCCAGCATCCGCTCCTGCCTGCAGCGGGCGCGGACCAACGGCCGCGCGGTGCGCGCCGCGCTGACCCGGCCGATGTGGGAGACGCTGAACGCCACCTGGCTCGAGCTCGAGGGCGGCAAGGACGCGCTGATCCGGGACGGCGACCTCCGCGGCTTCCTGGAGTGGATCAAGGAACGCGCGATCATGTTCCAGGGCGCCGTGGTCACCACCATGATCCGCGACGACGCCCACATCTTCCTGCAGCTCGGCGTCTTCCTGGAACGGGCGGACAGCACCGCCCGCCTGCTCGACGTGAAGTACCATGTGCTGCTGCCGGCCTATGAGGAGGTCGGCGGCGGGCTCGACTTCTACCAGTGGGCGGCGATCCTGCGCGGCGCCTCGGCCCTCGGCAGCTACGCCTATCTCTACCGCGACGGGATCAAGCCCTGGCAGGTGGCCGAGCTGCTGGTGCTGCGGCCGGAGATGCCGCGGTCGCTGGCCGGCTGCTTCCACGAGATGGTCGACCTGCTGGGCCAGCTCGCCGACCTCTATGGCGGCAAGCACGAATGCGAACGCTTGGCAGGGGAAATCCATTCGCGCTTGCGTTATGGGCGGATCGACGCAATTTTACGAACGGGACTGCACGAGTACCTGACCGACTTCATCCAGCAGAACAACATCCTCGGCCTCGAGGTCAGCAAGGCCTACCTCCTCTGACCCCCGGCCCCTCCAGATGCGCCTCCTGATCCGACACGAGACCCGTTACCGCTACGACACGCCGGTCGACCGGACGCTGCAGATGCTGCGCCTGACGCCGCGGTCGCATGACGGGCAGGAGGTGCTGCGCTGGCGCGTGGTGCCGCCAGCCGGGGCCAACCTTGCCCCCGGCGAGGACGGCTACGGCAACACCGTCGACATGATGTCGCTGGAACGCCCGCACGACGCGCTGACCCTGCTGGTCGAGGGCGAGGTCCACACCCACGACACCCAGGGCATCGTCACCGGGACGATCGAGCCGTTCCCGCCGGCCTTCTATCTCCGCCCGTCACCGCTGGCCCTGGCCGATGCGGCGCTGCGCGACCTGGCGGACACGGTCGCGGCCGAGGCCGGGCCCGACCCGCTGGCACGCGCCCATGCGCTGACCCGGACGGTGCGCGCGCGGATCGCCTTCCAGCCCGGCCAGACCGATTCCGCCACCACCGCTGCCGAGGCGCTCGCGGCCGGCATCGGCGTGTGCCAGGATCACACCCATGTCTTCCTCGCCTGCGCGCGGCATCTCGGCCTGCCGGCCCGCTATGTCGGCGGCTACCTGCTTATGGCCGACGGCAGCGTCGAGCAGGCCGCCGGCCATGCCTGGGCCGAGGCCTTCATCGAAGGGCTGGGCTGGGTCGGCTTCGACGCCGCCAACGGCATCTGCCCGACCGAGCACTATGTCCGCGTCGCCATCGGCCTCGACTACCGCGACGCCGCGCCGGTCCGCGGCCTGCGCCACGGCGGCAGCGGCGAGGCGCTGGAGGTCACGGTCCGCGTCGGCCAGTCCCAGACCCAGGCGCAGGCCTGATCGCCCCATCTTTTCCCCGATGCCCCCGGATTGTTGCGCATGACCTACGGACTCGGTCTCCTGCTCGAAGAAGGGCTGGTGATGATCTCCGACACCCGGACCAATGCCGGTGTCGACAACATCTCCACCTTCCGCAAGATGCACATCTGGGAACGCCCGGGTGAGCGGGCGTTGATCCTGCTCACCGCCGGCAACCTCGCCATCACCCAGTCGGTGGTGGCGCTGCTGTCGGAAGCGGTCGACGCTGCCGACGACAAGCGCGAGAGCCTGATCAACGCGCCGTCGATGTTCCGCTGCTCCGAGCTGGTGGGCGAGGCGGTGCGCGCGGTGTGGGACCGCGACGGCCCGGCGATGGAGCAGCATGCCGGCGGCTTCAACGCCTCCTTCCTGCTCGGCGGGCAGATCAAGGGCCGGCGCTGCCGGCTGTTCGAGATCTACCAGGCCGGCAACTTCATCGAGGCGACGGCGGACACCCCCTATCTCCAGATCGGCGAGCACAAATACGGCAAGCCGATCCTCGACCGCGCCGCCCGCTTTGAGACGCCGATGATCGACGGGCTCAAGCTCGGGCTGGTGTCGATGGATTCGACCCTGCGCAGCAACCTGTCGGTCGGGCTGCCGATCGACGTGGCGCTGTACCGCCGCGACGCCCTGGCGATCGGGCTGCGCAAGCGGGTCGGCGAGGACGATCCGTACTTCGCCGGGCTGCGGCAGAGCTGGTCCGATGCGCTGCGCCGCGCCTACCAGGCGATCCCCAATCCCGATTGGGCATAGCCGTATGCCTCGGCCTCTGTACGGGGCGCGAGGCATATGACTGGACCAAGCGACTCGAAGCGGCGGCAATTCAGCAGGTTTCAAGGTTGAAATTGCAGGGAGCTTGAACCACCCTCCGTGTGTTGTATCGGGGAAGCGTCGTTTTTTGCGGCCCGATCGATCATAAGAAACAGGAGAAAGTGCCATGCGCATCGAACTTCGTAGAGCCGTCATCCTCACCGGTTTCGCTGCGTTTCTGGCGCTCGGAGCCTGCGCCCAGCCGGCGGACACCGTGGTGGTGCCGGGCACCCTCCCGGCCAACGTGCCGCCGGGGTCGACCCTTGAAAGCTCGACCACGCAGGTCGACGCGAACGGCACCGTCGTCAACCGCAACGTCTACCGCGCGCCGAACCAGCTGGTGACCAACGGCCCGCAATGCACCAAGGGCGACCCGCAGTGCCCGTGATCCCGATCGCTGCATAACGATCCGAAAGGGGGCTTCGGCCCCCTTTCTCACATCCGCGCCCCGGCGGCCGGGTGGTCCGGGCGGCCATCGCTTTCGGGGTAACAATCGTTCTGCCCTTGCTCCGACTCTTCCGTCCCGGCATGGTGCGCGGCAACCGTTGGCTTGAGCTGGAGCGCCCATGCCCGTCCTGAAGACCGCGGTCGATCCCCGGTCCCCCGCCTTTCGCGACAATGAAACCGCCATGCGCGCGGCCGTCGACGACCTGCAGGCGACCGTCGCCCGCATCAAGCTGGGCGGCGGCCAGGCGGCGCGCGACCGCCATGTCAGCCGCGGCAAGCTGCTGCCGCGCGACCGGGTGCGGGCGCTGCTCGACCCCGGTGCGCCGTTCCTCGAGCTGTCGCAGCTGGCCGGCCATGGCGTCTACGAGGACGACGTGCCCGCGGCCGGCATCATCACCGGCATCGGGCCGGTGTCGGGCCAGGAATGCGTCGTCGTGGTCAACGACGCGACGGTCAAGGGCGGCACCTACTATCCGCTGACGGTGAAGAAGCACCTGCGGGCGCAGGAGATCGCGCGCGAGAACAACCTGCCTTGCCTCTATCTCGTCGATTCGGGCGGCGCTTTCCTGCCGCTGCAGGACCAGGTCTTCCCAGACCGCGACCATTTCGGGCGGATCTTCTACAACCAGGCGACGATGTCGGCGGCCGGCGTGCCGCAGATCGCGGTGGTGATGGGGTCCTGCACCGCCGGCGGCGCCTATGTCCCGGCGATGTCGGATGAATCGATCATCGTGAAGGGCCAGGGCACCATCTTCCTCGGCGGCCCGCCGCTGGTGAAGGCGGCGACCGGCGAGGTGGTTACGGCCGAGGAACTCGGCGGCGCCGACGTCCACAGCCGGGTTTCCGGCGTCACCGACCACTACGCCCAGGACGACCACCACGCCCTGGCGATCGCCCGCCGCATCGTCGGCACCCTCAACCGGACCAAGCGCCCGGACCTCGCTTTGCGCGACCCGGTCGACCCGCTGTATTCGGCGACCGATCTCTACGGCATCACCGGCACCGACCTGCGCAAGCCGTTCGACGTGCGCGAGGTGATCGCCCGGCTGGTCGACGGCTCCGAGTTCGACGAGTTCAAGGCGCTGTACGGCACCACCCTGGTCTGCGGCTTCGCCCATCTCTGGGGCATTCCGGTCGGCATCGTCGCCAACAACGGCATCCTGTTCTCGGAAAGCGCGCTGAAGGGCGCGCATTTCGTCGAGCTCTGCGCCCAGCGCGGCATCCCGCTGCTGTTCCTGCAGAACATCACCGGCTTCATGGTCGGGTCGAAATACGAACGCGGCGGCATCGCCAAGGACGGAGCCAAGCTGGTCACCGCGGTGGCCTGCGCCAAGGTTCCGAAGCTGACCCTCTTGATCGGCGGCAGCTTCGGCGCCGGCAATTACGGCATGTGTGGCCGGGCATACGGGCCGCGCTTCCTGTTCATGTGGCCGAACGCCCGGATCTCGGTGATGGGCGGCGAGCAGGCGGCCAACGTGCTGGGCCAGGTGCGCCGCGACGGCATCGAGGCCAAGGGCGGGTCCTGGCCTGAGGCGGAGGAGGAGGCGTTCAAGGCGCCGATCCGCGACCAGTACGAGTTGCAGGGCCATCCCTACTACGCCTCGGCGCGGCTGTGGGACGACGGCGTGATCGACCCGGCCGACAGCCGGCGGGCGCTGGCGCTGGCGCTGTCCGCCGCGCTGAACGCGCCGATCGAACCGACGCGCTTCGGCGTGTTCCGGATGTGACGGGGATCCTGATGCTCGATCTGTTTCTCTACGACATCCTCCGGTCCAACCACTTCGTGATCGAGACGCAGAGCTTCTTCGAATGGCTCGGTGAGACGCTGGGCGCGGTGATCGGCTTCATCATCCGCGCGGTCCGCGGCGTGGTCGACGGCCTCAGCGGCGCGGTCAACGACTTCCTCGGCGGCATGGCCAAGGCCATCGGCATGAACGCCTCGGTGTTCTCCTTCGTGCTGCTGGCGATCGGCCTGCTGCTGCTCTACACCGCGATCCGCGCCTTCATCCGCCGGGCGATCGTGGCCGGCATCGTCTGGGGGCTGCTCGGCCTCCTGGTCCTCAGCTGGGTGGTGCGATGAGCGCGATCGGAACCGAGATCAAGGACGGCGTCGGCACGGTCACCATGGACCGGCCGGACCGGCACAACGCCTTCGACGAGCATGTCATCGCCGACCTGACCGCGGCCTTCGCCCGGCTCGGCCAGGACGATGCGGTGCGCGCCGTGGTGCTGCGCGCGACGGGCAAGAGCTTCTCGGCCGGTGCCGATCTCGACTGGATGCGCCGCATGGCGGAGTACGACGAGGCCGCCAACCTTGCCGACGCCCGCGCCCTGGCCACGCTGATGCGCACCATCGACACCCTGCCCAAGCCGACCCTCGCCTTGGTCCAGGGCGCGGCCTATGGCGGCGGGGTCGGGCTGGTGGCTTGCTGCGACATCGCCATCGCCACCGAGGCGGCGAGCTTCTCGCTGTCCGAGGTCAAGTTGGGCCTGATCCCGGCGGTGATCAGCCCCTATGTCGTGCGGGCCATCGGCGCCCGCGCCGCCCGCCGCTACTTCCTGACCGCCGAGCGCTTCGACCCGGTGGAGGCCCGGCGCCTCGGCCTGGTGCACGAGCTGGTGTCGAGCGATGCGCTGGACGAGACGGCGCGGCAGGTCCTGGCCGCGTTGCGCGGCAACGGCCCGGCGGCGGTGCGGGCGGCGAAGGACCTGGTCGCGACGGTCGCGGGCAAGCCGCCGGCCGAGGTCGAGGAGGAATGCGCCCGCCGCATCGCCGCGATCCGCGCCGGGGCCGAGGGCAAGGACGGCGTCGCCGCCTTCCTGGAAAAGCGCAAGCCCGGCTGGCTGGCTTAGACAGCCGGGATCCCGTGCCGGCCTATCGGTTCGACGTCGCCGCGGACGGCGCCCGCAGGACATTGACCAGGAACAGCAGCAGCGAGCCGAGCGTCAGCAGCGAGCCGACGATCACCACCGCCTGCTGCTCCCGGGTGACGGCATAGTAGATGCCGACCGGCAGCAGGATGGCGCCGGCCAGGGCGACCCAGAAATGCACCACGGCCAGCCGGCCGTTCTTGGCCAGGCCGACCCGGTAGCCAAGGCCGAACAGGGCCATCGAGACCCAGCCCACCAGATTGATGTGGGTGTGCACCGGTACCAGCTGGAAGTCGTGGGCCATCCCCATCTGGATTCCCAGCACCATGCCGGCCAGCCCCAGCACCACGGCCACGATGAAGAACGCGCGATCGATTCTCTGCATCACTACCCCTCATGGACAAGTCGGTCATCGGCCGGACATCCCCCGCCCGGCCGCAGTCTCGCGGTCACCCGGCGACGCGGCTCATCTCCTCGCGCAGCCGTTCGGCATAGTCGTCGGCCAGGGCGTTCAGGGCGGCGGCCCCGTCGCCGGCGAAGCACGATCCGTGCAGGATCGCCCCGACCATTGCACTCAGTCTGTTCCGATTTCCGGAATCGTGGCATCCCCCTTGATTAGGGGATGGGCCGGCGCGCAGGGATCGCATGCCGGCGAAGGCCTGGACGCCGGCTGCGCGGACGGTATTCTCGCCGTCTCGCGATGCGTGGCCCGGAAAGGCGTGACGATCCGTGATCAGAAGCGATGTCGCCGTTCTCGGGGCCGGAATCATCGGGGTGTCCGCGGCGCTGCACCTGCAGGCCCGCGGCCGGTCGGTGGTGCTGGTCGACCGCCGCGGCGCGGGTGAGGAAACCAGTTACGGCAATGCCGGGCTGATCGAACGCGCCAGCGTCGTGCCCTACGCCTTCCCGCGCTCGGTCCTCGACCTGCTGCGCTACGCCCTGAACCGGCAGGTCGACGTGCGCTATCACTGGGCCTTCCTGCCGCGGGTGGCGCCCTGGCTGTTCCAGTACTGGCGCCACTCCTCGCCCGCCCGGCTGGCCGAGGCGGCGCGGGCGATGCTGCCGCTGATCGAGCGCTGCGTCGACGAGCACCGGCCGCTGATGGAGCAGGCCGGGATCAGCCATCTCGCGCGCGAGACCGGCTGGGTCGCCGCCTACCGCACCGCCCGCGGTCTGAAGGAAGGGGCGGCCGAGGCGGTGTCGGCCGCGGCCCATGCCCTGCGCTGCACCGTGCTCGACCCCGCCCAGCTGCGCGGGCTGGAGCCGCATCTGGCGGAAGGGCTCGCCGGCGCCGTGCATTGGCAGGACCCGGTGTCGGTGGCGGATCCCGGCGCCGTGACCAAGGGCTATGCCGACCTGTTCCTGCGCCGCGGCGGCCGCTTCGTCACCGCCGATGCGCGCACGCTGCAGCCGGCGGATGGCGGCTGGACCCTGCGCGGTGAGGACGGGCCGGTCGCGGCGCGCGACGCGGTGGTGGCCCTGGGGCCGTGGTCGACGGACGTCATCCGGCCGCTCGGCTACCGCATCCCGCTCGCGGTCAAGCGCGGCTACCACATCCATTACACCGCGCAGGGCAACGCGGTGCTGCACCGCCCGGTGCTCGACGCCGAACGCGGCTTCGTGCTGACGCCGATGGCCCGTGGCATCCGCCTGACCACCGGGGTCGAGATGGGGCCGCGCGACGCGGCGCCGACCCCGGTGCAGCTGGACGCCGCCGAGACCCTGGCGCGGACGCTGTTTCCCCTGGCCGACCGGGTCGAGGACCGGCCCTGGCTCGGCGCCCGGCCCTGCCTGCCCGACATGCGGCCGGTGATCGGCCCCGCCTTGCGGCACCAGGGCCTGTGGTTCGCCTTCGGCCACGCCCATCACGGCTTTACCCTGGGCCCGGTCACCGGCCGGCTGATCGCCGAGATGGTGACCGGCGACGACACCGTGGTCGACCCGTCGCCCTACCGCGCCGACCGGTTCTGATGTCCGGGCCGGCGACACCGCCCGACGCCATTCCCGCCCTGCTGCCGCGAGGGCAGGGGCACCAGTTCGTCCTCTATGGCGACGCCTGCTCCGGCGTCCCCGGCGCCCTGCATGAGCGGACATTCGCCGCGGTCAACACGGTCCTCCGCCGGCTCGCACCGCAGCCGGAGTTCATCCTGTTCCCGGGCGACGAGATCATCGGTCTGACCGCCGATGCCGGGTCGCTGCGGGCGCAGTGGCGGCACTGGCTGGACCAGGAGATGGGCTGGCTCGACCGCCTGATGACCCCGATCTGGCACACCACCGGCAACCACACCGCCTATGACGAGATGAGCGAGGCGGTGTTCCGCGAGATGCTCGACCTGCCCCGCAACGGGCCGCCGGGGCAGCAGGGCCTGTCCTACTGGGTCCGGCGCGGCGACCTGCTGATGGTCTTCGTCCACACGCTGTGGACCGGCCTCGGCGGCGAAGGCCATGTCGAGACCGACTGGCTGCGCCAGGTGCTGGGCCAGCATGCCGATGCGCAGCACAAGCTGGTGGTCGGCCATCACCCGGTCCATCCGGTCAACGGCTTCTCCGGCCCGTGGCAGCGCGAGATCGGGCCCGACCACGCCAAGGCGTTCTGGGCCCTGCTGGTCGAGGCCGGCGTGCTCGCCTATGTCTGCAGCCACATCCTGGCCTATGACGTGCAGGTGCATGACGGCCTGCTGCAGCTCTGCACCGCGGGCGCTGGCACCGCCCACCGCATGCCGGAAGGGGTGGAGTATCTGCATTGCGTCCAGGCGGCGCTCGATGCCGAAGGCCTGCGCTGTCAGGTGCTGGATACCGATGGGCGCGTCCGCGAGCGCCTGGAATGGCCCCTGCCTCCGATTCCCGACGACGCCTGGCGCATCCTGCCGATGGGAGAGGGTGCCGCGCCGCTGAGTGGCGGGCTGGACCCGGGCCGCTTCGTCACTTTCCTCTTCACCGGCCGGGTGGCGCCGGCCGGGACCAGCGCGGCCCAGACCCTGGTGTCGGCGTTCGACCCCGGCAGCCTCGCGCCGCTCTGGATCGGGCTGCGCGGACCGCGGCAGGTTCTGACCGTGATTGTGGGGCGCGAGCCGGGCCGCAGCCCGCATCACTGGTTCGGCCCGCCGCTGCGCCCGGACACAGCCTTCGACATCCAGCTCGTCCTCCATCCCGACATGGGGCCGGGCGGCGTGATGGGCCGCCTCGGCGAAACGGCGCCCTGGTCCTCGCTCTCGGCCGCCTCGGCCTCCGGGATCGAGCGGCTGGAGTGGCCATCGCGGTGGAGCGTCGGGCATGGCCAGCGCGGCCCCGCCGATCGCGGATTCCAGGGGGCAGCCCTGACGGCGGCGATGGCGATCGGCTGAGACGGGCGGCGTGGTCCAGGTCTAACCTGCGGGTCGTATCCGTTGCGGGAAGATCACCATGTTCGATCCGGCCACGCTTGCGCTGTATATGGCGGCCGCCCTGGCGCTGAACCTGACGCCCGGGCCCGACATGCTGTTCTGCTTCGCCAACGGCGTCTCCCGCGGACCGCGCGCCGGCTTGGCCGCGGCGCTCGGCATCGGCGGCGGTGCGGCGGTGCACACCATGGCCGCGGCGCTGGGCCTGGCCGGGCTGTTCGCAGCCTCCCCGCTCGCCTTCGAGATCCTGCGCTGGGGCGGCGCCGCCTATCTGCTGTGGCTCGGGGTCAAGGCGCTGCGCTCCACCGCGCCCGGCCTCGGCGCCGCCGGACCGCTGCCGCCGCGCCCGGCGGGCCGGATCTTCCTCGACGGCATGGTGACCAACGTCCTCAACCCGAAGGTGGCGCTGTTCTTCATCGCCTTCCTGCCGCAATTCGTCGACCGGTCGCACGACGCGGTGCTGCAGATCCTGGTGCTGGGCACGCTGGGCAACATCTCCGGCACCACCATCAATGCCCTGGTCGGCATGTCGTCCGGCGGGGTCGGCCGGGTCCTGGCCCGGCAGCCGGTGGTGGCACGGCTGCTCAACGGCTTCACCGGGGTGGTCTTCCTCGGCCTGGCGGCCCGGCTGGTGCTGGCCGATGGCCGGCCGAAATAGCGAGCCGGACCGGGCTGCGATTTCCCGTGCGCGAAGCGAACCCACCCCTGTTAGATTGTTGCTCAAATCAGGCGGCAGCACCGGGATGGGAATGTTCGACACGCTTCTGATCGCCAATCGCGGAGAGATCGCCTGCCGGGTGATCCGCACCGCGCGGCGCCTCGGCCTGCGCACCGTCGCCGTGTATTCCGATGCGGATGCCGGCGCCCGCCACGTCGCCGAGGCCGATGTCGCGGTCCGAATCGGCCCGGCCCCGGCGCGGGAGAGCTATCTGAAGGCCGACGCCATCCTGGCCGCGGCGGCGGAGACCGGAGCCCAGGCGATCCATCCCGGCTATGGCTTCCTGTCCGAGAACGCGGATTTCGCCGAGGCCTGCGGCCAGGCCGGCATCACCTTCGTCGGCCCGCCGCCCTCGGCCATCCGCGCCATGGGCGGCAAGAGCGAGGCCAAGGCGCTGATGGCGGCGGCCGGCGTGCCGCTGGTGCCCGGCTACCACGAGGCCGACCAGGATCCGGTCCGCCTTGCCGCCGAGGCGGCGCAGATCGGCTTCCCCGTGCTGATCAAGGCCTCGGCCGGCGGCGGCGGCAAGGGCATGCGCGTGGTCGAGCGCGCGGAGGAGTTCGCCGACCAGCTCGCCGGCGCCAAGCGCGAGGCCTCGTCCTCCTTCGGCGACGACCGGGTGCTGATCGAGCGCTATCTCGCCCGGCCGCGCCATGTCGAGATCCAGGTCTTCGCCGACAGCCACGGCCACTGCGTCTACCTGTTCGAGCGCGACTGCTCGATCCAGCGCCGTCACCAGAAGGTGGTGGAGGAGGCGCCGGCCCCCGGCCTGGACCCCGCTATCCGCAAGGCGATGGGCGAGGCCGCGGTCGCCGCCGCCCAGGCCATCGGCTATGTCGGCGCCGGGACGGTCGAATTCCTGCTCGATGCCGATGGCCGCTTCTACTTCATGGAGATGAACACCCGGCTGCAGGTCGAGCACCCCGTCACCGAGGCGATCACCGGGCTGGACCTGGTCGACTGGCAGTTGCAGGTCGCGGCGGGCGGCACCCTGCCGCTGGCCCAGGACGACCTTGCCATCAATGGCGCCGCGATCGAGGTCCGGCTCTATGCCGAGGACCCGCAGGCCGGCTTCCTGCCGCAGACCGGGCGGCTGGCGCATCTGGCGCTGCCCGAGGCGCCGCCGCATGTCCGGATCGATTCGGGCGTGCGCCAGGGCGATGCGATCTCGGTCCATTACGACCCGATGATTGCCAAGCTGATCGTGTGGGACCGCGACCGGCCGGCGGCGGTGCGGCGGCTGCGCCGGGCGCTGGACCAGGCGCGGATCGCCGGCCTCGCCACCAATCTCGACTTCCTGCGGGCGATCGCCCACCATCCGGCCTTCGCCGCGGCGGAGCTCGACACCGGCTTCATCGGCCGCCACGCCGCCGACCTGCTGCCGCCGCCCGCGCCGGCCTCGGCCGACGAGGTCGCACTGGCCGGGCTCGGCCTGGTGCTCGGCCGCAGGCGCGACCGCGCCAGTCCCTGGGGCCTGGCCGATGGCTGGCGCCTCAATGACGAGGCGGTGGAGATGCTGCGCCTCGCCGATGGCGACACCGAGATCCCGGTGGCGGTGCGCTACCACCGGCATGGCGGCCTGGCCGTGACCACGCCGGACGGGCCGGTCGAGGTCAGCGGCACGCTGCGCGACGGCGAGCTCACCGCCCGGCTGGGCGACCGCACAATCCGGGCGACCATCGTGGTGACAGGCGAGCGCGTGGCGGTGCTGCGCGACGGTGCCGGCCGGGTGTTCGGCATCGTCGATCCGCTGGCCCATGCCGGCGAGGATGCGGCCGCCGCCGACCGGCTGACCGCGCCGATGCCGGGGCGGGTCATCGCCGTGCTGGTCGAATCGGGGGCCCAGGTGACCAAGGGCCAGCCGCTGATCGTGCTCGAGGCGATGAAGATGGAGCACACGGTGGCGGCGCCGGCCGACGGCACCGTCACCAGCCTGCCCTTCGCCGCCGGCGACCAGGTCGAGGAGGGCGTGGCCCTGATCGGATTCGAGGCGGCCTGAGATGACCCGGCGTCCCGCCAGCGTCCGCATCGTCGAGGTCGGCCCGCGCGACGGGCTGCAGAACGAGAAGGCGGTGGTGCCGCTCGCCGCCAAGGTCGGACTGATCGACCTGCTATCGGCGACCGGGCTGAAGACGATCGAGGCCGGGGCCTTCGTCAGCCCGAAATGGGTGCCGCAGATGGCCGATTCGGCCGAGGTCATGGCGCGAATCGCGCGAGCGCCCGACATCACCTATCCGGTGCTGGTGCCGAACGACACCGGGCTGGACGCGGCGCTGGCCGCCGGGGCGACCGAGGTCGCAGTGTTCGGCGCCGCGTCGGAAAGCTTCAGCCGCCGCAACATCAACTGCTCGATCGCCGAAAGCCTGGCCCGATTCGCTCCCGTGGTCGCCCGGGCGCGGGCCGCCGGGCTGACGGTCCGCGGCTATGTCTCCTGCGTGCTCGGCTGCCCCTATGAGGGGGAGGTGCCGGCCGAGAAGGTCGCCGAGGTCTCGGCGGCGCTGTTCGGCCTGGGCTGCTATGAGGTCAGCCTGGGCGACACCATCGGAATCGGCACGCCCAGCAAGGCGGTGGCGATGATCGACGCGGTGTCGGCGCGGATCCCGCGCGACTCGCTGGCGGTACATTTCCACGACACCTACGGCATGGCCGTCGCCAACATCCACGCGGCGCTGGACCGCGGCATCGCCGTGGTCGATTCGGCGGTGGCCGGGCTCGGCGGCTGCCCCTACGCCAAGGGCGCCACCGGCAATGTCGCGACGGAGGACGTGCTGTACCTGCTCGACGGGCTGGGCATCGCCAGCGGAGTCGCGATGGACCGGCTGCTCGACGCCACCCGATTCATCTCCGGCGTGCTCGACCGGCCGCCGGCCTCGAAGGTCGCCCGCGCCCTGATCGCCCGGGGTGGCGATTCGGACGCTTGATCCGCGGGCCTTCAGGTCTTCTGATCCCCGGCGCGATATCCGGAACCTGGCCGCTGTGTGCGGCCGCGGAGGAACTGTGCCTGTCCATCTGTTGAAGGTCGCGGTCGGCATTGCCGAGCCGGCCCAGCTCGAAACGGTCCAACGGGGCCGGCGCCACATCGTCGACGGGCGCGAGGTCGTCTACGGCTACACCAAGCGCATGCCGACCCGGCGGGACGAGCTGATCGGCGGCGGCTCGATCTTCTGGGTGATCCGTCACGTGATTCTGCTGCGCCAGCCGATCCTCGACATGTTCATGGTGACCGACGAGGACGGGGACACCTATTGCCGCCTGCTCTACGCGCCGGAACTGGTGCAGGTGGAGGCCCGGCCGCTGCGCGCCTTCCAGGGCTGGCGCTATCTCGATCCGGCCACGGCGCCGCGCGATCTCTCGACCACGGAGAGCGATCTGCCGGCCCATTTACAGCAGGAACTCAGGGCTCTCGGACTGCTCTGACAAGAAATTCACGGAAGTGCAAAAAAGCGCTTGCGCGGTCCGGATCACCCCCCTATAAACCGCTCCACCGACGGCGACGCCGCGGCGACGGCCTCGAAAGAGACCGAAGCGAGCGGCGGGCAGCTGAAGAAAAAAAAGGTTGCAAAAGCCGCTTCGGTAAACGAAATAACGACCTCTGCCCTGGCGGGCCGTCCCTTGAAGGGGGAAGGCGCGGCGGGCGGATGCGGCTCTGAAGCTCGGGAAATCGAGTGGTGAGCCACGGATCTTGGACAAGTTGGACGAGAGTGGAGAAGGGATACGCGGCCGGCGGTTTGGTCTCTGGTGGGAGGCACAAACAAGCGGGCGCGGTATCTCGGACGCTAGTAGAGCTATGAGTATCGGATCGGTGCAAGCCGGTTCGGTAGGATGGCTCAGGTGTGAG
>NZ_JBFRHF010000026.1:0-120027 GCF_052115705.1 Inquilinus sp. 2KB_23 | reverse complement strand
TCCCGCGGCTGCGGGCGGCGGCCAAGGGGCCGGGGTCGGTCAAGGAGGGCGTCGAGTTCCTGCTGAGCCACGACATCGTGGTGCATCCCCGGTGCCGCCACCTGGTCGACGAGCTGGCGCTCTACAGCTGGCGCACCGACCCGCGCAGCGGCGAGATCCTGCCCGAGCTGGAGGACCGCGAGAACCACGCCATCGACGCCCTGCGCTACGCCCTCGAAGGCCAGCGCCGCCACGGCACCTACAATACCAGCCTGGACTGGGTCGGGTCGGGGTCGAGGTGGTGACCGGGGGAGGGGCTCCGTCGTCCCAATTCGTGTACCGTCGCCGTCGTTCCAAGAACGACCGCCGATCCTCCATGTGCCTTTGCGACAGGGGACCTCATGATCGTGACATCCCGCAGCAGCACCGTCCTCGGCATCACGTCCGCAGCGTGGCGCGTCTGGTCGCTCTCGGACGGCACCCTCGAGATGCCGGCGGACCTTCTGCGCGACCCGCAGGACAACCCGGTGCCGCAGGCTGTGCCGGCCGGGGCGCCGCTTCGCCTGTCGGTCAATTGCTTCGCGCTCGCAGGCCCGGGCGTCGACGGCGTCCTGATCGACAGCGGGGGAGGGGGCTGGGCCCCGACCGTGGGCCGTCTAGAGCGGACCATGGCGGAAGCCGGGATCGACCCGGCTTCGATCGCGGTCCTGGCGCTCACCCACACCCATCAGGATCACGTGCACGGGCTGCTGACCCCGGACGGCCGGGTGCTGTTTCCGAACCTGACGGCGATCGTCATCCCCGAGGCGGCCGTGGAGGGCTTTTTCGCTTACGCGCCCCTTGCGCAGTTCGGGCCCCTGCTGAAGCCCGTCCGGCATGGCGAGCTGGTGGCCGAGCGGCTGAGGGCGGTCGCCCTGCCCGGCCATGCCCCCGGCCACTCCGGCTATGCGTTCGATACGGGCGAGGACCGTTTCCTGTTCTTCGGGGACGTCGTTCATGTGCCGGCCTTGCAGTTCGGCAACCCCGCGTTCAGCTGGGGCTATGACGACGACCAGCCGACCGCGCGCGCCACCCGCCTGAAGGTCTTCGCCGACGCGGCCGAGGCGGGGATTTGGATCGCCGGCGCGCATCTCGGCTGGCCGGGCATCGGTCGCGTGGTGCGCGCGGGCGCAGCATACGGCTATCAGCCGGCGGCGTGAGGGGTGGGGGCTGAGGTGGTGACGCGGCTCACGCGAGGTAGCCGGAGACGCCGTCCCACAGCAGCTTCAGCGCCGTCACCACCAGCAGCCCGTAGCAGGCGCGGTAGGTCTGGCGCTGGTCCAGCCTGCCGTGCAGCCGCCAGCCCAGCCAGACGCCGGCGGGGATCGCGGGCAGGCACAGCGCCATCAGGGTCCAGACCCCGGCGGTCGGCTGCGACAGCAGCAGCCACGGCACCGCCTTGAGCGCGTTGCCGACGGTGAAGAACAGGCTGGTGGTGCCGGCATAGAGGGCCTTGCTGAGGCCCAGCGGCAGCAGGTACATCGCCAGCGGCGGCCCGCCGGAATGCGCCACCATGGTGGTCATGCCCGAGGTGAAACCGGCCGCGATCGCCTTGGGCGTCGACCGCGGGCGGATCGTGACGGTCGCGCCCTTGGCGAACCACAGCCCGACGAAGGCCAGGGTGATCGCCGCCATCACGATGGCGATGGCGCGGTGGTCGAGCATGGTGAACAGCAGGGTGCCCAGCCCGACGCCGACCACCAGCCCGGGCAGCAGCAGCACCAGGTCCGGCCGCGACCAGGTCGAGGGCTTCCAGTAGCGCAGCGCGACCAGGTCGGTGGCGACGAACAGGGGCGCCAGCAGGCCGCCGGCCGTCACCGGGTCCATCACCAGCGACAGCAGCGGGATGCCGATGATGGCGAAGCCGCCGCCGAACGCGCCGCGCAGCAGGGAGATCAGGAAGACGCCGGCAAAGGCGACCAGGATGGTGGCGACGGTCAGGTCCAGCATGATGCCGGCAAGATGGTCCGATGCCGGGGCCGGCGGAATCGGAACATTGCTCTCAGGGCAATAGGACCCCTATCCCTTGCGCTTCATCCAGTGGATGACCTCGCCGACGATGCCGCGGCGGAACAGCAGCACCACCACGACGAAGATCGCGCCGGTGACCACCGTGACCGGCAGGGCGGATTCCGCCAGGTAGTTCTCCAGCGCCGCCACCAGCCCGGCGCCGACCACCGGGCCGACCAGCGTGCCGATGCCGCCCAGCAGCGTCATCAGGATCACCTCGCCCGACATCTGCCACTGGATGTCGGTCAGCGAGGCCAGCTGGAACACCAGCGCCTTGGTGCCGCCGGCCAGCCCGGCCAGCGCCGCCGACATCACGAAGGCGGTCAGCTTGTAGGCGTCGACCCGGTAGCCCAGCGAGATGGCGCGGGGCTCGTTCTCGCGGATCGCCTTCAGGATCTGGCCGAAGGGCGAATGCACGATGCGCCAGATGATGAAGAAGCCGAGGCCGAAGATCGCCAGCACGACATGGTAGAAGGTCAGGGTGTCGGACAGGTCGAACAGCCCGAACATGCGGCCCTGCGGCACCGACTGGATGCCGTCCTCGCCGCCGGTGAAGGGGGCCTGCAGCGCGACGAAGAACACCATCTGCGACAGCGCCAGGGTGATCATCGCGAAATAGATGCCCTGGCGGCGGATGGCGAGGAAGCCGATCACCAGCCCCAGCACGGCCGCCGCGGCGGTGCCGGCCAGGATCGCCAGCTCCGGCGGCCAGCCCCACACCTTGGCGGCATGGGCGGTGACATAGGCGGCGCCGCCGAAGAAGGCGGCATGGCCGAAGGACAGCAGGCCGACATAGCCGATCAGGAGGTTGAAGGCGCAGGCGAACAGGGCGAAGCACAAGAGCTTCATCAGGAAGACGGGGTACAGCAGGTGGGGCGCGCCCAGCACCACGATCAGGACCGCCAGCGCCGCGGCGGTCTTCGTGCCGCGTTCCATCTCAGCGCTCCCGCCCGAACAGGCCGGCGGGGCGGATCAGCAGCACCACGGCCATGATGACGAAGACCACGATGTTCGAGGCCGGCGGGTAGAACACCTTGGTCAGCCCCTCGAGGATGCCGAGCGCGAAGCCGGTGACGATGGCGCCCATGATCGACCCCATGCCGCCGATCACCACCACGGCGAAGACGACGATGATCAGGTTCGACCCCATCAGCGGGCTGACCTGGTAGACCGGGGCGGCCAGCACCCCCGCCAGCCCGGCCAGGCCGACCCCGAAGGCATAGGTCAGGGTCACCATGCGCGGCACGTTGATGCCGAAGGCCTGGACCAGCACCGGGTTCTCGGTCGCGGCGCGCAGCGTGGCGCCCAGCGGCGTCTTCTCGATCACGAACCAGGTGGCGAAGCAGATCACCGCCGAGGCCAGGATCACCCAGCCGCGGTAGATCGGCAGCACCATGAAGCCGAGATTGACCGCCCCGGTCAGCGCCGCCGGCGGGGCGTAGGGCTGGCCCGAGGTGCCGTACAGGCTGCGGAACACCCCCTCCAGGATCAGCGCCACGCCGAAGGTCAGCAGCAGGCCGTACAGCGGGTCCAACCGGTACAGCCGGGCCAGGAACAGCCTCTCCAGCACGATGCCGAACAGGGCGACGATCAGCGGCGCCAGCACCAGCGCCGGCCAGTAGCCGATGCCGAGGAAGTTCAGCAGCATCCAGGCGGCGAAGGCGCCCAGCATGTACTGCACGCCATGGGCGAAGTTGATGACGTTGAGCAGCCCGAAGATGACGGCGAGGCCGAGGCTGAGCAGGGCGTAGAACGACCCGTTGATCAGCCCCAGCAGCAGCTGGCCGAACAGCACCTGCACCGGGATGCCGAGCAGCGGGATCATGGGATGCACTCCATCTCAGACTCCCAGCGTCTCATGCAGCAGGTCCATCTTGTCGGCCATCTCCTCGCGCCGGATCTCGGCGACGACGCGGCCGTCCTCCATCACGTAGTGGCGGTCGGCGATGGCGCTGGCGAAGCGGAAGTTCTGCTCGACCAGCAGGATGGTCATGCCTTGCGCCTTCAGCGCCCGCAGCAGCTCGCCGATGCGCTGCACGATCACCGGCGCCAGCCCCTCGGTCGGCTCGTCCAGCAGCAGCAGCTTGACCCCGGTGCGCAGCACCCGGGCGATCGCCAGCATCTGCTGCTCGCCGCCCGACAGCTTGGTGCCCTGGCTGCCCGCCCGCTCAGCCAGGTTGGGGAACAGGCGGTGGATCTCGGCCACGCTCATGCCGCCCTCGGCCACTTTGGGCGGCAGCGTCAGGTTCTCGGCCACCGACAGCGAGGCGAAGATGCCCCGCTCCTCCGGCACATAGCCGATGCCGGCGCGGGCGACGCGGTGCGGCGGCGTCGCCAGCAGGTCGGTCCCGCCCATCCGGATGGTGCCCTGGCGCCGGCGCAATATGCCCATGATGGCGCGCAGCGTGGTGGTCTTGCCGGCGCCGTTGCGGCCCAAGAGGGTCACGGTCTCGCCCGGGAACACGTCGATGTCGACGCCGTGCAGCACATGGCTTTCGCCGTAGAAGCCCTGCAGCCCGCGCACGTGGAGCAGGGGCTCAGACATGCTCCGACCCCATATAGGCCTCGCGCACCCGGGGATCGGCCGAGACCTCGGCGTAGCTGCCTTCGGCCAGGATCTCGCCGCGCTGCAGCACCGTGACCCGGTCGCACAGGTCGGCGACGACGGACAGGTTGTGCTCGACCATCAGCACGGTGCGGTCGGCGCCGACCTTGGCGATCAGCTCGGCGATGCGGCCGATCTCCTCATGCCCCATCCCGGCCATCGGCTCGTCCAGCAGCAGCATCGGCGGGTCGAGCGCCAGGGTGGTGGCGATCTCCAGCGCCCGCTTGCGGCCATAGGACAGGTCGACCGCGGTGGTCCGCACGAAGTCGCCGAGATTGACCGCCTCGATCAGCGCCAGCGCCCGCTGGTCCAGCCGGCGCAGCACGCCGGCGGAGCGCCAGAACTGGCGCGCCAGCCCCTCCGGCCGCTGCAGCGCCACCCGGACGTTCTCCAGCACCGTCAGATGCGGGAACACCGCCGAGATCTGGAACGACCGCACCAGCCCGCGCCGTGCCACCTCGGCCGGCTTCAGCCGGGTGATGTCCTCGCCGCGGAAGGCGATGCGGCCGGCGGTGGGCTGGTGGAACTTGGTCAGCAGGTTGAACACGGTGGTCTTGCCGGCGCCGTTCGGGCCGATCAGGGCGTGGATGGTGCCCTCGCGCACGGCGAGGTTCACGCCCTTCACCGCGACGAAGCCGCGGAAGGCCTTGGTCAGGCCCTCCGCCACCAGGATCGCTTCGGTCATCCGCCTGCTATTTCTTCGCCGTCGCCGGGCAGCCGCTGGTCTCCGCCGACAGGAAGGCCTGGTCGCCGGGGATGGTGGCCAGCTGCTTGTAGTAGTCCCAGGGCTTGGTGCTGTCGCCCGGCGCCTTGACCTGGAACAGGTACATGTCGTGCACCATGCGGCCGTCCGCCTGGACCTTGCCGCCATGGGCGAAGACGTCGTCGACCGGCAGCTCCTTCAGCTTGGCGGCGACCTTGTCGCCGTCATCGGTGCCGGCGGCCTGCACCGCCTTCAGATATTGCAGCACCGAGGAGTATTCCGAGGCCTGGACCGAATTCGGCATGCGCTGGGTGCGGGCGAAAAAGCGCTGGGCGAAGGCCCGGCTCTCGTCGTTGCGGTCCCAGTAGAAATCTTCGGTCAGCACCAGCCCCTGCGCCGCTTGCAGCCCCAGGCCATGGACCTCGGCCAGGGTGAACAAGAGGCCGGCCAGCTTCTGGCCGCCGGCGACGATGCCGAACTCCGCCGCCTGCTTGATCGCGTTGGCGGTGTCGAGGCCGGCATTGGCCAGGCCGACCACCTTGGCGCCGGAGGCCTGGGCCTGCAGCAGGAAGGACGAGAAGTCGGTGGTGTTCAGCGGGTGCCGCACGCTGCCCAGCACCTTGCCGCCCTTGGAGGTCACGAATTTGGTGGTCTGGTCCTCCAGCGAATAGCCGAAGGCGTAGTCGGCGGTCAGGAAGAACCAGGTGTCGCCGCCCTGGTCCACCAGCGCGCCGCCGGTGCCGACCGCCAGCGCATGGGTGTCGAAGGCCCAGTGGAAGCCGGTGGGCGAGCAGGCCTTGCCGGTGAGGTCGGCGGTCACCGCGCCGGAGGTGATGGTGATCTTGTGCTTCTCCGCCGCCAGCGCCTGCACCGCAAGCGCGACCGAGGAGGTGGTGAGTTCGCTGATCATGTCGACGCCGTCGACGTCGAACCATTGCCGGGCGATGTTCGACCCGATGTCCGGCTTGTTCTGGTGGTCGGCGGACACGATCTCGATCGGGGCGCCCAGCACCTTGCCGCCGAAATCCTCGACCGCCATCTTGGCGGCCTCGACCGACCATTTGCCGCCGTAATCGGCATAGACGCCGGACTGGTCGTTCAGCACGCCGATCTTGACGACGTTGCCCGAGACCTGGGCCGCGGCGGGCAGGGCGAGGCCGGCGGCCAGCAGGCCCGCGGCAACAGCATATCGCTTCATGGTGCCTCCCGAGAAACGTTTCATTCGCAAGGATTTTAAGGATTTTCGAAACCCTGCCTGAGTCGGGGCACGCGGCGCAATCGCCATCTCGCAGTGCGGGATGAAATCCACGTGATGGGTCCGGCCACGGGCCGATCTAGCCATGGGAATTGCCTGGATTTTACAGTTGAGGCGAGGGGATTTCGATGCGGCCGCGCCGCCTTCGCCGGCCTGCCCCTCCGAATGACAGGACCTATTCCCCGGTATGGTCCGGCCTCTCCCTCGACCCAATCGATCGCGAACACGCCCCGCCGTAGCGTCTCCCTGCCGTGGGTAAGGCGGCCAACAGGAGACGAACATGGGCCAGGACAACACCTCGCACTCCGGCGGACCGGGGTCCGACGAGCTGGTTCCGTCGCGCTACGCGCTGCGGGTCGGCGAGATCGACGTCATGGTGGTCAGCGACGGGATCATATCGATATCGGCCGAGGCGATGGCGACCAACGCCGACCCGGCCGTCCGGTCGGCCTGGCTGCACGAGCGGCTGCAGCCGGAGGTGATGGACTGGGCGCTGAACGAGGTCGTGGTCCGCAGCGGCGACCGGACCATCCTGATCGATTCCGGGCTGGGGCTGGAGGCCCCGAGCTTCCCGAAGACCGGGCGGTGGTCCTCGCGGCTGGAGGCCGCCGGCATCGACCTTGCCGATGTGACCGACGTGGTGCTGACCCACATGCATTTCGACCATGTCGGCGGGCTGCTGGTGGACGGGGTGCAGGACCAGCTGCGTCCGGATGTGCGGATCCACGCGTCGGCCGCCGAGGCCGAATTCTGGCAGGCGCCCGATTTCTCCCGCACCGCCATGCCGGGGGCGATGACGGACATGATCCGGTCGGCGGCCAAGCGGTTCCTGGCCCAGTACGGCAGCAAGCTGCAGACCTTCGAGACGGATGCCGAAGTGGCGCCGGGCGTGGTCGTTACCCGCACCGGCGGCCACACCCCCGGGCACAGCGTGGTCCGCCTGGCATCCGGCGGCGACCGCCTGACCTTCGTCGGCGACGCTGTGCTGCCGCACAGCTTCGAGCATCAGGAGTGGCACAACGGCTTCGAGCACGACCCCGAGGAGGCGGTCCGCGTCCGGACCCGTCTGCTGCGGGACCTGGCGGCGAGCGGCGAGCCGCTCCTGGGCACGCACCTGCCGTTCCCGTCGATCTGCCGGGTGGCCGCGGTCGGCAACGGCTATCGCTGGGTGCCGGCCTTGTGGAACTACTGACCGGGCCTGCTGTCTCCAGAGACTGTTTGGAAACGGGTTGGCGTGAGTCGGCTGGTGGTGGTTTCGAGAACCGGCGCGCAGCGGACATGGTCGTCCGTGAGCACCGGAAGCGCAGAAACCGCCATCAGACGGCCGCGCGGGCACGTTTACAAACGGTCTCTCAGGCTGCTCCGCGGCCGGTCGCGTAGATCATCAGCCGGTCGAACAGCCCTTCGGGCAGCAGCCGCCGGGCCCAGAACAGCACCGTGGCGTCGCGCCCCAGGCGCAGCTTGGCCGGCATCCGCCGGGCCTCGGCCAGGCGCAGCAGGCGCCGTGCCGCCCGGTCGCTCACCGCGGCCGCCCGGTCCGGCGCCACGGCGCCCCGCGACTCCCGATGGGCCAGCGCCCGGCCGAACAGGCTGTGATAGGGCAGGTCCGGCGTCAGCACCGGATGGTCCAGCCGCCGGTTGAAGCCGGTGTCGTGCCGCCCGGGCTCGACCGCGCAGACCTGCACGCCATGCGGCGCCAGCTCGAAGCGCAGCGCCTCGCTGAAGCCGGACATGCCATGCTTGGTGGCGCAGTACAGCGCCATGAAGGGCGTGCCGACGAAGCCGAGCAGCGACGAGATGTTGATCACCCGCCCGCGACGCCGGCGCAGCGCCGGCAGCAGGTCGCGGGTCAGCAGGATCGGGCCTTCCAGGTTGGCGGCGATCTGGCGGCGGATCTGGTCGTCCTCCAGCGCCTCGACCGGGCCGGTCAGGCCATAGCCGGCATTGTTGATCAGGCAGTCCAGGCCGCCGGGCCCGATGGCGGCGACCACCGCGGCCCGTTCGGCGGCGACGGTGACGTCGAGCGCCAGCACGGTCACGCCCGGGATGGCGGCCAGCGCCGCCGCCTCGGGCCGGTCCAGCGGGCCGCGCAGCGTCGCCCACACCGACCAGCCGGCCTCGGCGAACCGCCGGGCGAAGGCGAAGCCGAAGCCCGAGCTGCAGCCGGTGATCAGCACTGTCTTGGTCGTGGTCACCCGATGGTCCCCCTGTCGCGCATCGCTGTCCGGTCGAGCTTTTCGGGTCGTCGATTGAGGTTCGGATTTCAACTTTTAATGTCATTGCCCGGCTTGACCGGGCAATCCAGGGGCCACGAAGAGCCGTTCTGGCCGCCCCTGGATGCCACGGTCAAGCCGTGGCATGACAATGGAAAGTGGTGAGCATCCAAACCCCCTCTCCCATAAATCGCTCTTTTCTCTCAATCGGACGGCGGTGTTTGCCGTGTGGCGATGCCGTGCTTGCGCAGCAGGTGGCGCAGCTGGTCGTAGCCGAGGCCCAGCGCCGTCGCGGCGCGGCCCTGGTGCCCACTCTGGGCGGCCAGCGCCGCCTCCAGCCAGCTCTTCTCGACCGCCGCGATCCCGGCCCGGAAATCATAGGGCAGGGCCGGCGCGGTGTCGGCGGGCGCGGGCTCGGCATCTGACCGCGCCGCCGCCTTCGCCTGCGGCCGCCAGGGCGAGGCGAAGGGGTCGAGCACGATCTCCTCCACCGGCCGGTCCGGCGGGCTGCGATAGACCGCGCGCTCGATCGCGTTCTTCAGCTCGCGGATGTTGCCGGGCCAGCCATGGCCCTGTAGCGCCGCCATCGCCTCCGGCGCGAAGCCGGGAAAGCCCGGGCGGTCGAGGGTGTGCGCCATGGCCTGGGCGAAATGCCCGGCCAGCAGCGGGATGTCCTCGGGCCGGGCGCGCAGCGGCGGCACCGTCAGCACGTCGAAGGCCAGCCGGTCCAACAGGTCGCCGCGGAAGCGCCCGGCCTCGACCTCGGTCGGCAGGTCGACATTGGTGGCGGCGACGACCCGGACATCGACGGTCATGGCCTGGGTGCCGCCCACCCGTTCGATCTCGCCGTATTCGATCACCCGCAGCAGCTTCTCCTGCACCCGCATCCCGGCATTGGCCAGCTCGTCCAGGAACAGGGTGCCGCCGTCGGCGCGCTCGAACCGGCCGGCATGGCGGCGCACCGCGCCGGTGAACGCGCCGGCCTCATGGCCGAACAGCTCGCTCTCCAGCAGCTCGGGCGACAGCGCGGCGCAGTCCAGCTTGACGAAGGGCCGGTCCCAGCGCGGCGACAGGTAGTGCAGCCGGGCGGCGATCAGCTCCTTGCCGGTGCCGCGCTCGCCGATCACCAGCACCGGCCGGTCCAAGGGCGCCGCGGCCGAGACCTGGTCGAGCAGGTCGGCGAAGGCCGGGGCCTCGCCCATCATCTGCGGCAGCGCGTTGGTCATCGGGCACCGCTTCGGTGAATTTCGCCGGAGATTCGGGAATTTTCGCCGATCAGGCAAGGGGCTGTTTGAGCCAAACCGCAGAATTCTGCGGAAATCGGACTTGGCACGCCGTTTGCAAACCAGGGAAGCGACCCCCGAATCCCTCGGGCAGGAGGAAGACGAGATGAGCCACCGACCCGACCCGACCGGCGCCTTCGACCGCTTTGGCCGGCGCTCGGCCGGCCCGTTCGGGGGCGGCCGGACCAGCGACTGGCAGCGCACCGCCGAGCGCCTGTTCGCCTGGATCCGCAGCCGGCCGGCCGAGAACTGGGTGTTCTTCGGCGCCGGCGCCCTGATCGGCTGGCTGTTCCTGTGACGCCCCGCCTGCAAGCGACCATATAGAGGACCGAATGATGGGTATCTTTTCCCGCCTTGGCGACATCATCAACTCCAACATCAATTCCATGCTCGACCGCGCCGAGGATCCCGAGAAGATCGTCCGGCTGATCGTGCAGGAGATGGAGGACACGCTGGTCGAGGTGCGGTCCGCCGCCGCCCGCTCGATCGCCGACAAGAAGGAGATCCTGCGCCGGGTCGACCAGCTGGAGGCCGGGCAGGCCGAATGGCAGCGCAAGGCCGAACTGGCGGTCGAGAAGGGCCGCGAGGACCTGGCCAAGGGCGCGCTGGTGGCCAAGGCCCAGGCCGCGACCACGGTCGAGATCCTGCGCGGCGAGCTGGAGGCGATCGAGACCGCCCTGGCCAAGACCAACGAGGATCTCGGCCGGCTCGAGGCCAAGCTGACCGAGGCCAAGAACAAGCAGAAATCCTTCGCCATCCGGCATGAGGCGGCGCGCGACCAGGTCCGCATCCGCACCCAGCTGCATGACGGCCGGATCGACGAGGCGCTGTCCCGCTACGAGCAGATCGAGCGCAAGATCGACACCGTCGAGGGCCAGGTCGAATCCTTCGATCTCGGCCGGCGCAAGACCCTGTCGGACGAGTTCGCCGAGCTCGAGGCCGAGAGCGGCGTCGAGAAGGAGCTGCAGGCGATCAAGGCGCGGCTCGGCCGCACCGGCGGCTGATCGGTTTCGTCAAACCGGCCCGGCGCCTGCCGCCGGGCCGCAGACGCAAGGAAGACTATGTTTCACGCTATCGTCTTCGTCCCGGTCATCATCTTCCTGGTGATCGTGGCGCCGATCTGGCTGGTGCTGCACTACGTCACCCGCTGGCGATCGTCCCGGACGCTGTCGCGCGAGGATGAGCGCATGCTGGTCGACCTGTGGGAAAGCGCCAAGCGGATGGAGCTCAGGATCCAGACGCTCGAGAAGATCCTCGACGCCGAGGCACCGCAGTGGCGGAGGCCGGGACCATGACCGGACGCTTCACCGAATCGCCGAACCCGCATCGCCTCTACCGCGATCCGGAGAACGGAGTGTTCCTCGGCGTCTGCGCCGGCCTCGCCGCCTATTTCGGGGTCTCGCCCGGCAAGGTCCGCTTCGGCACCGTGGTCCTGGCGTTCATCTTCTTCCCGCACATCGTGATCGCCTATCTGGCGGCCGCGGTGTTCCTGAAGCGCCGGCCGACCCTGCTGTATCGCAACCGGGACGAGGAGGTGTTCTGGCGCTCGGTCTCGGTCCAGCCGGCCGATACCTTCTCCGCCATCCGCCACAACTTCCGCGAGCTGGAGCAGCGCATGGCCGGGATGGAACGCTACGTCACCTCCGCCGAATTCAAGCTCAACCGGGACTTCCGCGACCTCGAAGGCCGCTGAGTCCGGTAGATCGCAACCCGAAGAAAGGAGCCAGCAATGGCCGCCTCTTACCGACCGGACTACGACATCGTCTCGCCGCGCGGCTCGCGCGGCAGCCTCGGCACGGTCGGCCACGTGGTCTACGCCATCTACGCCCTGTCGCTGTTCACCGGCCTGCCGATGCTGATCGGCGTGGTCATCGCCTATCTCGCCCGCAGCGACGCCCGCGGCACCGTGGGCTGGGACCACTTCACCTGGGCGATCCGCACCTTCTGGGCGACGCTGCTGCTAGGCCTCCTGTTCTGGGCCCTGGTCTGGGTCGTGATCGGCTGGCCGCTGCTCGCCATCCTATGGGTCTGGACCGTCTACCGCATCATCCGCGGCTGGCTCGCCGTCGCCAACGGCCGCCCGCTGTATCGCTGAACTGGAGCCGGGCCGACACGGCCGGCCGATTGCAGGAGGGATTGTGATGGGAGCATTCACGACACTGGCCTTCCTGGCGGGCCTCGGCTTCCCCGCCGAGCCGGCCGATGCGGAGCGGTTCGCGCCGGTCGACCTGACCCAGGTCGACGCGGTGGAGGTGACCGGCGGCGGCGTGGCCGTCGCCGCCAGCACCGATGCCGGGCGGTCGCTGGTGGCGACGCTCGACCAGGCCGAGGGCTGCGCCGCGACCATGCGGGTCGAGGGGCGCCGGCTGACGGTCGACATCCGGCAGGCCTCGTTCTGGCCGCGCGACTGCCGGCCGACGCTGGCGGTGAACCTGCGGCCCGGCGCCGACCTCGTGCTGCGGCCGGCGGCGGTGTCCGCCACGCTGAGCGGCCGCTTCGGCGCGGTCGCGGTCACCGCCCAGGCGGCGGAGCTGTCGCTGACCGGCCGGGTCTGGGCGCTCGACGTCTCGGCCAAGGCGCTGAAGGCGACCATCCACAACACCAGCCCGGATCCGGGCCAAGCCATCCGCATCGAGGCCAAGGCCGCCGACATCGACCTCGGCTTCCGCCGCGGCACCCCGGTCGGCTACTCGGTCGACGCCAAGGTCGCGATGGTCGACAGCGAGATTCCCACCAGCGCCGGCGGCCGGCCGCTGGTGTCGATCACAGGCGATTTCGTCCGGGCCCGCATCGGCTACGACGACTGAAGCAGCCCTACGGCTGCACCCGGGCCGGGCGGAATTTCAGCCGCTTCCCTTGAAACGATCGCCAATCATCCCTAAAACAGAAGACAGGCGCATCGGTTGCCGTCCAGACACGGCGGCGGTGCGCCTGTCGTCTTGTCTGAATTCGTTTCGGATGGACAATCTTTACGGAAATTTGACATGGAGATTTGACCGCGCATGGCGCCGCAGACCATCGACACGACCGCTTTCGCCGAAGGTATTTCTGAATCGGCATTGTTCCTCGATGTCGATGGCAGCCTGATCGACTTGGCCGAACGGCCCGAAGACGTGGTGGTGCCGCCGGATCTGGTCGCCGTGCTGGGCCGGCTCTCCGCCCGGGTCGGCGGCGCCCTGGCCCTGGTCTCCGGCCGCGCGATCGCCGATCTCGACCGGCTGTTCGCGCCGCTGCGCCTGCCCGCCGCCGGGCAGCACGGGCTGGAATGGCGGGCGACCCCGGCCGGGCCGGTCGACCGTGTCGCCGTCGACCGGCTGGTGCTCGAACGGCTGGAGGCGGCGCTGCGCGGCTACACCGGCCGCGACCCCGGCCTGCGGGTCGAACCCAAGGGCGCGGCGGTCGCGATCCACTACCGCCTGGCGCCGGCCCTGGGCCCCGATGTCATCGCCTTCGCCGAGGGCCTGATGGCCGAGGCGCCGGGATGGCACGCCATGGCCGGCAAGATGGTGGTCGAGCTGAAGCCCGCGGGCGTCGACAAGGGCGCGGCGCTGGACCGCTTCCTGGCCGTGTCGCCCTTCGCCGGGCGCCGGCCGCTGGCGCTGGGCGACGACGTCACCGACGAGGATGCCTTCGCCGCGGCCCTGCGCCATGGCGGCGCGGCGATCCAGGTCGGCGACAGGGAACCGACCATCGCGACTCACCGTTTGACTGATCCGGCGGCCGCGCGCGCCTGGATCGCGGCCGTTGCCCGTTGAGAAAGAAAAGTCGGAATGGGTCGCCTGATCGTCGTGTCGAACCGCATCGCCCCGGTGGAGGAGGGCACGGCGCCGCAGGGCGGCCTGGCCGTTGCCGTGCTCGCCGCGCTGAAGGAGGCCGGCGGCGTCTGGCTGGGCTGGAGCGGCAAGCTGCTGGACGCGCCGGGCGGGGCGCCGAAGCTGAAGCGCGCGGGGTCGCTGACCTACGCCATGCTCGACCTCGCCCAGGCCGATTTCGACCTCTACTACAACGGCCATGCCAATTCGACGCTGTGGCCGATCTTCCACTACCGCATCCAGCTGGCCCATTACAGCCGGGCGGCGGAGGATGGCTACCGCCGGGTCAACGCCCAGTTCGCCGACGCGTTGCTGCCGCTGCTGCGCCCGGGCGACCGGATCTGGGTGCATGACTACCAGCTGATCCCGCTCGGCCGCCTGCTGCGCGACCGCGGCGTGACGGCGCCGATCGGCTTCTTCCTGCACACCCCCTTCCCGACGCCCGAGGTGCTGCGCACCCTGCCGACCCATGAGGTGCTGCTGCAGGACCTCGCCGCCTACGACGTGGTCGGGCTGCACACCACGCGCGACCGCGACGCGCTGCTGGCGGCGTGGCATCGCGGCTGGCGCGAGACCCCGGACGGGCGGATCGAGATCGCCGGCCGCCGCATCGTGGTCGAATCCTTCCCGATCTCGATCGAGACCGAGGAGATCGCGGCCGACGCCCCGGGCGCCTGGAACATGCGGTCGGCGCACCGGCTGCGCGACAGCCTGGTCGGGCGCGACCTGATCATCGGCGTCGACCGGCTGGACTATTCCAAGGGCCTGCCGCGGCGTTTCGAGGCGTTCCGCACGCTCTTGGAGCGGTGGCCGGACCGGCGCGGCCGGGTCAGCTTCATGCAGATCGCGCCGCCGACCCGCGGCGAGGTCGCCGACTACCAGGAGATCCGCCACCAGCTGGAAAGCCTGGCCGGGTCGATCAACGGCGAATTCGCCGACATCGACTGGGTGCCGCTGCGCTATCTGAACAAGAGCGTGCCGCGCAAGACCCTGCTGGGCTTCTACCGCTCCGCCCGGGTCGGGCTGGTGACGCCGATGCGTGACGGCATGAACCTGGTGGCCAAGGAGTATGTCGCGGCGCAGGACCCGGAGGATCCGGGCGTGCTGGTGCTGTCGGAATTCGCCGGCGCGGCGGAGGAGTTGGACGCCGCCCTGATCGTCAACCCGTTCGACGTCGAGCGGGTGGCCGAGGCGCTGGAGCGGGCCCTGACCATGCCGGTCGAGGAGCGGCGCGACCGCCACGCCTCGATGATGCGGGTGCTGCGCGCCAACGACATCGGCCATTGGCGCCGCCGCTTCCTGGCGGCGCTGGAGGGGGCTGCGTAGGTCCGACGCTACCTCAGGCGTTCCCGGGCCTTCGTCTTCAGCGGCTCCAGCAGCACCGCCGCCAGCACCAGCGCGGCCTGGGCGACCTGGGCGGTCTCCGCAGGCAGGCCGGTCAGCCGGATCGCGGTGTCGATCGCGCCCAGTAGCAGCACCCCGGCGAAGACGCCGGACAGGCGGCCGGTGCCGCCCTTCAGGCTGACCCCGCCGATCGCCACCGCGGCGAAGGCCGGGAGCAGCAGGCCGAAGCCGAGATAAGCGGTGGCCATGGTGGCGCGGGCGAGCAGCAGCCAGCCGGCCAGGGCGGCGAGGCCGCCGGCGAGGGCGAAGGCGACCACCACCAGCTGTCCGGCCCGGACGCCGGCATGGGCCGCGGCCTGGGGGTCGCCGCCGACCTGCATGAGACCCCGGCCGAAGTTCGTCCAGCGCAGGACGGCGCCGAAGGCCAGGAAGACAGCCCCCAGGATCCAGGCCGGGATCGGGAGACCCAGCGCCCGGCCGGTGGCGACGGCCAGGATCTCGGCCGGCAGACCGGCGGCGCGATGGCCGCCCGAGATCCACAGCGTGACGCCGCGCAGGACCATGTAGGCGCCCAGGGTGACGATGAAGGGGTTGATCCGGGCCTGCACCACCAGCACCCCGTTGACCAGGCCGGCCAGCGCGCCGATCAGGATCGCGCCAGCCAGGGTGGCCGGCACCGCCAGCCAGGCCGGGTCGATCGTCCAGCCCATGCCGACCCCGCCGGTGCCGAACGCCATCGCCGCGGCCATCGCCGCCAGCCCCGCCACCGATTCGCCGGACAGGTCGATCTGCCCGGCGATGATCACCAGCGCCAGCCCGGCGGCGAGGATGCCGGTGGCGGCCGACTGGTCGAGGATGCCGATCAGGGTGTCGGCCCTGGAGAAGCCCGGGATGGAAGCCGAGAACACCGCCAGCGCAACCAGCAGGAGCAGCCAGGCGAGATGCTCAAGACCCCGTTCGATCCAACGGCGGCGGTCGTTGGTCGGGGAAGCGGGTGGCGCCACGGTGCGGTCCATGCGTCTGTCGTCCTGGGCGGGATGTCCCGGTTCCCCCGCATTCTCTCGTCCCGGTCCACGGCGCGATCAAGCCAAAGCTGCGAACGGGGCCGGCGGCAGGGTTGATCGACGCGCCGCAGGGTGTAGGCTTTCGCTCCTTTTCGGGGCAGGGGATCCGGGATCCGTCATGGCAGAAGGCGCGCGATGATCGCCGGACGGCATCGCAGGATCCGGCGGCTGCCGGCGGTGCTGGCGCTGGCCGTGGCGCTGCAGCCCGTGGCGGCCTCGGCCGGCGACTGCATGGCCCGCGCCGCCCGGCTGGCCGGGGTCGAGACCGAGCTGATCCTGGCGATGTCCTATGTCGAGACCAAGTGGCGGCAGGAGGCGGTGAACGGCGCCAACAGCAACGGCAGCGAGGATGTCTGCATGATGCAGATCAACTCGGTGCACTATCCCCGCCTGGCCGCGCTCGGCGTCACGCGTGAGCAACTGCTGGCCGACCGCTGCGTCTGCCTCTTGGTCGGCGGCGAGATCCTGCGCGAGATGCGCGTGGCCACCGGCGGCAGCGACATCTGGGCCGCCGTCGCCGCCTACAATGCCGGCCCCGACAACCTGGCGGCCGGCCGGTCCTATGCCGACCAGGTCCGCCGGGTGTACGAGGCCATCCACATCATCCAGACGCAGTGAAAGGGCGGCCGCAGCGCGGGCGCCGCGGCCTGCCTTCGGTTCGTTACTCCCCGATCTCCCACGTCACCACCACCTGGGCCTGGAATTCGGTCTCGCCGGCCTCGATCGGGGCGCCGCCCCGCTTGTCCATGGCGTAGGCGGCCATCATCGGGCGCGGGCCGGTATCGGCTCCGGGCTCGGCGATGGTCAGGATGCGGCCCAGCTTCACCCCCGCCGCCTTGGCGGTCAGCTCCGCCTTGCGCCGGGCGTCGGCCACCGCGGCCTCGCGCGCCTTGTCCAGCACGGGCGCCGGGTCGGCCAGGTCGAAGCCGACGCCGTTGATCTGGTTCGACCCGGTCGAGACCGCAGTGTCCAGCAGGGCGCCCAGCTTGGTCAGGTCGCGCACCCGCACCGTCACCTGGTTGTTCACCTGGTAGCCGTCGATGTGCGGCGCCTCGCTCGACCCTTCCTTCGGCTGGGCGTAGCGCGGCTGCACCGAGAAGCCGCTGGTCTGGAGGTCGGCCGACTGGATCCCGGCCTTCTTGAAGGCGTCGATCAGCGCGGACATCGCCTTGCTGTTGGCATCCAGCGCCTCGCGGGCGGTCTTGCCCTCGCTGGCGACGCCGCTGGTCACCGTGGCCTGGTCCGGGGCGGCGCTGGCGCTGCCCTGGCCGCTCATCGACAGGGTCGCGACGCGGGTGGCCGGTGCTTCGGCGGCCACGGCCGATGCCGGAGCGGCGATCGCACCCGGCACGGCGACGGCGGCGAGCAGGGCGAAGGCAAGGGCGCTGCGGCGGAAGCGGGTCATGACTCGATCTCCTGGAGGAGTTGCGGTTGCCGCGGAGTAAAGGGACGAATTGCGACGCCCGCAAGGCAGATCGGAGGATTGCGGTCCTGGGGTCGGGGCGGCTCAGTCCGAGACGTAGCGGCGATAGCGGTCGGGCAACTGGTCCAGCAGCACGAAGGTGCGGTCGATATGATAGACCAGCCGCGCCTCCGCCGCCGCCACGTCGCCGGCATCCAGCGCATCGATGATCGCGATGTGCTCCTCGATCACCAGCGGCAGCCGCTCCGGGCTGCCGAACAGCCGCATGAAGCGGGCCAGCCGGGTCCAGGCGGCCTGGATCGTGGTCCACACCCCCTCGCGGTTGGCGAAGCTCATCAGCAGGTGGTGGAACTCCGCATCGGCGGCGTGGAAGCCGTCCGTGTCCCCGGCATCGAGCAGCGCCCGCTGCCGCGCCGGCACGGCCCGGGCCGCGGCGCTCATCGCCGGGGTCCAGATCTTCACCGTCTCGTGCAGCACCGCCACCTCCAGCGCCCGGCGCACGAAATGCGCGTCGCCGATGCCGCTGAGCCGGATCGGGGCGACGAAGCTGCCCTGCTGCGGGTAGACGTCGATCAGCCCCTCCTCCGCCAGCCGCTGGATCGCGGCGCGGATCGGCGTGCGCGACACGCCGAACTGCCGGCTGATGCTGTTCTCGCTGATCGGGGTGCCGGGCAGCAGATGGACGCCGACGATGGCGTGCCGCAGCGCGCCGTAGACCTGGTCGGCCACCGGCAGGCGGCGGTCGAGCTGGAAACGGATGTCCGGCAGCCCGCCGGCACGCTCCTCCACGGAGTCGGCCGCGGCAGCGATGGGCAGCGCGTCGGACGGCGCGACGTGCGGCATCTGGTCCTCCCCATGCGGCGCCGGCCCTGCGAGCCAATTGTCCGACTTGTTTGGTCGCAGGGGCCACAATTCGATTGCGCCTTGCACACTTGGATACTAGCGTCTCGGGGCGTCGCGCAAGGGCGCCGATCGCCGCGCGGCACTCGACAAGAAACAAGGGAGGAATGGGTATGTCCCGTCATGTCCGGAAGGCCGTTCTGGCCGCGCTGGCGCTGCTGGCCGGGGCCGGCACCGCTGCAGCCGACGATACCAAGGTCGCCCTGGTGCCCGGCGGCCCGCATCCGTATTTCTCGGCCTGGGAACAGGCCGGCAAGGACGCCGCCCGCGACTTCAAGCTCGGCGCCGCGGACTACAAGGTCCCGCAGAAGTGGGAGCTGAGCACCCAGAACCAGCTGCTGGAAAGCCTGGTGACCCAGGGCTACAACGCCTTCCTCCTGTTCCCCGGCGACCCCGTCGGCAGCGTCAGCACCGTGGCCGAGCTGGCCGACAGCGGCGCGCCCATCATCGCCACCGCCGGCTGCCTGAAGGACCCGTCGGAAGCGCAGTTCTGCCTCGGCACCGATGTCGGCAACTCCGCCTATCTCGGCACCAAGGAGCTCTTGAAGGCGATGGCCGGCAAGAAGCGCATTCTTCATGTCACCGGCTTCCTGGTCGACCCCAACACCCAGCTCCGCATCGACGCGGTCGAGAAGGCGGCGAAGGAAGACGGCGCCCAGGTCGTGCAGGTGATCGCCGACATCGACGCGCCGGAGCCGGCGGAAGAGAAGATCAACGCCTACCTCGCCGCCCATGCCGGCGACATCGACGGCATCATCAGCACCGCCTGGGTGCCGTCGGTGGTCGCCGCCAACGCGCTGCGCCGGATCGGCGACAAGCGCATCCAGATGGTCGCGATCGACCATGACGAGGTGGTGCTGAAGGCGATCAAGGACGGCTTCCTGCACGGCACCATGCTGCAGAACCCGTACGGCCAGGCCTATATCGGCTCCTACGTCGTCGACCGGCTGCGCAACGGCTGCAAGGTCAAGGCCGACGCGCCGTGGAAGACCAACGCGCTGACCAACCACTTCATCGATTCGGGCACGGTCTTCGTTGCGGCCGACAAGGTCGACACCTACGTGACCGCGATGCAGGATATCACCAAGGCGCTGCTCGCCGACTTCGCCAAGACCTATCTCGACTGCCCGGCCTAGCGGGGTCTCGTCCGGCCGGGCAGGGTTGCCCGGCCGGGTCCCGCCAGGGTGGCGAGCGCCGCCGCCGACCGCTTTTCCGTCCAGAGTCCGACTGATGCATGTCGAAGACCGCGCCGCGACCCCGTCCCCGGCCGAGCTGGGGTCCCCGCAGGCGACCCCGCGTGAGCCGACGGGCCGGCCCCGCTTCTACCTGACCAACGAATTCGGCCTGATCGTGCTGATCGCGGTGTTCGTCGCCGCCTTCGGCCTGCTGACCCCGGGCTTCCTGTCGCCGTTCAACCTGTTCGCGCTCGGCCGCACCTCGGCGATCAACGTCATGATCGGCCTGGCCATGATGGTGGTGATCGTCACCGGCGGGCTGAACCTGGCGGTCGGCGCCATCGGCGTCTGCGCCGCCATGACCAGCGGCTGGCTGATCCAGGATGCCGGCGTGCCCTGGCCGCTGGCGATCGTCGGCGGGCTGGCGCTGGGCGCCGTGCTGGGCCTGATCAACGGCTGGACCGTGGTGCGGTCCGGGCTGCACAGCTTCATCATCACCCTGGCCAGCATGAGCATCTTCTTCGGGCTGATGATCTTCCTGACCCGGGCGGAATCCTACCGCGAGCTGCCGCCGGCCTTCGCCGCCTTCGGCCGGCTGAAGCTGTTCGGCGGCGTGGTGTCGCCGCTGCTGCTGGTGGCGGTGGTCGTGGCCCTGCTGCTGGTGGTCTTGTACCGCTTCACCGTGACCGGCCGCGAGATGCTGGCCGCCGGCGCCCGGCCGGAGGCGGCGGAGATGTCGGGCATCCGCGTCGGCCGCATCTTCATCCTGTGCCACATGCTGTCCGGAATCCTGGCCGGTGTCGCCGCGCTGATGCTGGTGGCACGCAACGGCGCCGCCATCCCGTCGATGGCCGGGCAGCTGGGGCAGGACTGGCTGCTGCCGGCCTTCCTCGGCCCGGTGCTGGGCGGCACGCTGCTGTCCGGCGGCCGGGTGTCGGTGGTGGGCACCTTCCTCGGCGCCTTCCTGGTGACGCTGCTGACCAGCGGCCTGCTGCTGCTGCAGATCGGTGAATTCTGGGTCCAGTCCTTCCTCGGCCTGCTGCTGCTGCTGGCGGTGCTGATGGATATGGCGCGCCGGTCGGTGCTGGCCCGCCGGAGGATGGTGTGATGGGGAAGGATGCGATGGGCCCGCTCGCCCGCTATGCCCGGACCGACTGGTTCGGCCCGCTGCTGGTCACGGTGCTGGCGATCGTCATCGTCGGCGCCTTCAACCCGTCCTTCCTGTCGCCGCTCAACATCCAGGTGCTGCTGCTGGCGATATCGGTCAACGCGCTGATCGCCTTTTCGCAGATGATCATCATCGCGGTCGGCCAGATGAACCTGTCGGTCGGCGCCATCGGCGGCCTGGCGGCGATCAGCTTCGCCGGGATGATGCAGGTGTGGGGCCTGCCGGCGCCGGTGGCGGCGGTGCTGGCGCTGCTGATCGGCGTGGCCGCGGGCATGGTCAACGGCATCTTCATCGCCTGGACCGGCATCAGCGCCTTCGTCATCACCCTGGCCAGCCTGTCGATGTTCAAGGGCATCAATCTCGGCATCACCCAGGCCCAGCCCTTCTACGACATCCCGGACGCGGTGAAGGCGTTCGGCAACACCAACTTCATCGACCCGCTGCCCTGGCTGGTGCTGCCCACCGCGCTGGTCGCCGTCGGGCTGTGGGCGATGCTGAACCGGCAGGCGCTCGGCCGCTCGATCCTGGCGGTCGGGGGCAATGCGCATGCGGCGGAGCTGTCGGGCATCTCGGTCGGCTTCGTCGTGGTCTGCGCCCACGCCATCTCCGGCCTCCTCGCCGCGCTGGCCGGGATCCTGCTGGTGGGGCGGCTGCAGATCGGCCAGCCGACCATCGGCGACGACTGGCTGATCCTGTCCTTCGCCGCGCCGGTGATCGGCGGGGCGGTGCTGTCGGGCGGCCATGTCAGCGTGTCGGCAACGCTGCTGGGCGTCGTCATCGTCGCGATCATCACCCAGGCCCTGGTGCTGTTCAACATCGACCCGTTCCTGGTGCAGGTCGTGCTCGGCGGCCTGATCCTGTGGGCCGTCGGCGTCAACCGCCTGCGCGAGCTCAAGATGAGCAAATCGGCGGTGAGGATCTGACCATGGCGGCCACCGTGTTCGAGGCGCGCGGCGTCAGCAAGTTCTTCCCCGGCGTGAAGGCGCTGCAGGAGGTGTCGCTGACCCTGCAGCAGGGGTCGATCCACGCCCTGCTGGGCGAGAACGGCGCCGGCAAGTCGACGCTGATCAAGATCATCACCGGCGTCTACCGGCCGGACCAGGGGCAGCTGCTGCTGGACGGCAAGCCGGTGGAGCTCGGCGGCCCGCGCGACGCCACCGCCCACCGCATCGGCGTGGTGCATCAGGAGCGCAATCTGATCCCGCGCTTCTCGGTCGCCGAGAACATCGCGCTGGAGCAGCTGGCCGCGCATCCGCTGCGCCGGATCGACTATGCCAGGCTGAACGCGGCGGCCAGCCACTGGCTGAAGCTGCTCGACCTCGACATCGACCCGCGCACCCCGGTGTCGCAGCTCAGCGTCGCCAAGATGCAGCTGGTCGAGATCGCCCGGGCGCTGTCGCTGAAATCCCGCGTGCTGCTGCTGGACGAGCCGACCGCGGCCCTGACCCCGCACGAGACCGACATCCTGTTCGCGCTGCTGCGCCGGCTGCGGGACGAGGGCGTCAGCATGCTCTTCGTCAGCCACAAGCTGGAGGAGGTGCAGGCGATCTGCGACCGGGTGACGGTGCTGCGCGACGGTCGCAACGCCTGCGAGAGCCAGTCGATGGACGGGCTGGGGCGGCAGGATCTGGTGCGGCTGATGATCGGCCGCAGCGAGCTGATCGCCGACTGGCCGGCCCGCGACCATGACCGGGCGCCGGCGGCGCTGAAGCTGCAGGGCGTGGCGACCGCGCTGGGCCATCGCGGGGTGGACCTGACGGTGCGCAAGGGCGAGATCGTCGGCCTCTACGGGCTGGTCGGGGCCGGGCGGACCGAGCTGGCGAAATGCATCCTGGGCCAGTTCCCGGTGACCGCAGGCACGGTCGAGGTCGAGGGCAAGCCCGCCAAGGCCGGCAACGTCGCCGACGCCATCCACCGCTTCGGCATCGGCTATGTCAGCGAGGACCGCAAGCAGGAAGGCCTCGTGCTGATGCACACGGTGCTGGAGAATGCCGGCATCACCGTGTGGCGCCAGTTGGCGTCGCGCTTCGGCTTCCTGACCGACGGCACGGTGCGGGCCAAGACCGAACCCTTCATCCGCCGGCTGGCGGTGCGCACCCCGTCGCTGAACCAGCTGGTCGGCAACCTCTCCGGCGGCAACCAGCAGAAGATCAGCGTCGCCAAATGGCTGGCGGCGGGGGTGAAGGTGCTGATCGTCGACGAGCCGTCGGTCGGCATCGACATCAAGACCAAGGCCGAGCTGCACCAGCTGCTGCGCGAGCTGTCCGAGACCGGCACGGCGATCCTGCTGATCACCAGCGACATGCCGGAGATGATCACTTTGGCCGACCGCATCGTGGTGATGAACGCCTACCGCATCGAGGGCGAGATCACCAACACCCGCGACTACCGGGCGATGAGCGAGGGCATCATGAACCTGATCCACCGGGTGGAAGCGGCATAGCCCGTCAATCCGTCATTGCGAACAGGGGGCCGGTGGGTCGAGAGGCCCCATAGGCAGCATCATCGCGGCGGGGTAGAAGACTCCGGACCAGGACGGAGCGCCGCGTCGCCGCGGCCGAACGTCCGCGCAGCTTGGAGCGAGCGGCACCGATGACAGGCCCGACGACCGAATTCATCCTCCCGCGCGACACCGATCTCGGACTGCGGCGCATCGCCAACGGCACCGGCCTGGCCGCCAGCCTGCTGCCGAACGGCGCGCTGTTCGCCCTGTCGCACCAGCTGGATGGCCAGGGCGATCCGGTGCTGGTCAACCAGGTGCTGGGATCGCCGCTGTCCGGCGGCATCGGCCGGGTGCTGTTGCGGCTGGCCGGCGGCCGGGTGGTCGAGGCGGTGGGGCCGACGGCGCGGCTAACGGTCGGCGCCGGTACCGACCGCTTCGTCTGGGCCGGCGAGGCCGAAGGGCTGGCGCACCGCGTCACGCTGTGGCTGGCGCCCGATGCCAACCTGTGGCTCTGGCGGGTCGAGGTCGAGAACAAGGGCGCCGCCGCGGTCGAGGTCTCCGCCGTGCTGCTGCAGGACATCGGCCTCGGCAGCCGCGGCTTCCTGATGAACAACGAGGCCTATGCCTCGCAATACATGGACCACCATGTCGCGCGCCACGACCGGCTGGGGCCGGTGGTGATGAGCCGCCAGGCGCTGGCCCAGGGCGGCCGCATTCCCTGGATGGCCCATGGTTGCCTGGACGGCGCGTCCGGCTTCGCCACCGATGCGGCGCAGAGCTTCGGCCCCGGCTTCCGCGACCGCGCCGAGATCACCGGCGACCTGCCGGACGAGAAGCTGCAGCACGAGGTCGCCTGCCCGGCGATCGCTTCGAAGACCGCCAGCCTGGCGCCCGGCGCCACGGCGGGGTGGGGCTTCTTCGGCCTGTTCGTGCCGGACCACAAGGCGGCGTCCGACGATGGCGACCTGGCCGTGGTCGACCAGGCGCTGGCGGCCGCCGGTGGCTTCCGCCCAGCGGAGGTCGTGCTCGAGACCCCGGTGCGCGGCCTGCTGCAGGATGCGCCGCCGCTGGTGGCCGAGGATCTCGACGCCGCCGCGCTCGACCTGCTGTGGCCGTCGCGGCGGCTGGAGGAACGGGACGGCGGCGTCCTGCAATCCTTCTTCGTCGATGATGGTGGCCTGAACCGGCACGTCGCCCTGCGCGCCAAGGAGCTCGGGCTGCGCCGCCGCCATGGCGCGCTGCTGCGCTCCGGCGCGGCGCTGCTGCCGGAGGATGGCCTGCTCTGCGCCACGGTCTGGGCGCATGGCGTCTTCGCCGCCCAGCTGACGGTCGGCAACACCTCGTTCCACAAGCTGTTCTCGGTCTCGCGCGACCCCTACAACATCACCCGCAGCTCCGGCCTGCGCATCCTGGTCGATGGCGGCGAAGGGTGGCGCTTGCTGTCGGTGCCCTCGGCCTTCGAGATGGGCTTGGCGGAAAGCCGCTGGATCTACCGCTTCGGCGGCCGCGTGGTCACGGTCCGCGCCGCCGTCTCCGGCGCCGACACTGCGATGCAGTGGCGGGTCGATGTCGAGGGCCAGCCCTGCCGCTTCCTGGTGCTGGGCCATCTCGTGCTCGGCGAGCGCGAGCTGGAGCAGGCCGGGCGGGTCGCGATCGATCCGGCGGCCAAGCGCTTCACCTTCCGGCCGGACCCGGACTGGCTGTGGGGCCAGCGCTACCCCGACTCGGTCTACCACCTGGTGACTCCGACGCCGGAGGCGATCGAAGCGATCGGCGGCGACGAGCTGCTCTACGCCGACGGCCAGGGCCGGCGCGGCGGCTATATCGCGCTGCGCACCGGGTCGGTCTCGGGCTTCGGCTTTGCCGTCACCGGGTCGCTGACCGATGCGGCCGCGGCCACGGCGCTGGCCGACCGCTACGCTGCCGGGGTTCCGATCGCGGAGATGCTGGGGTCGGCCGATGCCCATTGGGCCGAGGTCACGCGCGGCCTGCGGATCCGGGGCGGCGGGGCCGAGGGCGAGGCGCTGGACGCCGCCTTCCCGTGGCTGGCGCATGACGCCATGATCCACCTGACCGTGCCGCATGGGCTGGAGCAGTACACCGGCGGCGCCTGGGGCACGCGCGATGTCTGCCAGGGCGCGCTGGAGTTCCTGCTGGCGCTGGAGCATGACGGCGCAGCCAAGGAGGTCCTGCGCAAGGTCTTCGCCCAGCAATACGCGGACCGGGGCGACTGGCCGCAATGGTTCATGCTCGAACCCTATTCGCCGATCCAGGACCGCCACGCCCATGGCGACGTCATCGTCTGGCCGCTGAAGGCGCTGTGCGACTATGTCGAGGCGACCGGCGACCTCGCCTTCCTCGACGAGCCGGTGGCCTGGCGCAACGAGGAGGACTTCACCCGCACCGAGCGGCAGGACCCGGTCTCGGCCCATATCGACCGCATCGTCGCGGTGGTGAAGGACCGCTTCATCCCCGGCACCCATCTGCTGCGCTATGGCGAGGGCGACTGGAACGATTCGCTGCAGCCGGTCGACCCCCACCTGCGCGACTGGATGGTCAGCGCCTGGACCGTCGCCCTCCTGATCCAGCAGCTCGGCCGCTGGGCCGCGGTGCTCGACCATGCCGGCCGGTCGGCGCAGGCGCGCGAGATCGAGACCCTGGCCGGCGCGATGCACTGGGACCTCCAGCGCCACCTGATGCGCGACGGGGTGCTGGCCGGCTATGCCGTGTTCACGCCCGAAGGCACTGTCGCCGAGCTGCTGCTGCACCCCAGCGACACCCGTACCGGCCTGACCTATTCGCTGCTGCCAATGAAGCGGGCGCTGATCGCCGGCCTGTTCGCCGGCGAGGCGGTGCCGCGCCATCTCGCCATCATCCGCGACCATCTGATGTTCCCGGACGGCGCCCGGCTGATGGATCGGCCGGTGGCCTATCACGGCGGGGTCGAGCAGCTGTTCCGCCGGGCCGAATCCGCCGCCTATTTCGGCCGCGAGATCGGGCTGATGTACACCCACGCGCATCTGCGCACCGGCGAGGCGCTGGCGGCGCATGGCCAGGCCGATGCGGTGTGGCGGACGCTGCTGCTGGCCAATCCGGTGGCGGTGACCGACATCCTGCCGAACGCGACGCCGCGCCAGCGCAACGCCTATTTCAGCTCCAGCGACGCGGCCTTCGCCGACCGCTACGCCGCGGGCACGGAATGGCAGCGGGTCAAGGACGGCACAATCGCCGTCGATGGCGGCTGGCGGGTCTATTCCAGCGGGCCGGGGCTCTACACCAACCTGCTGCTGCGCCATGTCTTCGGCCTGCGCCGGAATTTCGGCGACCGGGTGTTCGACCCGCTGCTGCCCCCCGGCCATGACGATCTGGCGGTGGAGCTGGCGCGGGGCGGCGAAACCCGGCGCTACGGTCCGGCCTGAACAGCAGCGTCGGTCACAGCCGAATCGTCGGCCTCGATGATCTGCGCACCGAAGCTGTGGCCGACGCGGCGGAGGCCGATGTCCTGCAACTGATGGTCCGTCATTTCCAGCAGGCGCCGCTCATCGCGCCGCAGCCGGCGGTGCTCGGCGATCGACCGGGCCATCGCGGCGACCGCCGCGCCAAGACGACCGAAGTAAGGTCTGCTTCGAGGGGCGGGGCTGGAAGTCCTGTGGACACGATGGGTCGTCTGCACGCTGTGGTAGCTCATGGGATTATCCTCCGAAATCGGCCATGCAACTTCGGTTGCGGCCTGTCTTTTCGGGGCCCAATCTTGCTCCGCTGCGCTACGCCACGATTTCCGGGGCTGGATTCTCGGCTACTTTTGCAATCAATTTAGCTCTTGTTTTCGGATCGGGGCCTTCCCATTCCGTCACCGGCCTGGTCGAAGAACAGGTACCAGGTCAGCGCGATCTCGTCGGTGCCGGGGTCGATGGCCTGGTACAGGAAGCGGTCCCAGCCGCCCAGGACGAAGCCGCAGCGCTGGTAGAAGCGGCAGGCGGCGACGTTGGTGGTCTGTGTTTCCAGCATGATGCCGGGCAGGGTCCGTGACCGGGCCCAGGCGATGGCGGCGTCGATCAGCGCCCGGCCGATGCCCGATTTCCGCGCCGCCGTGTCGACCAGGATCTCGTCGACGCAGGCGAAGCCGTTCCAGCTCTTCGACAACGCCACCAGCCCCGCCGGCCGTCCGTCCGCCCGGGCCAGGAACGCCGCCCGGTCCCGCCGGCCGACATAGCCGGCATAGTCGGTCTCCTCATAGCGCTTGGTCCGCGGCGGCAGCGGCACGGTGGTGAAGCTCGGGACGTCGCCCTCGGCCGCCAGGACCAGCCGCGACTCGATGACGAAGCTGCCGTCGATCATCCTGGCCTCGGCCAGGGTGCGGGCCTCGATCGGCTCGATGGTGATGGTCATGCGGCCTCCCTCGAATCGTCCCGATCCTAGCCGATCGGGCCGCGGCCCATCGCCCGAACGCAATCTCGCCACAGTCCGGCTATTTAGTAGACCGACTGATCGATTAAAGATCGAGGCGGGCCGGATGTCGGCCGGGAGAGGGATATGGGCAAGCTGGGGCTCCGGCCGCTGCCGCAGGGCATGGGCGTCGCGGCATGGCTGGTGCGGCACCGCGGCGAAGGCCGCCGGGCCGGGGCCGTTGCCGTGATCGCGGCGCTGGCGCTGGTCGCCGTGACCGGGACGGCGATCTGCATGGTCGACGCCATCAGGCATCTCGGGCCGTCCTTGCGGGCCGGCAATGACGGGCGCGACTGCTGCCGCTGCCGGCCGCACGGCCGTCTCGACTCGGCGGCTTCGCATTTGCGCTTTAAGTAGACCGACTAGTCGATTAATAGAATGACCAAACGCGACCCGCACCAGGAGTGGGCCATGACCAACCCGGCAAGTCGTCCGCTGCTGACCGAGACCGCAACGCCCGCCCCGACGCCGCGGCCCCGGCGGGGCTGGCTGGCCGCCGGGGCCTGCGGGCTGGTGCTGGCTGCGGCGGCCGGTCTCTTCGCCGTGATGACCGACGCCCGCGGCACCGCGCCGGCGGCGGTGGCGGACGGGCTGCGCCTGCCCGTGGTCACCGTGGTTGCGGCCCAGCGCCGCCCGATCGAGCGGGTGCTGTCGCTGACCGGCACCGTGGTGCCGCGCGAGGAGATCGCGATCAGCGCGGCGGTCGACGGCCAGCGCATCGCCGAGGTGCTGGTGGAGGAGGGCGACCGGGTCGCGGCCGGCCAGGTCATCCTGCGGCTGGAGACCGACCTGCTGACCGCGGCGCTGCATGATGCCGAGGCCGCGGTGCTGCGGGCCGAGGCCGGGCTGGCGCGCGACCAGGCGATGCAGGTCGAGGCTGCGGCCAATTTCCAGCGCAGCGAGAAGCTGCGCAGCTCCAGCGCCTTCAACCCGCAGGACTACGACAAGCGCCACGCCGCCGCGATCTCCGCCGACAAGGTGCTGGAGGTGTCGCGGGCCGAGCTGGCCCAGGCCCAGGCCAAGGTCGACGAGGCGCGCGCCCGGCTCGGCCGGGCCGAGATCCGCGCCCCCACCGCCGGCATCGTCGCTGAACGCGCCGCCCGGGCCGGCGCCATGGCGGGGTCGGAACCGCTGGTCAAGCTGATGCGCGAGGGCGAGGTCGAGCTGGAGGCCGAGGTGCCGGAGGCCGACCTGCCGGCCCTGGCGGTGGGCCAGTCCGCCCGCATCACCGTCACCGGCTTCGACGACGCGGTCGACGGCCGGGTGCGGCTGGTGGCGCCGAAGGCCGACCGCGACAGCCGGCTGGGCCGCGCCCGCATCACCCTGCCGGCCGATCCGCGGCTGCGGCCGGGCGTGTTCGGCCGGGCCGCGGTCATGGTCGAACGCCGCAACGGCGCCGTCACCATCCCCGACCGCGCGGTGATGCAGCGCGACGACCGCGGTGACAGCAGCGTGCTGCTGGTCGACAGCGGCGGCGCGCTGTCGCGCCGGGTGGTCACCGTCGGCCTGCGCCGCGACGGCCGGGCCGAGATCCTGTCCGGGCTCGATCTCGGCCAGCGCGTCGTGCTCGGCGCCGGCGCCTTCCTGCGCGAGGGCGACCGGGTGACGCAAGCGGCGGAGGAGGAGGCGGTCCGATGAGCTCGGGCATCTCCTCCTGGTCGATCCGCCGGCCGATCCCGGTCATCGTCCTGTTCGTGCTGCTGACCGTCGCCGGCTGGTGGTCGTTCCTGCACCTGCCGGTCAACGCCAACCCCAAGCTCGAATTCCCGATCGTGACGGTGACGGTCACCCAGGCCGGCGCCGCGCCGTCGGAGCTGGAGACCCAGGTCACGCGGCGGGTCGAAGGCGCCGTCGCCGGGCTGGCCGAGGTGCGCCACATCACCTCGACCATCAGCGACGGCGTGTCCGCGACCGTGGTCGAGTTCCGCATCGGCACCGACCCCGACCGCGCCACCACCGATGTGCGTGACGCCGTCACCAACATCCGCAGCGACCTGCCGCAGGCGATCGAGGAGCCGATCATCGCCCGGCTCGACGTCGAAGGCGGCGCCATCCTGTATTACGGCGTCAACGCGCCCGGCCTGTCGACCGTCGACCTGTCCTGGTTCGTCGATGACCGCATCGCCCGCGACCTGCTGGCGGTGCCGGGGGTGCAGAAGGTGCAGCGCATGGGCGGCGTCGCCCGCGAGATCCGAGTCGACCTCGACCCCGACCGACTGGCGGCGCTCGGCGTCACCGCCGACCAGGTCAACGCCCAGCTGCGCAGCACCAATGCCGACGTGCCCGGCGGCCGTGGTGAGATCGGGGCGCGCGAGCAGGCGATCCGCACCCTGGGCGGCGCCGACACGGTCGAGGACCTGGCGGCCACCCCGATCGCCCTGGCGAATGGCCGCTGGGTGCGGCTGGCCGATCTCGGCGCCGTCACCGACGGGGCCGGTGAGATCAGGGCCTCGGCCCGGCTCGACGACGCGCCAGTGGTCGGCTTCGCGGTCTACCGCGCCAAGGGGGCCAGCGACACCGTGGTGGCCGACGGCGTGGCGCAGCGCCTCGCCGAACTCCAGGCGCAGACGCCCGGCGTCACCATCAGCGAGATCGCCTCGACCGTCGAATACACCCGCGACAGCTACAACGCGGCGATGACGGTGCTGATCGAAGGCGCGCTGCTGACCGTGCTGGTGGTCTTCGTCTTCCTGCGCGACTGGCGGGCGACGCTGATCGCGGCCCTGGCCATGCCGCTGTCGATTCTGCCGGCGTTCTTCGCCATGGACCTGCTGGGCTTCACCCTGAACAGCATCAGCCTGCTGGCGCTGACCCTGGTGATCGGCATCCTGGTCGACGACGCCATCGTCGAGATCGAGAACATCGACCGCCACCTGCATCTCGGCAAGCGGCCGTACCAGGCCTCGATCGACGCCGCCGACGCCATCGGCCTCGCGGTGGTCGCCACCACACTGGCCATCGTCGCGGTGTTCGCCCCGGTCAGCTTCATCGGCGGCGTCATCGGCCAGTACTTCAAGCAGTTCGGCCTGACCGTGGCGGTGGCCGTGCTGGCCTCGCTGCTGGTGGCCCGGCTGCTGACGCCGCTGATGGCGGCCTACATGATGCGGCCGAAGCCGGTGTCGGCCGGGCATGGCGACGCCGCGCCGTCCCGCCTGGCCGGCGGCTATGCCCGCTTCCTGCACTGGACCCTCGACCACCGCCGCACCACCCTGGGGGCGGCCGGGGCCATCTTCGCGGTGTCGCTGCTGCTGGTGCCGCTCCTGCCCAGCGGCTTCCTGCCGGTCAGCGACAGCAAGATCTCGAACCTGCAGGTCGAGCTGCCGCCCGGCGCGACCCTGGCCGACACCGATGCGGTGGCGCGGCGCATCACCGCCGCGCTGCGCCAGCGGCCGGAGGTCGACCACGTCTTCACCACCATTGGCGGCGGCGGCGGCGCTGCGGCGGCCGATGCCACCGCCTCCGGCGGCGACGTCACCAAGGCCAATCTGGTGATCGTCCTCAAGCCGCGCGGCGAACGCCAGGTCACGCGCAAGCAGTTCGAACTCTCGGCGCGGGACGCGCTGGCGCCGATCCCGGACATCCGCTTCACCTTCCTCGGCGAGGGCGGCGGCAAGGACGTGTCGATCGTCCTGACCGGCGACGACCCGGCCAAGCTGACCGCCGCGGTCCAGGCGCTGGAACGCGAGATGCGCGCGCTGCCGCAGCTGGCCAACGCCCGGTCGACCGAACCGCTGCCGCGGCCGGAGATCCGGATCCGCCCGCGGCCGGACGAGGCGGCGCGGCTGGGCGTCTCGGCCCAGGCCATCGGCACCGTGGCCCGGATTGCCACCATCGGCGACACCGACGCCAATTCGGCCAAGTTCAACCTGGGCGGCCGCCAGGTGCCGATCCGGGTGGTGCTGGACCGCGCGGCGCGCAGCGACATCGAGGCGCTGCGCCAGCTGCGCGTGGCCGGCGGCCGCGGTGCGGTGCCGCTGACTTCGGTGGCCGAGATCGGCTTCGGCGCCGGCGACGCCGAGGTTGAGCGCTACGACCGCCGCCGCCGGGTCTCGGTCGATGCCGACCTCAACGGCGTGCCGCTGGGCACCGCCCTGGCCGCGATCGAGGCGCTGCCGTCGCTGGCGCAGCTGCCGGACGGGATCGAGCGGCCGCCGGTCGGCGAGGCCGAATTCATGGCCGAGATGTTCTCCAGCTTCGGCAAGGCCATGCTGGCGGGCGTGCTGATGGTGCTGGCGGTGCTGGTGCTGCTGTTCCGGGACTTCCTGCAGCCGGTCACCATCCTGATCGCGCTGCCGCTGTCGGTGATCGGCGCCATCCTGGCGCTGCTCGGCTACGGCGCGGCGCTCGACCTGTCCTCGGTGATCGGCTTGCTGATGCTGATGGGCATCGTCACCAAGAACTCGATCCTGCTGGTCGATTTCGCGATCGAGGGGCGGCGCGCCGGGCTCGACCGGCGGGCGGCGCTGGTCCAGGCCTGCCTGGTCCGGGCGCGGCCGATCATCATGACCACCATGGCGATGGTCGCCGGCATGATGCCGGCGGCGCTGGGCATCGGTGCCGATGCCGGCTTCCGCGGGCCGATGGCGGTGGCGGTGATCGGCGGGCTGGTCACCTCGACCGTGCTCAGCCTGGTGTTCGTGCCGGCGGTGTTCACGGTGATGGACGACATCCGGGCCTGGCTGGCGCCGCGGCTGGGCCGCCTGACCTCGGTCACCGGCGCCGACCGCGCCGCCGCCGAACCCCGCGCGGCCGAGCCGGCGGAGTAGGGGGCGGCCGCAAGATCCGGGTTGCCGGCTCCGGCCGCCCGGGGCCTGATGCGGGGATGATGTTCAGCGATCCCATCCTCCCCGTCACCGCCGGCCTGATCGACACGCCGATGGGCCGCATGCTGGCCCTGGTCGATGCCGCCGGCGCCCTGGTCGGCCTGGATTTCGAACGCGACGATGGCGGCCCGACCGCCGGCCAGCGCCAACTGCGCCGGCGCGGGCTGGAGGCGGCGCCGGCCGGTCCCGACTCGCCCGGCCTCGCCCGCGTCCGGGCCCAGCTCGACGAGTACTTCGCCGGCCGGCGCCGGGCGTTCGACCTGGTCCTGGCGCCGCTCGGCACGCCGTTCCAGCACCGGGTCTGGGCCGCGCTGTGCGCCATCCCCGGCGGCGTCACCCTCAGCTACCGCGACCTGGCGCTGCGCCTGGGCGAACCGCGGGCGATCCGCGCCGTCGGCACCGCCAACGGCGCCAACCCGATCGCGGTGGTGGTGCCTTGCCACCGCCTGATCGGCAGCGACGGCAGCCTCACCGGCTATGCCGGCGGCCTGCACCGCAAGGCAGCGCTGCTCGAACTCGAAGGCGCGCGGCCGCCATCCCTGTCTCTCGCCGGCTGACCGCTCGGGAGAATCGGAGGGTGGGGACGGGTGACCGAGGGCTGAAACGCCCTCGCTTCACAAGCCAAGGCTGTGGTTCAATCCCGCCATGACCGACGCCCCACGCTTCACGCTGCACCACGCCCCGCGCTCCCGCTCCCGCCGCATCCTGTGGCTGATGGAGGAGACCGGGGTGCCCTTCGCCATCGCGCCGCACGACCTGAGCAAGGCGACGCACAAGGACCCGGCCTATCTCGCGCTCAACCCGGCCGGCAAGGTGCCGGCGCTGGTCGACCGCGGTCCGGCCGGCGACTGGTCGCCCGGCGTGGTGGTGACCGAGAGCGCGGCGATCTGCGCCTATGTCGCCGACGCGCTGCCCGAATCGGGGCTGGCCCCGGCGGTCGGCTCGCCCGAGCGCGCGGCCTACGCCACTTGGCTCGGCTACTGCCCCTCGGTGCTCGAACCCGCCTTCGCCGATGCGGTGTTCCCGCGCGGGGTCGAGGCACCGCCCAGCGCGCTGGGCTGGCCCAGCTTCGCGCTGGCGCTCGAACGGGTGGAAAAGGCGCTGCAGGCCGGTGGTCCCTATCTACTGGGCGCCCGTTTCAGCGCCGCCGACGTGCTGATCGGGTCGCTGCTGCAATGGCTGCAGGCCTGGGGCAAGCTGCCGGACTCCGCCACGATCTCCGCCTATCTCGCGCTTCTGGCCACCCGCCCGGCCGCGCAGCGGGCCAGGGCCCGGGACGAAGCGGCGACCGCGGCATGAAGCCCATCGCCTTCGCCGCGGGCGCCTTCGCCGCCGGCCTGATGCTGGCTTCCGCCGGCTCAGCCCGAGCCGCCGAGACCGCCCATCCCTGCTCCGCCGATGCCGTGACCCATGCCCGCGCGCTGATGGCCTTCCATTTCGGCGAGGGCCTGCCGGACTTCCAGGTTGACGACACCGCGAAGCTGACCGGCACGGTCAAGGCGCTGCGCGGCGAGGGTCGCTTCGACGTGCTCGAGGTTTGGGCCTACGTCATCAAGACCGAGTACCGCATGCATTTCCTCTACGCGCAGATCCCCGGCGACTGCGTGCTGATGGGGCAGGAGATCCTGGAGGCCAGCGATCCCTACTGACGCCATCCGGCTCCGCCCCGCCGTCGCGGCCGACGCCCGAGGCATCGCCGAGCTGCATGTCGCGGTGTGGCGCGACACCTATCGCGACCTGGCGCCGCCGGAAGCGGCCGGCGCTCTCGATGTCGACCGCCGCGAGGCCCGCTGGGCGGCGATCCTGGCCGACCCGGCGCAGATCGCCCTGGTGGTGGAGGTCGACGGCACCCTGGCCGGCTTCGGCCTGGCCGGGCCGCCGGGCGATGCCGCCTTCGGCGACCGGGGCGAGGTGAAGTATCTCTATGTCGGGCGCGACTTCGCCCGTCGCGGCCTGGGCCGCCGGCTGCTCGCCGCCATGGCGGCGGCGCTGGGCGCGCGCGGCTATGCAGGGTTCGGCCTCGGCGTGGTGGTCGGCAACGACCCGGCGATCGCCTTCTACGAGGCCCAGGGCGGCCGCCGCATCGGCGCCTACACCGATCCCGGCCCGCTGTGGCGGTCGCACAACCTGCTCTACGCCTGGGACGACCTCACCGCGCTGGCGGCGCAGGGATAGGCCGGACAGCCCCCCGACGCCGGACAAGAAAAAAGCGCCCGTCGGAACGGGCGCTTTTTCCCTAGGTCCCCAAGTCAGGGATCAGACGGCCTTGAGGTTCTCGGCCGACGACTTGTTGCGCTTCGGGTCAAGCTGCTCCTCGTAGGAGATCTTCTGACCCTCGTCGAGGCCGCGCAGACCCGCGCGCTCGACGGCAGAGATGTGGACGAACACGTCCGGGCCGCCATTCTCCGGCTGAATGAAGCCGAAGCCTTTGGTGCTGTTGAACCACTTAACGGTGCCGATCGGCATCGCTCGCCTCCCAGAAAGAAGTGGCGCCGCGCGGGAATGCGCGTCGCATCAGTCGGTCACCGGGAAGGCAGCGATCCGTGGCCGCAAGGGCGTGGCAAGCCGGCCATCCGAACCAGAATGACCGCACATAAATGGGCGCGTTTTGCGCGGATGGCAAGCATAAGGGCAAAGGCGTGTTCGAGATAGGTCCGTCATCGCCCGATTTGGGGGGCGCCGACCGCCTCCAGCAGGCCCCCGATCGACGCCTTGAACCTGCCGATGAAGAGATCGACGATCCCGCTCGACCGGCTGGTGATCTCGACATTGATCCGCCGTTTGTCGGCGGGGTCGACCGCCTTGCGCACATAATCCTTCTTAGCCAGCTCGTCGATCCGGCGGACTGTGGTCGAATACGGGGCCTCGATCAGCCCGCACAGCTCCCCGACCGGCACGCCGCGGCGGCCGATCAGGGTGCTGCGGTGCAGGAACATCAGGATCTGGAAGTAGTCGACGCTCATGAACTCGTCGCCCAGGGCCTCGCCCAGCGATTTGACGATGTCGAGCGAGACGTCGATGACGGCGACGGCGCTGCCGGTCACCACGGCGTCGGCCCGGCCGGCCTGGTGGATGCCGTCGGCCATCTCCTCGCGGTGCAGGGCCAGCATGTCGGCGTGCTGGACCAGGATCTCCTGGCTCAGATCGGTCATGCGGTTGAGGGTGGAATCGATCCGCCCGACCTTGCGCCTGAAGCCCGCCAGGACGGCGATGGTGCGCCGGATCAGGCGACGGATGGTCTCGCCGCCGATCCGGCAGTCGTAGAAGCTGTGGCCGATCAGGTCGATGTTGAGCTCGGCGTCGGTGAGCAGGTCGCGGTCGCCGAGGACGATGAGCTTTCGCCGGCCGCCGCGCAGCGCCGCGAGGATGCCGCGGGCGAAGGCGGCATCGGCCGGGTCGGGCGCCGAGCCGAGATGGATGACGACCAGGTCGGGATCGACCGAGCGGATCTGCGGCATGAATTCGCCGGCGATCGGCATCTCGAACAGGTCGGCGAAGGCCTGGTTCTCACTGCGCATCAGATCGAGGTCGGACGGCCGCCGGCCATAGAGCACGGCGAGCCTGAGCTTGCCCTTCGTCGCCACGCTCACGCTGCTGCCGCGAGTGTTATCCACGGGAACCGCCTGCATTCGTCGTCATGGTCGTCGTGCCCGCATCCGGCCACCCGTCCCGTCCTCAGAAGGTTGCGGTGACGATGACGAGATCGGTGTAGGTGCCGGCGGCCGGCGCCACGGCGATCGGGGTGGTCAGCTGGGCGCAGACCTGGTGGTTGTTGATCGCGCTGACGATGGTGCCGGTGCTGGCCAAGGGCGAGGCCGTGGTCCAGGCCGAGTTGCAGCCCGGCTGGAACAGCTGGTAGGGCAGGAAGTTGGTGCCGTTCTTCATCCGCCGAGTGCCGGCGTTGACGTTCTGGCCGTTGTCGACCGTGATGCTGTAGGGCGTCTGGTAGGTGCAGCGCATGCCGACATTGCCGAAGGCCCGCACCCCGGTCGAACTCGCCTGCGCCGCCGTGACCGATCCCCAATTGCCGAAATCGACGTTCTGAAAGTTCTCGAACTGGCAGTTCTTGGGGACGATCGAGGTCACGGTGAACGAGGTGGTGATGGTTCCGGTCGTGCTGGTCAGGCCGGCCTCGCAGCTGGCGTTGCCGGCATTGAACAGATATTTGGTGATCAGCTGGTAGGTGTCGGTGTAGGTGCCGGGCCGAACGCGATCCTGCTGCTGCCGGTCGAGATAGCTCAGCGTCAGCGTGTTGGTGCCGTTGATGTTCGTCGTGGTGCCGCCGCCGACGACATACAGCTTGATGCCGCCGGTCGACTGGCTGCCGCCGCCGTCCCGGGCATAGCGGCGGTTGAACTGCTCGGTCATCTGCCAGGCCAGCCGCGAATCGGTGTCGCGGGTCTGGTAGAAGGCGTAGTCGCTCGGGCCGACCTGGTTGCCGGTGGCCCGGATATAGGCGCACAGCCGGACATCCGTGAACGCCGTGCGGCCCGAGCAGTTGTAGCTGACCTGCCCGGTCGCCGTGGCCGATGCGTTCGGCACGATGTCGACCGTCGTGGTGCCGAAATTGGAGATGTTGGTGACCGTGCAGGTCTGCGCCTGGGCGCCGGCCGACGCGAACAGCAGCACGATGGCGGCGGACAGCGCGAGGAGCAGCGGACGAAGCAGCGCGGTCATGGCTGGGGCTTTCCGGAATGCATCAATAGGCGACGGTGAGGCGGACGAGGTCCCGGTAGGTCGCCGGCTGTCCCCGGGCGGGCGGCACGGCGCGGGCGTAGACCGGGATGGTGACCGGGACCCCGGTGCCGTGGCCCGGCAGCGTGTCGATGCCCGGCCGGTCGCCCCAGACGCTCAGGCGGCCGGGATCGCTGTACAGCTGGTACGGCATGGCGGGGGCGCCGCGGCCGGGCGCCGACAGGCGGCGGCCGGCCTCGGTCGCGCCGCCGCCGGCGTCGAGGGCGACGAGGTAGGGCAGGCCGGCGGAGCAGTCGATCGCGACCGCGGCGGCGCCGTCGACCGTCCGGTCCCCGGGCTTCCAGGCGGGGAAGGCCAGCGCCGCATCCTGGTCGACGCTGCAGGCGGTGCGGATGGTGATCTCGATCCGCAGCGCCGAGAGGCCGGCGATGCGCGGCGACCGGACCACACCCGTATCGCTGCGGTTGTCGCCGGGCAGGCCGCCCAGGCCGTTGGTCTGGGTGGCCCCCTGCGGCACCAGTGGCGTCGGGATGCCCTGGGCCCGGGCGGCCGGCAGGGCCAGCCAGGCGACCGCTATGACCAGGGCAAGCGCGGTGCCAGCCAAGGTGATGAGATGCGAGGTGCGCATGGATCCTCCTCTCAACGGCATGGGACGGGGCCGATTTCGGGCTGGGCGCCCGGCACCGACTGGTAGTCGAAGCTGGCGCGGCAGCTGCCGGCGGCTTCGGGCAGGGTGACGGTGACGCTGTTCCGGCCGGCCAGGCCGGTCAGCCAGGTGCGGCCGTCATAGCCGGCGACGGTGGCCTGGTCGGTGCCGTCGAGCTGGACCACGGCGCCGACCGGCAGCGCCTTGCCGTCCGGCCCGGTCAGGCTGACGATCGCGGCGTCGACCTTCCTGACCCCGAAATCGACCACGGCGCCGGAACGGTCGGCCGGGACCACCACGGTCTGGGTCGCGTCCGGCTGCAGGTCGAGCGCCAGGTTGGCCGGATCGATCGAGATCGTGTTGTTCTGGTACGACTGCAGATAGGGCACGAAGGCGCGGCCGCCGGAATTGGTGGTGGCGACCCGGCGGTTGTTGAGCGAGACGTCGACATTGGGGCCGCCGGCCTTGACCACGGCGAAGGCGTCGTCGACCCGGTTGGCCAGGAACACCCCGCCGCCGGCGGCGACGATCGAGCCTTCGACCGTGCCGGTGACGCGGCCGAGGTCGCCGGACTGTTCGAGCGATCCGGACATGTAGGCGACGGCGGCGCGGTAGTTGACCGAAGCGGCGCGGTTGCCGGTGCCGTCGACGGCCTCCTGGTCGCGGACCGACCAGCCGAGCGAGCCTTCCTCGAGCCGGGCCGACTTGGTCAGGCTGGTGTCGAAGCTGGTGCGGTTGCCAGTGCGCGAGACATTGGCCGAGCCGGTGATGTCGCCGCCCAGGGGAATGGTGACGCCGGCGAAGATGCCGTAGTTGCTGCGGTCGTCGAAATCGCCGTAGCCGGTGACGTAGACCGAGACGTCGTCGAACACCGTCCGCGACCAGGAGGCGGTGAGGATGCTGGAATCGCCGTCCTTGCCGGCGCCGCGGATGCGGGAATAGCCCAGGCTGAGCGAGGACGGGTCGAAGCCGAGCGGGAAGGACAGGCCGACGCGGTCGACCTCGCGGGCCCGGGCCGAGATCGGGGCGTCGTTGTTGTGGCGGCGGTCGACCACCAGGCCGATGTCGTTGTAGTCGCCGATCATGCGGTCGGCGCCGACATAGAAGGAATAGCCGTTGCGCGAGACCTGGTAGAAGGCCGAGACCTTGCCGCCGGTCTCGTCCCCATCCTTGCCGCCGTATCGGCTGCCGGTCAGCGAGGCGTTGACGGCGCCGTAGGGGCCCATGCTGGCGACGAAGCCGGCGCCGCCATTGACCAGGCCGCGGGTGGCCTCGACATGGCTTTCCAGGGTGAGCCAGTCGTCCAGGCCGTAGCGCATGCTGGCCGACCCGGCGAGGCTGCGGTCGTATTTGAACGAGCTGTCGCCATAGCCGAGACGGACGAAGCCGAGTTCGGCGGAGAAGTCGAAATAGCCGGCGCGCAGCATGTCGGGCGCGAAGAAGTAGGAGCGCTGGGTGACGACCTCGCGGCCCAGCGCATCCTTCATGACGATGCGGGCGTCGCCGCCGCCGCCGAGGAAGGGCAGGCCGGTGAAGTCGAACGGCCCGGCCGGGACCTCGCCGGAGAACACCTTGATGTTGTTGAGGTAGAGGTCGAGCGTGGACGGGACCGAGGCGGTGCCGCTGAGGTTGGGCACCGGGCTGGTCACCAGGTCCGGCCGGATGTCGAAGTTGCGTTTGATCTGGATGCCGCCGAGCCGGTAGGACGAGTTCCAGGACAGCGAGCCGGAGATGGTGTCGCCGACCTGGTAGACCAGCAGGTTCTCGGGGTCGGTGTAGCGCCAGGTGCTGTCCAGCCGGGTCAGGCCGTTGCTGCGATCGTCGAGATGGTCGAAGGCGTTGACCCGGGCCAGCGCGGTGTTGGAGAGGATGCCGTAGGGCGTCAGCAGCCGGGCGTCGAAGCTGCCGCTCAGCGTGCTCGACGTGCTGCCGCCGCCCCAGTCGTACTGGGACGTGCCGTACAGCGTGTAGTTCATCAGGAAGCCGAGGTCGGACCGCACCGCGGACAGGTCGACCGGCCGGCTGCCGGCGCCGACATCGACGCTGGTGGGCACGCGGGCGTCCTCGGGGGCGGTGAAGACCACGATCTGCCTGGGCTCGTCATAGCGCCAGGTGACGCCGGCCAGGCTGTCCAGCGGGATCAGCCCGGCATCGTCGACGGTGCCGATCTTCGGCTTGATGCCGGCGGTCTGCAGGTCGCCGGGGGTGGCGGCCAGGTGGCCGTTCGGCAGGCGCTTGAAGGTGGCGAGGGTGCCGGTCGAGCGGTCGTTGACGGTGACGCCGAGCAGCAGGTCCTGGCTGTCGCCGGACATGTCCTGGGGGGACACGTCCTGGGGCGCCGGCACGTCCTGCGCCGCCGCCGGTGCCGCGGCACCGGTGGTGGCGAGGATGGCGAGCAGGCAGCAGGCGGCGATGCGCGACTTAACGGCCCGCGACGGTCGCCGTCTGGTTGACTGCATAGTCGTCCCCGTTGGCCGTGATGTTGACGCTGCTGCCGGGCTGGATGCGCTGGGCCCCGGCGGCCGCGGTCCAGCGCTTGGTGCTGCCCGGCAGGACGTAGCCGTTCAGCCCCTGGCCGAAGGAGACCCGGCCGGCAGGGGAGGCGACCGTCAGATTGGCGATCTTGGCGTGGCGGTTGCCGGTGTTGGTGGCCTCGACCACCAGGCCGCTGCCGTCGCGGCGCACGTCCCAGCGCAGCTCGGCGCCGGCGCTGCGGTCGGCGAAGAACACCGGGATGGAATAGCGGATGACCAGGTTGACCGCGTCGGCCGGGCGCCGGACGTTGACATCCGGCAGCTCGTCGACCAGCAGGCGATAGGTCTCCTCGCCGGCGGTGACGGGCGCCGCAGTGCGGGCGACGCGGATGGTGTAGGTGGTGCCCGGCTGCAGCGTGGCGGCCGGCGGGCTGGCCACCACATCCTTGGCGGGCGCCAGTTGGTCGTCGCCGCCGGTCTGCGTCCAGCCGTAGACACGGACCTGGACGTTGACCGGGCGGTCGCCGTTGTTGCGGAGATTGACGGAAGCCGCCTGGGCCGGCGCGGTCAGGTCGACGGTGACGGGCGACACCTGGAGGGATGCCGCCCGACCGTCCTGCGCGAAGACCAACCCAGGGACAACCGCGAGTAGCGCGAGAAGACGGCGCATCGGGGTGTCCTCAGGGTCCGGATCAGTAGGTGACGGTGATGGTGACGGTGTCGGTGTAGACGCCGGCCGTCGGGGTGGTCTGCGGCGGGACGCGGCCGAACACCTGGCTGCTCTGCACCGTGCCGTCGGCGGTCTTGGAGACGACGTTGCCGCCGGCGCCGGTGGTGTTGCCCCAGACCGTGGTGCGGGCCGAATCCTGGTACAGCTGGTAGCTGACGAATTCGGTGCCGGTCTTCATCCGACGGGTGGTGACGTCACCCGGGGTGGCGGGGTTGGTGCCGGCGTTCAGGCCGATCTGGTAGGCGGTGCCGTTGGTGCACTGCACCTGGATCGAGCCTTGGCCGCTGGTCGAGGTCTGGCCGTCGACATTGCTGTTCAGCACGCCGTGGCTGCCGAAATCCAGGATGGCGTCGCCAGCGCCGGTGCCGCCGCTGCCGGCATTGACCTGGCATTCCTTGGTGATGGTGATCTTGACCTGCAGATTGCCGGTCGCGGTCGCGGCATCCGCGACGGTGAACCACCCGGTCGCGGCCAGGGCGGCCGCGGCGAGGATCGGGGTAACAGCCTTCATTATCCACTCCAGAGATGTGTTGTGACAGCCCGGGCTTCTTGACTGCCCGGTTCAGCCCGCATCCCCCTTTGGCCGCGCCGGCGCCGCGAGAAAGCAGGGCCGGCTGGACGAGTCGTGCGATCTGAAATGTGCGGTCCATGCGGCCCCCGGTTCCCCCCGGCAGCGCATTGGATCCGATTTATAATAAATTTTAGGTAATTTTGATCAAAGTCGGCAAGTAGGAATTTCCGGCGTTCCGAAGAAATGTTCCCAAGAAAATCGTCATAGGAGAAAATTCTTTTCCGAATCAAAGAGATGGATCAGGCGACCGGGCGTCCGCCTTACGGATCTGCAAAGCCGCCGCGCTTGTGGAGGGGGCGGCGTCCTACCGCGTTATGCAGCGACCTGGCCGATCCATCGATGCCGCGCCGAATCACCTGCTGCGGCGATGATGCCGGTGCCGTGTCGTCGGGCTCGCCGTCCGCCGCCCGTCCTGATATCGGTGCGGGATCACCGGGCCGGCGCGCCGCCGCACCGGAAGCGGATGGCGCAGTCCATCGGGGGCGGATGGGATGCTCGGTACGATCGGGGCTTGGCTGGACTGGATCGGCGTGGCCGTCTTCGCCCTCACCGGGGCGCTGGTCGCCGCGCGCCGGCAGGCCGACCCGATCGGCTTCGCCATCCTTGCCACCACCACCGGCATCGGCGGCGGCACCCTGCGCGACCTGCTGCTCGGGGCCGGCCCGGTTTTCTGGATCACCGATCCGGTCGACCTGCTGATCTGCGTTGGCGTCGCCATGGTGGTCTTCTTCGGCCACCCGACCTTCCCGATCCGGGCCGGGGACGGCCGCCGCCGCCGGGTCATCGTCTGGGCCGATGCGGTCGGCATGGCGCTGTTCGCCGTGACCGGGGCCGAGAAGGCGCTGGGCGCCGGGGCGCCGGCGGTCTCGGCGATCGTGCTCGGCACCATGACCGCCACCTTCGGCGGCATCATCCGCGACGTCATCATCGGCCAGGTCACGCTGATCGTCAGCGGCGAGATCTACATCACCGCCGCCGCCTTCGGCGCCACCGTCTACGTGCTGGCGCGGCTCACCTTCGGTGATGCCCTGCTGGCCGCCTGCCTCGGCGCGGGGGCCGCCTTCGGCCTGCGGGCGCTGGCGATCGGGCTCGGCTGGTCGCTGCCGCGGTTTCCGCCGTCGCCGCCGGATCCGCCGCCCGCCTGATCGCGGAACCGGCCGCGCGGCCTCGCCATTGTCCAGGCATGGCCACGCCATCCCTGAAGACCCTGGCGGCCCAGGCGCGCCGTTGCGAGCGCTGCCCGCTCTACCGGGCCGCGACGCAGACGGTGTTCGGGGAAGGGCCGGCGGATGCGACGATCGTCTTCGTCGGCGAGCAGCCGGGCGACCAGGAGGACCGGCAGGGCAGGCCCTTCGTCGGCCCGGCCGGGACCATCTTCGACAAGGCCCTGGCCGAGGCCGGCATCGCCCGCGACCGGGTCTACGTCACCAATGCGGTCAAGCATTTCAAGTTCGTGCCGCGCGGCAAGCGCCGGCTGCACAAATCCCCCGACAGCTATGAGATCGACCGCTGCAAATGGTGGCTCGACCGCGAACTGGCGGCGATCCGGCCGTGTCTGACCGTGGCCCTCGGCGCCACCGCGGCGCGGGCGCTGACCGGGCGGCCGGTCACCATCTCCCGCAGCCGCGGGCAGGTCATCGATCTCCCGGACGGCCGGCGCGGCCTGATCACCACGCATCCGTCGGCGCTGCTGCGGATGCCGGGCGCGGAGGCGCGGCAGCGGGCCTATGCCGAGTTCGTCAAGGACTTGGCCCTCGCGGCCGATGCGATCACAGTCTAGCGGCGGAACCGACCTTCACCCGTCCATTCCCCGGAAGAGACGAACAGAAGAGGAAAGCGATCATGGGAAACGTCTACGCCATCACCGAGCTGGCCGGGTCATCCGAACTGGGCCTCGAGGATGCGATCCAGGGCGCCATCGCCACCGCGTCGAAGACCCTGCGCAATCTCGACTGGTTCGAGGTCAAGGAGATGCGCGGCCACATCAAGGACGGCAAGGTCGCCCATTACCAGGTCGTGGTGCGCCTCGGCTTCCGCTACGACGACAAGCTGCCCGGCACCGCCCCGCTCGGCTGATTGCCGCGTCGCCGGCCGGGCTGGTTCAGGCCAGCCGGTCAGTGCAGCCCGGCCAGCATCGCCGCCGCGACCCGTTCGGCGCCGTGGCCGTCGCACAGCGCGGCGGAGGCCAGGGACAGCCGGTGCAGCCGGTCGGGGTCGCCGAGGAAATCCGCGACCGCGTCCCGGATCGCGGCATCGTCCAGCGCCGCCGCGTCGCCGGCCAGGGCGACGATGCCGGCTTCGTCCAGCGCCTGGGCGGTCGGGCGCTGGTTGTCGGCCAGGATGAAGGCTAGGGTGGGCAAGCCCAGGCAGCACCGCTCCCAGCTGCTGCTGCCCATCGCGCCGATCGCCGCATCCGCCTCCAGCATCGCCTGCGCCATGTCCTCCAGCCCGACATGGCAGCGCAGGCGCGGATCGGCGGCGGCGATGGTCCGCACCCAGGCGATGCTCGGGGCGGTGGGGCCCAGCACGATGTCGGCGCGGGTGAAATCCGGGATGGTCGCCAGCGCGGTGCAGACCCGGCCGGTGATGCCGCCGACATCGGTCAGGCCGAGGGACACCAGCAGGGTCCTGGCCGGCGAGGGGCTTTGCCGCCGCTCCAGCGCCGCCGGCCGCAGCGCCGGGAAATCCGGCCGCAGCAGCGCGTAGTCCAGGCCGATCATGCGCCGGCAGCCCGCCGGCAGCAGCGGGTCGTAGGCGGCGGGATCGGTGCCGAAATTCTGGTTCAGCAGCAGGTCGCACCGATGCGGCGCCGCGACCAGGTCGTCGATCACCAGGACGCGTCGCGCCGCGGCGGCGACCGCCTGTTCCTCGGGGGCGGTCCAGCGGTAGAGGTCGCAGACCACGACATCCGCGCCATCCGGCCATTCCGACCGGATCGCCGCCACCGTCTCCTCCGGCCCGGGGCCGACGATGCGGACCGTGGCGGAATCGAGGGCCGGCACCGTCGCCGGCGCCGCCGCGTTGACCAGGAACAGCGAGTCCGCCCCGCGATCCGCCAGCGCCCGGGCCAGCGACAGGCAGCGCATGCCATGGCCGCCGCCGATCGCGGCCGACGCTTCCAGCCGGAAGGCGATGCGGGGCCTGCCCCGACCGGCGTCAGACGGCACGGCCATCCAGCGCCTCCGGCCGCTTGATCTCGATCTCGACGAAGGCGACCGGGTGCGGCGATCCGTTCATCACATCGTGGCGGATGCCGGCGGGGCGGCGGTAGGACTGGCCCTCGGCCAGCGGCACCGCCGTCTCGGTCTCGCCATCGTGGATCCGCAGGGTCCCGGCCTTCAGCATGACGACGAAATAGGGATGACCGTGCTCGTGCCATCCGGTGGCGGCGCCCGGTTCGAAATCCCACCGTGTGATCCGGACGACATCATCGTCCTGCTGCACGGTCGGCGTCGCCCGCGGCGCGCTGTGGAAGGCCATGTCATCCCCCAATTCCGGGTCGGTCGCATCGGCCGCCACACTGCCGGCTGGGGCGGGTGTGAAGCAAGCGATGGCGGCGCCGGCGCGATGCATGGCGGTGTCGTTGTCAGCCCCGGTCGAAAGAGGCTAGACAGGACGAAACCTTCGGGAGAGGCGGGGATGATGCGGGGATCGGCACGGGGTGGCGCCGCGATGGTGGCGGCGGTGCTGGCAGCGGGCCTCGCAGGTCCGGCGGCGGCCGAGACGGTGTCGGTGCTGACGCCCTACCTCTCCGCGGTCGCGACCGGCGAGATGGTCGAAACCCTGAAGGCCGACGCCGCGGCGCGCGGCTGGACCGTCTCGGTGGTCGACACCGCGGGCGATTTCGGTGCCCTGGCCAGCCGGGTCGAGGATGTGGTCAACGCCCGCACCAGCGCCATCGTGCTGGTCTCGCTCAACCCGGCGCAGATCCAGGACCAGGTCGGCAAGGCCGCGGCCGCCGGCATCCCGGTCTTCACCATCGACGGCGCCGCCGGGCCGGGCGTGACGCTGAACGTCACCTCGGACAACCACGCCCTGGGCAAGGCCATGACCGACTACCTGTTCGGCCGGCTGGGCGGCCACGGCGCCATCGTCCGCTTCTTCTTCTCCGCCCATCCCGGCGTGCATCAGCGCGAGATTGCGCTCGACGAGGCGCTGCAGGCCACGCCGGGCATCCGCCAGGTGGCCGACCACTACGTCCAGGTGCCGGGCCAGATCGACGACAGCCGCAACGCGATGGAGGCGATGCTGGCGGCCAACCCGGCGCCGGGCGCGATCAACGCGGTCTGGGCGGCCTGGGACGAGCCGGGGATCGGCGCCCTGCTGGCGCTGCAGGCGGCCGGGCGCAGCGACATCGTCATCACCGGGATCGACGGCAACCCCCAGGCGCTGGACCTGATCCGGCAATGCACGCCCTTCATCGCCACGGTGCGGCAGAACTTCGCCGACATGTCGCGGATCACGGTCGAGCAGATGGCCAAGGTCTTCGCCGGGGCGGCGCCGGATGCGGCCGAACTGTACGCCCCCGGCACGCTGATCACGCGCGAGAGCCTCGGCGTGACCTGCCCGTGACCCTGGCAGCCGGGCGGAGGGTGGGACATGCGGGCTGAGGCGCCGACCCGGCTGGTCGAGCGCTTCGGCACGCCGGCGGCGCTGGCCCTGATCGCGCTGGGCTTCGGCCTGGCGCGGCCGGACGCCTTCGCCACCGCGGCCAACCTGCTCGCCGTCACCCAGCAGATGGCGATCCTGGCGATCGTCGCCACGGCGGCGACCTTCGTCATGGTGATCGGCGAATTCGACCTCTCGGTCGGCTTCGTCGCCTCCCTGGCCGGCGTGCTGGTGGTCAAGCTGCTCGCCGCCGGCTTCGGCGTGGCACCGTCGATCCTGCTGACGCTGGGCGCCTGCGCCGCGGTCGGCGCGGTCAACGGGCTGGTGGTGCACGGGCTGCGCGCACCGTCCTTCATCGCCACCCTGGCGATCGGCACCATCGTCTCCGGCCTGGCCTATTGGCTGTCCGGCGGCGCCAGCCTGTTCCAGGGCATCCCGGCCGGTTTCACCGTGCTGGCCCGGGCCGCGGCCGGGCCGGTGCCGGTGCTGACGCTGTGGATGCTGGCGGTGCTGCTAGCCGCCGGCGGCACCCTGGCCGCGACCGTGTTCGGCCGGCGGCTGATCGCGATCGGCAGCAACCGCGAGGCGGCGCGCCTCTCCGGCGTGGCGATCGGCCGGCCGATCGTCGCCGTCTTCGCCATCGCAGCGGGGCTGTCCGGCCTGGCCGGGGTGCTGTTGGCGGCCCGGCTGGGCAGCGTCCAGCACACCATGGGTGAAGGCCTGCTGCTGCCGGCCTATGCCGCCGTGTTCCTCGGCATGACCGCGTTCCGCGGCGGCCGGCCGAACATGCTCGGCACCGCCGTCGGCGTCGCCATCATCGCGGTGCTGGCCAACGGGCTGACCATCCTCAATGTCGAACCCTTCTTCCAGAAGATGGTGACCGGCGCGATCATCATCGCCGCGGTGATGTTGCGCCGCTTCGGCATGGCGGCGGCCCGATGAGCGTCCTCCTGGTCTTCGATCTCGGCAGCACCGCGCTGAAGCTGGTTGCCTTCGCCGAGGACGGCCGCCCGGCGCAGCAGGTCGAGGTGCGATACCCCACCCGGGCGACGCCCGATGGCGGGCAGGAGCAGGATCCGGAGGATTGGTGGAACGCCGCCTCCGCCGCCTGCTCCTGTCTCCCGGCAGCGATGCGCGATTCGGTCCGGGCGATCGCGCTGGTCGGCACCATGGAAAACCTGGTGCCGCTCGACGTCGATGGCCGGCCGGTGCGGCCGGCGCTGCTGTACAGCGACGGGCGCAGCAGGTCGGTGTTCCCGGCGATCCGCGACCGGCTGCTGGCCACGGGCAGTGCGGCCGTGCTGGGCAACGCGCCCGGGCCACTGAACACGCTGTGCAAATTCCTCTGGCTGCAGCAGGCCGAACCGGAGGCGGCACGGCGGGTCGCCACCATCCTGCCGGGGGCGAAGGATTATCTGGCACTGCGCCTGACCGGCGAGATCGTCACCGACCCCACCGCCGCCACCACGGTGGGGCTGATGGACCTGGCGCGGCGCGACTGGTCGGCCGTCCTGGTCGAAGCGGCCGGCCTCGATCCGGCCCTGCTGCCGCCGATCCGGCCGGCCGACACGGTGATCGGCACCTTGCGGCCGGACTCGGCGGCGGCGCTCGGTCTGTCCCCGGGCTGCCCGGTGGTGAATGGCTGCGGCGACGCCGCAGCCTCGACCGTCGGCGCCGCCGCCGACGGCCAGCTGCATGTCTATCTCGGCACCAGTGGTTGGGTCGCGCGCAGCCGGCCGCTCGATCCCGCGGTGCCGCCGCGGGCCTTCACCACGCTGGCGCATCCGCGGGCCGGCTGGGCGCTCGAGATCGCGCCGCTGCTCACCGCCGGCGACGCCGCCGGCTGGTTCGGCCGGATCGCCGGGGCCGATCTGGCGGTGCTGGACGCCGAGGCGGCGGCGGCGGATGCGGCACCGCCGGAGACGCTGTTCCTGCCCTATCTCAAGGGTGAACGCTCGCCCTTCGTCGACCTGGCGCTGCGCGGCGCGCTGCTCGATCTCGACATCACCCAGGGCCGCGGCGCCCTGCACTATGCGGTGCTGGACGGGGTGGCGCTGGCGCTGCGCAACAATCTCGACGCGATGGCGGCGGTGCCGGGCCCGATCCGGCTGACCGGCGGCGGCGGCGCCAGCCGGATCTGGCCGCAGCTGATCGCCGACGCCTGCAGCCGCACGGTCGAATGCGCCGACCTGCCGACCGCGACCACGGCGATGGGCGGCTATCGCATCGCCGCGGCGACGCTGGGCTGGCCGACGCCGCCGGATCGGATCGGCGCCGTCCATCGGCCGCGGCCGGAGCGTGCGGACCGCTCCGCGCGTCGGCTCGTCCGGTTCCGGCGTGCGACCGACGAGGCCCGGCGGCGGGCCGCCGGCGACTAGGCAAAGCAAGACTGGGCAAAGAAAAGGGCCGCCCCACCGGGCGGCCCTGCTGATGCGCAGATTTCGGCTGGGTTACAGCACGAAGTCGGTCGCGGCGAAGTTGATCGAACCGTCGGCATGGATCGTCAGATCCGCCACGCCATCGCCATTGACGTCGGCCTGGATGGTGGTGTTGCCGCCGCTGATCTCGTAGCGCAGCTCCCCCGCCACATGGCTGAAGGCCGAGTTGCCGATGAAGTTGAAGGTCTGGTCGCCGGCGACGCCGCTGTTGGCGTCGACCGCCGCCAGGTCGATCTTGTCGCCCTGGTTGGTCGCGAAGTCGACGATGCGATCGGCGGTGGCGCCGGTGCTGTCGCTGACCGAAGCGTAGATGAAGTGGTCCGCCCCGGCGTCGCCGACCAGCGTGTCGCGGCCACCGCCGCCCCGCAGCGCGTCATCGCCGTTGTAGCCGCGCAGCGAGTTGGCGTTCGCATCGCCGATCAGCACGTCGCTGAAGTTCGAACCGCCGAGGTTCTCGACATCGATCAGGATGTCGCCCTGGGCATGGCCGCCGATGCCCTGGCCGGTGGTCAGGTTCACCTGCACGCCGGCATTGCTCTCGTAGTAGTAGGCCGTGTCGATGCCGGCGCCGCCATTGAGGGTGTCGGCACCCAGGCCGCTGCGCAGGTCGTCATTTCCGGCGCCGCCGCTGAGCACGTCGTTGCCGTCGCCGCCGCGCAGCTGGTTGTTGCTGGCGTCGCCGGTCAGCGTGTCGGCGAAGTGCGAGCCGATCAGCTTTTCGATGCCGCTCAGCGTGTCGCCCTGGGCGTCGCCGCCGATGCCGGTGCCGGTCGAGAGGTCGACGCTCACCGCGGCCGAGGACTTCTCGTAGCTCGCCGTGTCGCCGGTGCCGGCGCCGCCGTTCAGCACGTCCGCCCCGGCGCCACCGACCAGGTAGTCGTCGCCTTCGTTGCCGTTGAGGATGTCGTTTCCGGCGAGGCCGCCAAGCTGGTTGGCCTGGGAGTCGCCGGTGATGACGTCGTTGAAGGCGGAGCCGGCGACGTTCTCGACATTGACGATCGAATCGCCGGCTGCCTCGCCACCGGTGTTGATGTTGGTGGCCAGGTTGACGGTCACGGCGGCGTGGGAGTTCGAATAGTAGATGGTGTCGATGCCGGAGCCGCCGTCGATGGCATCGGCGCCCGCGCCACCGACGATGGTGTCGTTGCCGCCGGCACCATTGATCACGTCGTCGCCGTTGTAGCCGTTCAGGGTGTTGGCGTTGCCGTCGCCGGTCAGCTTGTCGTTGAAGATGCTGCCGGTCAGGTTCTCGATGGCGATCAGCACATCGCCCGAGGCGTGGCCGCCGGTGTTGATGCCGGTGCTCAGATTCACCGAGACGGCGGCGTTGGAGTTCGAGTAGCTGGCCGTGTCGCTGCCGATGCCGCCATCCAGCGTGTCCCCGCCGGCCCCACCCACCAGGGTGTCGTCGCCGTTGCCGCCCGAGAGGATGTTGACCGCGGCGCTGCCGATCAGCAGGTCGTTGAAGCGCGAGCCGATGACGTTCTCGATGGCGATCAGCGTGTCGCCCTGGGCATCGCCGCCGGAACCCGTCTCGCTGGTCAGGTTGACGGTGACGCCCGCACTCGACTCGACGTAGTTCGCGGTGTCGATGCCGGTGCCGCCATCCATCCGGTCGGCACCCGCGCCACCGATCAGCAGGTCATTGCCGGCGCCGCCGAAGATGGTGTCGTCGCCGGCCAGGCCGGCCAGCGTGTTGGCCGTGGCGTCGCCGGTGATGCTGTCGGCGAAGGCCGACCCGACCACGTTCTCGAAGCCGAGGCTGACCAGGTCGCCGGTGGCGTCGCCGCCGTTCGACAGGCTGATCAGGCCGAGCAGGCCGGGTTCGAGGCTGACATTCACCGCCGCGGGAGAGGTCTGGTAGCTCAGGGTGTCGAGGCCGTCGCCGCCGCTCAGCACGTCGGCGCCGCCCTTGCCTTCGATCACGTCGTTGCCGTCACCGCCGCTGATAAAATCGATGATGTTGCCGCCGGTGAGGACGTCGTCGTTGCTGTCCTCGAGATTGATGCCCAGCAGCCCCAGGAGGTCCAAAGATAGTGCCATAATCGTTCTCCGCTATCGCGTTCTAGTACCGTGACCTAGCGCTGCCGGCAGACGGCGCCGCTTCTCGACCTACGATCACAAAATCATCGCTGCTACACAACTTAAAGGATCATGACAAAAGGAGGAGGTCTGTTTGCTTGGACAAGATTTACAGGGGCTTTGATTATCAGATTGCGATTTCTCGGTGAAAAATTTCTGCAGAGTATTTTATAATTTCTGGTGAAAGGAATATTATTTCGTAAAATGCCATGGCAGGAGAAAATTGTCTCATGCGGGAGCGGCTTCGTTGCGAAGTGCGAATGGATGGCGGCCCTGAGCTCCGGAAGCATCCAGGGCGGGAAATTTAATTCCCGAAACTGAGCGCTATATATCTCTTAAATGCGCTTTCTGCATATGCGCCATGCGGGCGTCGCATGCCATAGTATGGGGCCGAACGGCGTGATTCGCGGGCTGTCCCCCAGGTTTCCATCATGAAATCCCCCGGAGGCTACGCCCCAATTCCACGGATACACGCGAATCGGGTGCTCAGCGCGACCGGCAGGGGCCGGTGGAACCGCGGATGATCAGCTCGGTCGGGAGGGTCACGACCCGCTCCGCCGGCGCGTCGCCCACAATCAGGAGGTGCAGCATCATCATCGCCTGTTCGCCCATCGCCAGCCGCGGCTGGCGGACCGTGGTCAGGGGTGGATCGAACGCCTCGGCGAAGGGTATGTCGTCGAATCCGGCGACCGAGATGTCCTGCGGCGCCCGCAGCCCGGCCGCGTGGATCGCGCTCAGCACACCCATGGCGGCTTCGTCGCTGGCGACGAAGATCGCGGTCGGCGGTTCGGGCAGGGCCAGCAGGGCCCGGCCGGCGGCCGCCCCGGACGGCACCCGGAAATCGCCCGGGGCGACCAGGTCGTCCCCGGCCGGCAGCCCGGCATCGCGCAGCGCCGCGCGCCAGCCGTCCAGCCGGTCGCGGGCGATGGCCTGGTCCAGCGGCCCGGCGACATGGGCGATGCGGCGATGGCCCAGGCCGATCAGGTGCCGGGTGATCTCGGCCGCCGCCGCCCGGTTGTCGATCCGCACGATCGGCAGGTCGTGGCCGGGCACGGGTTCGGAGGCCAGCACGATCGGCACCCGCCGCACGGCAGGGTCGTCGAGGTCGGGGATCCGCCCGGTCAGCACGATCATGCCGTCGGCCCGGCGCGACAGCACCAGCCGCAGATAGTCGCGCTCCTGCGCCGGGTCGTCGTCGGTGTTGCCCATCAGCACGTTGAAGCCCAGGCGCCGCGCCGTCCGCTCCACGCCGCGGAAGATCTCGGGGTAGAACGGGTTCACGATGTCGCGGACCAGCACCAGGATGGCGCCCGCCTCGTGCCGACGCAGGCCGCGGGCCAGCAGGTTGGGGGTGTAGCCGGCCTCGGCCACGGCGCGCAGCACCTGGGCCCGGGTCTCCTCGGCCACCATCGCCGGCCGCATCAGCGTGCGCGAGACGGTGGCGGTCGAAACCCCGGCCAACCGGGCGATGTCGCGGATCGTCGGCGTCGCCTCGGGGCGCTGGCCGCTCATGCCTGGCCGATCATCGACTGCCACCGCTGCCCTGGCCCCGCATCCCGCCCCGCCGGCGACGAGGCCGACGCTGCAACCTGCCGGCAATGGCCGGGCGAATGCAACGGATGGCATCGGCGGGCCCGGCCGCTCCGTCACAGCTCCGGCTTGGCCACCATCAGCCACAGGATGCCCAGCACGGCGGCGAAGGCGGGAAAGCCGAAGGCGAACCAGATGCGGTACAGCCGCCTGTACTCCGCCGGCAGCGCCGCGCCGCGCGCGGCCGCATCGCGGGCCAGGTTGCGCATCCGCCATTGCAGCCACACCACCGGCAGCCAGAAGGCCCCGGTGACGAGATAGAGCAGCAGGCTGAGCCCGATCCAGCCCTCGAACAGGGGATAGCCGGCGGTCCGCGCCAGCAGCGCGCCAGTGACCGGCTGGACCACGACGGCGGAGGCGGTGAACAGTGTGTCGGCGATCACCACCACCCCGGCGGTGTGGGCGATCAGCGCCGCGTCGCCGGTGCGGTGCGCCATGACCATGAAGAAGGCGATGCCGGCGCCGGTGCCGAACAGCACGGTGGCGCCGATCACATGCAGGGTCTTCAGCAGCTCGTAGCTGTCCATCAGCGCTCATCCAGCATCGCCAGGGCGGCCAGGGCCAGCACCGCGCCGGGGATCACCTTGACCAGGGGGCCCAGCGGATCGGCCCACAGGTCGGGGCGCAGCAGCGTGCCGCCGAGCAGATAGGCGGCGGAGACCGCGACCATGCCGAGCAGCGCCGGCCCGGCGCTGCGTCTGAAACAGGCGAGCACGGCCAGCGCCAGGTCGACGGCCGAGCCCACGCCCACCGTTGCGACAGCGAGCCCGGCCGGCACCCCGGCGTCGCGCAGCACCGCGGCGGCCTGGTCGAGGCGTGCCAGGCCGATCAGGCCGGAGGCCAGCCAGAACAGGATCAGCGCCGCGAAGGCCAACGGCTTGAGGAAGTAGAGCCGGGCGAACCAGCGCTCCTGCACCCCCGACGGCCAGCCGGCCAGCATCTCGGCCAGGGATCGGGGGCGGAGCCCGAGCACCCGCTGCCAGGTCTCGCCGTCGCCGGCGATGCCCATGCGCAGCTGGGCCAGGGCGGTGCTGCGCATCGGGCTGCGCCAGCCCAGCCGGGCGATCGCGTCGCTGGCGGCGGCCGGGATCCGGGCCAGCCCCGCCGGCAGCCGCAGCACCGGCGCCGGCGGCAGGCCCAACCAGCCGCGCAGCGCGACCAGCAGCTCGGCCAGCCGCACCGGATCGGGATGCATCAGGTCGAGCGCGATCCGGGCCGGTGCGGCGGGGTCGATGGCGCGGCCCACGGCTTCGGCGACATCCTCGGCCGAGACCAGCTGCACCACGCTGTCGGCATGGACCGCGGGGATGATGCCGGGAAAGCCGGCCAGGCCGCGCAGCAGGGCGGTGCCGCCATAGGCGGCGGGCGCCAGCACCAGGCCGGGGCGCAGCACCACCCAGTCGAGGTCGAGGCCGGCCAGCGCCGCCTCCGCCGCCTGCTTGGTGGCGTTGAACGCGGTTTCGCGCCCGGCGCCGACGGCGGCGGCCGAGACATGCACCACCCGGCGGATGCCCGCCGCGGCGCAGGCGCGGTACAGCGCCAGGGCGCCGTCGACATGCACGGCGCGCAGGTCGTCGCGCGGGCTGTCCTGCAGCGCGCCGGCGCAGTTGACCACGGCGTCGATGCCGGCGAGATGCGGGGCCCAATCCTGCGGCCGCCGCATCGCCGCCAGATCGGCCGCGACCCAGCGCGCATAGGGGAACCGCCGCGCCGCCATCCGGATCTCGCGCCCGGCGCCGACCACGGCATGGCCCTGCCGGTGCAGCCGGCTGAGGACATAGCCGCCGATCAGCCCGTAGCCGCCGATCACCAGAACCCGCATGGATGCTCCGAATCCCCCATCAGCCAACGCGGCCCAAGATGCGGGGGCGTGTCGCCACCTGCAAGCGACGGCGCGGCGGCCTTAGAGACCGTTTGGAAATGCGCTGGCGTGAGTCGGCTGGCGGTGGTTTCGAGAACCGGAGCGCAGCGCACGTTTGGTGCGTGAGCACCGGAAGCGGAGAAACCGCCGTCAGACGGCCGCGCCAGTAGCATTTACAGACGGTCTCTAGTCCAGGCGGGTCTCGATCGCGGTCTTCACCGAATTGGCCAGGAAGCACTGGTCGTGCGCCGCATGGTGCATCGCCTCCTCGGCGGCGCGGTCGGGGGCCGTCCCGGCATAGGTCACGCGCGGGTTCAGCACAACGTGGGTGACGGCGAGCCGGCCGTCGCCGTTCTTCTCCATCACCCCCTCGGCGGTGTCGCTGTAGCTGTCGACGACGAATCGGCGCTTGGCCGCGATCGACAGGAAGGTCAGCATGTGGCAGCTGGCCAGGGCGGCGATATAGGCCTCCTCCGGATCGACCGGCTCCGAGGCCGAGAAGGGCAGCGGCACGACATGCGGGGAGGCCGAGGCCGGCACCTCGACGCCGCCGTCGAAGCGCCAGAGATGCACCCGGCTGTAGCGGCCGTCGGTGAAGGCGATGTCCGGCGGGCGCTGCCACAGCACGGTGGCCTGATAGTGGCTCATGGGGTGTCTCCCGGTTGCAGATCGACGGCTGCCCGCAGATGGGCGGCAAGGGCGGCGATTGCGGCGGCGGAGTCGCCGTCGCGGCAGGCCGCCAGGATACTCTCGTGCTGCGCCGCCATCGTGGCGCGGAAGACCGAGCCCGGGGGTTGCAGGGTGTAGGAGCGCCGGCCCTCGCGGCGCAGCGAATCGACCAGGCGCAGCATCCGGGCATTGCCGCAGGCGGCGTAGAGGGCGGCGTGGAAGGCGACGTCCAGCTCCTCGATCGCCGCCGGGTCCTCCTCCTCGACCAGATCCTCGGCCAGCCGCTCCGCCCGGCGCAGGGCGCGGGCGTCCAGCCGGGGCAGGGACAGGCGCAGGGCCTCGCCCTCGACCAGGATGCGCAGCGCCGCCAGCTCCCGCGCGTCCTCCGCCGACAGGCCGGCGACGGCCAGGCCGCGGTCGGACCGGCGCACCACCAGCCCTTCGGCCAGCAGCCGGTCCAGCGCCTGGCGCACCGGCTGGCGGCTGACGCCGAACCGGGTCGCCAGGATTTCCTGCCGCAGCACCGTGTCCGGCGGCAGGGCCCGGGTTTCGATGTCGTGCCGCAACATGTCGACGATCAGGTTTGGATCCATGGATCCAAACTATCGGTGCGAGCGGAGACCGTCAAGCGGGCGTTCGTCGCAGCCCCTTGCCCGGCGCCGCCGATACTGGGAGGGATAGGGCGAACCGGAGGACCTTGAGCGGCGATGAATGCCTTTTGGACGACCTACTGGCCGCACATCACCCTGGCGCTGAGCATCGTGGTCGGCGTCGGCGCCGCGATCCATGCGGCGATGACCAAGGAGGATGTGCGCGCCGCCACCGGCTGGGTCGGCGTCATCCTGCTCAGCCCGATCCTCGGCGCCTTCATCTATCTGGTGATCGGCATCAACCGGGTGCGCCGCGCCGCGATCGTGCGCCGCCGGCGCCGGGCCGGGGCCGAGGCGGGCGGCCGCGGGCCGGATGCGCAGGCCGCGGATGTCGTCCCGGCCTCCGCCCCGCAATTCGCGTCGCTGCAGCGGGTCGGCGACCGGATCTCGCCCTTCGTGGTGACGCCGGGCAACGACCTGGTGCTGCTCCACGGGGGCGACGAGACCTATCCGGCGATGCTGGCGGCGATCCGCGGCGCGCAATCCTCGATCGCGCTGCAGAGCTACATCTTCGACAACGACCCGGTCGGGCGCGAGATCGCCGAGGCGCTGATCGAGGCGCGCGGCCGCGGGGTCGAGGTGCGGGTGCTGATCGACGCCATCGGCGCGCGCTATTCGCGGCCGCCCATCATCCCGCTGCTGCGGGGCGGCGGCGTGACCACGGCGCGGTTCATGAGCAACATCATCGGGCTGAAGCTGCCCTATGCCAATCTGCGCAGCCACCGCAAGCTGCTGATCGTCGATGGCGAGACCGCCTTCACCGGCGGCATGAACATCCGGGCCGCGTTCACCACCGCCCATGCCGACGGCGAGCCGGCCCGCGACACCCATGCCCGCATCCGGGGGCCGCTGCTGCAGGCGCTGCACGCCGCCTTCGTCCAGGACTGGCGCTTCACCACCGGCGAGCGGCTGTCGGGCCGGGCCTGGCAGGTGCCGGCGCCACCGGAAGGGTCGCCCGCATCGGTGCTGGCCCGCGCCATCCTGTCGGGCCCGGACCACGACCTCGGTTCCAACCACAGCCTGGTGATGGGGGCGATCGCGGTGGCGCAGGAGTCGATCCGGATCTGCTCGCCCTATTTCCTGCCCGACCAGATCCTGGTCGGCGCGCTGGCCGTCGCGGCACGGCGCGGCATCGCGGTCGACATCGTCATCCCCGACGCCAACAACCTCACCCTGGTCGACTACGCGATGACGGCGCAACTCGACCAGCTGCTGGCGCCGGGCTGCCGCATCTGGCGGGCGACCGGCCCGTTCGACCATTCCAAGCTGATGGCGGTGGACGGCGCCTGGGCCCTGATCGGGTCCTCGAACCTCGATCCGCGCAGCCTGCGCCTGAACTTCGAGCTGGATGTCGAGATCTACGACCGCGGCATCGCCGGCGAGATCGACGCCGGCATCCGCCGCCGCATCGCCTCGGCCCGGGCCGAGACCCTGGCGACGCTGCGGGCCCGCCCGCTGCTGAAGCGGATCCGCAACCGCGCGGTCTGGCTGGCCTCGCCGTACCTCTAGGACGCTGCCATGCCCTCCGGGGTGGTTCGATTCGTCCATTGCGAATGGTTCGCAGCCATTCGGACGTGCTATGTCTGTTCCATCCTGGGGGGAGTCTCGAAGCGTGACCTGGTTCGACCGGCTGCCGCGGCGTGCCTACCTGCTGATCGGCCTCGGCCTGATCGCGGCGACGGCGGCCATCCTGCTGGCCATGGGCCGGGTGCCGATCTGCACCTGCGGCACGGTCAAGCTGTGGACGTCGGACGTGCTCAGCTCCGACAACTCACAGCACATCGCCGACTGGTACACGCCGTCGCACATCATCCACGGCTTCCTGTTCTTCGGCCTGCTGTGGCTGGTGGCCCGGCGCCTGCCGGTGAAGGCCCGGGCGATCATCGCCATCCTGGTCGAATGCGCCTGGGAGATCGCCGAGAACAGCCCTGTCATCATCGACCGCTACCGCGAGGCGACGATCGCGCTGGGCTACACCGGCGACAGCGTGATCAACTCGGTCTCCGACATCTCCTTCATGCTGCTCGGTTTCTTCTTCGCCTCGCGGGCGCCGCTGTGGCTGACCGTGGCGATCGCCATCTTCTTCGAACTGTTCACCGGCTGGCTGATCCGCGACAACCTGGCCCTGAACATCCTGATGCTGGTCCACCCGCTCGACTCCGTCCGGGCGTGGCAGGGCGGCGCCTGATTGCCGATAAGATGATCCGATGCTGAAGCGCTTCTTCGCCTATTACCGCCCCTATCGCCGGCTGTTCGTGCTCGACTTCTCCTGCGCCGTGGTGTCGGGGCTGCTCGAGCTCGGCTTCCCGATCGCGGTGAAGGTCTTCGTCGACAGCCTGCTGCCGAGCCAGAACTGGACCCTGATCGTGCTCGCCTCGGTCGGCCTGCTGGCGATCTACGTCGCCAACACCGGGCTGATGGCGATCGTGACCTATTGGGGCCACATGCTCGGCATCAACATCGAGACCGAGATGCGGCGCAAGGCCTTCGACCATCTGCAGAAGCTGTCCTTCGGGTTCTTCGACAACCAGAAGACCGGCCACCTCGTCGGCCGCCTGACCAAGGACCTCGAGGAGATCGGCGAGGTCGCGCATCACGGGCCGGAAGACCTGTTCATCGCGGTGATGACCTTCATCGGCGCCTTCGCGCTGATGCTCAGCGTCAATCTCCAACTGGCGCTGATCACCGCGGCGATCGTGCCGCTGACCGCCTGGGTCACCACCCGCTATGGCGGCCGCATGACCCGGAACTGGCAGGCGCTGTACGGCCGGGTCGGCAACTTCAACCACCGGATCGAGGAGAATGTCGGCGGCATCCGCGTGGTGCAGGCCTTCGCCAACGAGGACCATGAGCGCCGGCTGTTCGCCGAGGACAACCAGGGCTACCGCCGCACCAAGCTCGACGCCTACCGGATCATGGCGGCCAGCACCTCGCTCAGCTATCTCAGCATGCGGCTGACCCAGATGGTGGTGATGATCGCCGGGGCCTATTTCGTGCTGACCGGGCAGCTCAGCGAAGGCGGCTTCGTCGGCTTCCTGCTGCTGGTCGGCGTGTTCTTCCGGCCGATCGACAAGATCAATTCGGTGATCGAGACCTATCCCAAGGGCATCGCCGGCTTCCGCCGCTACACCCAGCTCTTGGACACCGAGCCCGACATCGTCGACCGGCCGGGCGCGGTCGCCGTCTCGGGGCTGACGGGCGAGATCCGCTACGAGGGCATCAGCTTCGGCTACAGCGCCGAGAAGCCGGTGCTGCGCGATATCGACCTCGCCATCCATGCCGGCGAGACCATCGCCTTCGTCGGCCCCTCGGGCGCCGGCAAGACCACCATCTGCTCGCTGCTGCCGCGCTTCTACGAGGTCCAGGCCGGCCGCATCACCATCGACAGCATCGACATCCGCGACATGACCCTGGCCTCGCTGCGCGGCCAGATCGGCATCGTGCAGCAGGACGTGTTCCTGTTCGCGGGCACCATCCGCGAGAACATCGCCTATGGCCGTCTCGGCGCCAGCGACGCCGACATCGCCGAGGCCGCGCGCCGGGCCCGGCTGGACGGCATGATCGCCGGCCTGCCCGAAGGCCTGGGCACGGTGATCGGCGAACGCGGGGTCAAGCTGTCGGGCGGCCAGAAGCAGCGCCTGGCGATCGCCCGCATGTTCCTGAAGAATCCGCCGATCCTGATCCTGGACGAGGCCACCTCGGCGCTGGACACCGAGACCGAGAAGGCGATCCAGCAGTCGCTGGCCGAGCTGTCGCAGGGCCGCACCACCCTGGTCATCGCCCACCGCCTGGCGACCATCCAGGACGCCGACCGCATCGTGGTGGTGGACGAAAGCGGCATCGCCGAACAGGGCCGGCACCAGGACCTGGTCGCGGCCCGCGGCATCTATCGCCGGCTGCACGACGCGCAGTACGGAATTCGCTGACCGGTCGTTCGGTCAATCGTCAGCCGGCCCAGCCCTTCACCGTCAGCATGGCATCGGCGAAAGCCGCGGGCGCCTCCTGCGGCAGGTTGTGGCCGATGCCTGGGGTGACCACCCGGTGCTCGTGCCGGCCGGTGAAGTGCGGGGCGTGCCCGGCGGTGCCGCCGATCGCCATCACCCCGTCGGCGTCGCCGTCCAAGGTCAGCGCCGGCACCGTGATCGGCGGCTGCGCCGCCAGCCGGCGCTCGACCGCCGCCACCGCAGGATCGCCGTCGACCAGGGCGTAGCGGTGGCGGTAGGAGTGGATCACCACCGCGACGAAATCGGGGTTGTCGAAGGCCCCGGCGCTGCGGTCGTAGGTGGCGTCGTCGAAGCGCCATTCCGGCGACCACAGCCGCCACAGCAGGCGGCACAGGTCGCGCCGGTTGCGCTCCAGCCCCAGCCGCCCACGCTCGCCATGGAAATAGTACTGGTACCAGTAGCGCAGCTCGGCCTCGGGGGACGCAGGCTCGCCCGACTTGGCGATGTTCTGGATGTTGTAGCCGTTGACCGAGACCAGGCCGCGCGCCCGTTCCGGCCACAGCGCCGCGACGATGCAGGCGGCCCGCCCGCCCCAGTCATAGCCGCCCAGCACCGCCGCTTCGATCTCCAGCGCATCCAGCAGCATCAGCAGATCATGGCCCAGCGCCGCCTGCTCGCCCGACCGCGGCGTGTCGGCCGACCGGAACCGGGTCGGGCCGTAGCCGCGCAGATAGGGCACGATCACCCGGGCGCCCTGGGCGGCGAGGCTCGGCGCCACCGCGTCGTAGCTGCGGATGTCGTAGGGGAAGCCGTGCAGCAGCACCGCCGGCCAGCCGGCCGGGTCGCCGGTCTCCTCATAGGCGACGGTCAGCACTCCGGCATCGATCTGCTTCAGCATGGCGGGACTCCTGAACCAACGCGGCATTGGAACACAGACTAGGTCACCCCGGCAGTCGGACCACCCCGCGCATGAAGGTCACGGCCTGGCCGGACAGCAGCACGCGGTCGCCTTGCAGCCGACAGCCCAGCCGGCCGCCGCGGCGCGAGCACTGCACCGCGCTCAGCACCGTCCGCCCCAGCTTGGCCGCCCAATACGGCACCAGCGTCGCATGGATCGACCCGGTCACCGGGTCCTCCGGGATGCCGTAGCTCGGCGCGAAATAGCGCGAGGCGATGTCGGCGCTGGCGCCGCGGCCGGTGACGACAAGGCCGAGCGGGTGCAGCCCGGCGATGCGCAGCAGGTCGGGCACCACCGCCCGCACCGCCGCCTCGTCCGGCAGCTCGACGAACAGGTTCTCGAAGTTGCGGAACACCGCCTGCACCTGGCCACCGAACAGCTCCGCCACCAGCGATGGCGGCGGGTCGGCCGGCTCGGGCGGCAGGGCCGGGATGTCGAGCACATAGCGGTCATCCGTCCGGGTCACCGCCAGCCGGCCGACCCGGGTGTGGAACGCCAGCTCTCCGGCCTCGCCCAGCTCGGCGGCCAGCACATGGGCGGTGGCCAGGGTGGCGTGGCCGCAGAAATCGACCTCGTGCACCGGGGTGAACCAGCGCAGGTCCCAGCCGGCCGCGGCGCGCCGGGCGAAGGCGGTCTCGGCCAGGTTGTTCTCCTCGGCGATCGCCTGCAGCACCGCATCCGGCAGCCAGTCGTCCAGGACCAGCACCGCCGCAGGGTTGCCGCCGAACACCCGGTCGGCGAAGGCATCGACCTGGTGCATCGTCAGCTCGCGCATCGCCCCTCCATCCCCGCCTCCTGCCCGGCCCGGCCGAATTCGCCGTGAAGTGACCTCGGTAACACGCGGATCGGCCCGGGGTGCGGCACCTTTGTCGTGATTTCACCAGGAGGCCGGCCGCCCGGCCAGCCTCGATAGAGGGAGCGATTATCATGGCCGTCATCAATGGCGACAATGGCAACAATATTCTCACCGGTACGGACGACGCCGACACCATCAACGGCTTCGGCGGCAACGACGTGGTCGAAGGCGAGAAGGGCGACGACATCGCCAACCTCGGCGACGGCAATGACAGCTTCGGCTGGGATCCGGGCGACGGCAGCGACTTCGTCGACGGCGGCAACGGCACCGACACGCTCGACTTCGACGGCGCCAATGCCGACGAGAGCATCCTGATCTTCGGCAATGCCGGGCAGGCGACCTTCTTCCGCGACATCGCCGCGGTGACCATGACCCTGGACAATGTCGAGCGCATCGATTTCGCCGCGCTCGGCGGGTCGGATTCGATCACGGTCAACAGCCTCGCCGGCACCGACGTCAAGCTGGTGGCGATCGACCTGGCCGGGACGCCCGGCGGCACCGTCGGCGACGGCGTGGAGGATTCGGTGATCGTCAACGGCGCTGCTGCCGCCGCCAGCGATGTGATCACGCTTTCGCTGTCGGGCACCGGCGCGGCCACGACCGTGCAGGTGAACGGCCTGGCGGCGCAGACGACGATCGGCCATTTCGATGCGGACGACCAGCTCTCGGTCAACGGGCTCGGCGGCAACGACCGGCTCGACGCGCGGGCACTGCCGGTGTCCATGACCCTCGTGCTCGACGGCGGCGAGGGCAACGACACCCTGATCGGTAGCGCCGGGGCGGACGTCCTGATCGGCGGTAACGGCAACGACGTCGTCGTCGGCGCCAAGGGTGACGACACCGCCTTCCTCGGCGCCGGGAACGACACCTTCTTCTGGGCGCCGGGCGACGGCAGCGACACGGTCGAAGGCGGGGCCGGCACCGATGATCTGAGTTTCCTCGGGGCGAATGCCGCCGAGACCATCGACATCTCGGCCGACCACAATCGGGCGACGTTCTTCCGCGACATCGCCGCGGTCAACATGGATCTGAACGACGTCGAACGCATCCAGTTCAGGGCGCTCGGCGGCACCGATCACGTCAACGTCCACGACCTGACCGGGACCGATCTCATCCGGGTCGGGATCGATCTGTCCGGCGCGGCGGATCCGGCGACCGGCGACGGCGCGGCCGACACGGTGGATGTGGACGGTACGGCCGGGGCCGACCGCGTCGCCGTCGTGTCCTCGGCGGTCACCGTCGGCATCGCCGGCCTCAAAGCCGTGGTCGCGATCACGCATTCCGAGACGATCGACCACCTGACGGTCGACGCCGGCGCCGGCAATGACACGATCAACGCCGCGGGCCTGGGTGCCGGCCAGCTTGGCCTGACCCTGGCCGGCGGGTCCGGCGACGACGCGCTGGTGGGCGGCGCCGGGGCCGACATCCTGCACGGCGATGCCGGGCGGGACTTCCTCGCGGGCGGCGCCGGGGCCGACCGCTTCGTGTTCGCCGCGGGCGACACCGGCCTGGGCGGCTCGGGCGACCGGATCAACGACTTCAGCCATGCCCAAGGCGACAAGATCGACCTCTCGGCGATCGATGCCAACACCGCGGTGGCCGGCGACCAGGCCTTCACCTTCATCGGCGCCGGCGCCTTCACCGGCGTGGCCGGCCAGTTGCAGGCCGTCAGCGGAGGCGGCCTGACCGCGGTCAACGGCGACGTGAACGGCGACGGCGTCGTCGACTTCACCGTCGTCCTGACCGGCGCGGTCGTCTTGACCGCGGGCGACTTCGTCCTCTGACCCGGTAAGGGGGCGGCCGCCCGGGCCAACATCCGGGCGGCCGCTGCGTTCGCCTCGAATTTAGGCTATATTGCAACGATCGCCGGTCGGCCGCAGTGGCAGCCGGCGCTCCGATATTGGCGACGTGATTTTCCTGCGGCGCGGCATCGTCCCGCCATTCTGATTGAGAGGAGGGGCCCTCGGCCCTTCTCGGAAGGGGATTTCAGGATCATGTCCACATTCACCGGCACCGACGCCCCGGAAACCATCACGCCCGGCTTCGTGTCCCCCACCGTGACGGCGGTCGGCGGGCAGCCGGCGCCCTCCGCCGAGGCCGATGTGATCTCCGCCGGCGGCGGCAACGACATCGTCGCCGGCGGCCGGGGCGACGATCTGGCCCTGCTGGGCGCGGGCGACGACGTGTTCGGCTGGTCGCCGGGCGATGGCAACGACGTGGTCGAGGGCCAGGCCGGCACCGACACGCTCGACTTCGCCGGCGCGAACATCAGCGAGAACATCGACATCTCGGCCAATGGCGGGCGGGCGCGGTTCTTCCGCGACGTCGCCAACGTCACTCAGGACCTGAACGATGTCGAGCGCATCGAATTCCATGCCCTGGGCGGGGCCGATCGGGTCACCGTCAACGACATGACCGGCACCGACGTGACCCGGGTGACGGTCGATCTGGAAGGCGTGCTGAACGGTGGGGCCGGCGATGGCCAGGCGGATGTGGTGACGTTGAACGGCTCGGCAGCGGCCGAGACTGTGACCCTGGCCCTGTCCGGCACGGCGGTGGTGGCGGTCGGGCTGGCGGCGCAGGCGCTGATCGACCACGCCGAGGCCACCGACCGGCTGGTGGTCAACGGCCTGGGCGGCAACGACCGGATCGATGCCCGGCCGCTGGCGACGGCGGCGATCGGCCTGACCTTCGACGGCGGCGCCGGCAACGACACGCTCCTCGGCGGTGCCGGGGCCGATACGCTGCTGGGCGGCGACGGCAATGACGTCGTGGTCGGGGGGCGCGGCGACGACGTGGCCCTGCTGGGCGCGGGCGACGACATCTTCGCCTGGAGCCCTGGCGACGGCAGCGACGTGGTCGAGGGCCAGGATGGCATCGACACGCTGGTCTTCCGGGGCTCCAACGCCAGCGAGAGTATCGACATCTCGGCCAATGGCGGGCGGGTGCTGTTCCTCCGCGATGTCGCCGCGGTGACCATGGATCTGAACGATGTCGAACGGATCCAGTTCGCCGCGTTCGGTGGCGCGGACCGGATCACCGTGAACGACCTGTCCGGGACCGACGTCACCCGGGTGACCGTCGACCTGGAGGCCGCCCAGAATTCCGGCACCGGCGATGGCCAGGCCGATGCGGTCGGCGTGCTGGGCACCCTCGGCAACGACGTGGTCACGGTGACTTCGTCGGCCGCCGCCGTCGAGGTCACCGGGCTGGCGGCGTCGGTCGTGGTAGAACATGCCGAGGCGGCGCTGGACCGGCTGACGGTCCAGGGGCAGGCCGGCGACGACGTGATCGACGCCTCCGGGCTGGCCGCCGGCCGCATCGGGCTGACCCTGCTCGGCGGCCTCGGCGCCGATGTGCTGATCGGCAGCGTCGGTGGCGATCAGGTCACCGGCGGGGACGGCAACGATGTCGCCCTGATGGGGGCCGGCGACGATGTCTTCGGCTGGTCGCCGGGCGATGACAACGACACGATCGAGGGCCAGGCCGGCACCGACACGCTCGACTTCGCCGGCGCGAACATCAGCGAGAACATCGATATCTCGGCCAATGGCGGACGGGCGCGGTTCTTCCGCGACGTGGCCGCCATCACCATGGATCTGAACGATGTCGAGCACATCGAATTCCATGCGCTGGGCGGGGCCGACCACATCACCGTCAACGACCTGACCGGCACCGACGTGACCCGGGTGACCGTCGACCTAGAAGGCGTGCTGAACGGCGGGGCGGGGGACGCCCAGGCGGATACGGTGATCCTGAACGGCTCGGCCGTCGCCGACACCGTGACCCTGACCCAGTCCGGCACGCAGGTGGTGGCGACCGGACTGGCGGCGCAGCTGGTGGTCGACCATGTCGACTTCGTCGACCAGCTGACGATCAACGGCTTGGGCGGCAACGACCGGATCGACGCGCGGGCGGTGACCACGTCGCCGCTCATCCTGAGGTTCGACGGCGGCGCCGGCGACGACATCCTGATCGACGGCGCCGTGTCCGACCTGGTGCAGGGCGGCGACGGCAACGATGTCGTGATCGGTGGCGGCGGCAGCGACTTTGCCCTGCTGGGCGCCGGCAACGACACCTTCGCCTGGGCGCCGGGCGACGGCAACGACATCGTCGAGGGTCAGGACGGCACCGACGACCTCAGCTTCCTCGGTGCCGCCGTCAACGAGATTCTCGACATCTCGGCCAATGGCGCACGGGCGACCCTGGTCCGCGACGTGGCGTCCGTGACCCTGGACCTGAACGGCGTCGAACGCCTCCAGATCAAGACGCTCGGCGGGGCCGACACCATCCATGTCCACGACCTGACCGGGACCGACATCATCCGGGTCGGGGTCGATCTGGCCGGGTCGAACCCGGCGGCCGGCGACGGCCAGGCCGACACGGTGGCGGTGGACGGCACCGCGGGCGCCGACCGGGTCACCGTCGCGTCCTCGTCCGCCAGCATCGGCGTTGGCGGCCTCAAGGCCGTGGTCGCGATCACGCATTCGGAAACCGGCGACCGGCTGGTCATCGACGGCGGCGCCGGCAATGACGGGATCAACGCCGGGGGCCTGGCGGCCGGTCGGATCGGGCTGACCCTGGCCGGCGGCCTCGGCGATGACGGGCTGGCGGGCGGCGCCGGGGCCGACATCCTGCACGGCGATGCCGGGCGGGACCTCCTCGCGGGCGGCGCCGGGGCCGACCGGTTCGTGTTCGCCGCGGGCGACACCGGCGTGGGTGGCTCCGGCGACCGGATCAGCGACTTCAGCCATGCCCAGGGCGACAGGATCGACCTCTCGGCGATCGACGCCAGCACCGCGGTGCCCGGCGACCAGGCGTTCGCCTTCATCGGCGCCGGCGCCTTCACCGGCGTGGCCGGCCAGTTGCAAGCCGTCAGCGGCGGCGGCCTGACCGCGGTCAACGGCGACGTGAACGGCGACGGCGTCGCCGACTTCACCGTCGTCCTGACCGGCACGATCGGCCTGGTCGCGGCGGATATGGTGCTTTAGCCGGCGACCGGGCGGCTCAGCCCTCCGGGGCCGGGATCAGCCTCGTGCACATGAAGTCGACGAAGGCCCGCAGCTTCGGCGACAGGTGGCGGCTGGACGGCCACAGCAGCCAGAACACGCCCGGCGCCGCCTCATAGGGCTCCAGCACCGGGCGCAGCGCCCCGCTCGCCAGCGTGTCGCGCAGCGCGAAATCCGCCATGTAGATCAGGCCCAGCCCGCGCTGGGCGCCGGAGATCAGCGCCTCGGCGCTGTTGCACACCAGGGTCGCCGGCAGTCGCCAGGGCGGGGTCGCCGGGTCGGTCCGCAGGCCCCATTCCTGCAGCGTGCCGGCGGTCGGGTATTTGTAGCGCAGGCAGGCATGGTGCTCGAGATCGGCCGGGTGCTGCGGCACGCCGCGCCGCTCGAGATAGTCGGGCGACCCGACGATGTGGAAGCGGAACGGCCCGACCCGCCGGGCCATCAGCCGGGAATCGGTCAGCGTGCCGCTGCGGATCACCGCGTCCAGCCCCTCGGCGATGACGTCGACCATGTGGTCGTTGAAGTCGAGGTCCAGCTCGATCTCGGGATAGAGCCGCATGAACTCCGGCAGCACCGGCACCACCAGGTGGTGGAGGGCCGCCGGCACGCTGACCCGCAGCCGGCCGCGCGGCGTCTCCATGGCGTGCTGCAGCTCGGCCTCGGCGTCGGCCACGTCGCCCAGGATGCGCTGGCAGCGTTCGTAGAACAGCGCGCCTTCCGCGGTCAGGGTGATCCGCCGGGTGCTGCGGTGGAACAGCCGGGCGCCCAGCCGCTCCTCCAGCCTCACCACGCTCTTTCCCACTGCCGAGGCGGAGATGCCGAGCAGGCGGCCGGCGGCGACGAAGCTGCGGGTCTCGGCGGCGCGGACGAAGGCGGCCAGGCCGTTCAGGTTGTCCATTGCAAGATCCCGATTGCGGACTGGAATTCCGTTCACAGCGGAATTTGTGCCGGTTGGGCGATCATTACGGCCGGATTATCTTTCATGCAACGCCGCGAGGGAACGCGGCCCCCTCACATCAGAGTTGCCCATGCCCCGGAATCCTGATTCCGCGGCGGCGCCGTCCGCGTCTTCCGCCGGCCATGGCCGGATGGAGAAGCTGCTGGTGCTGGCCGCCGTGTGCCTGTCGCTGCTGGCCCTGCCGTTCAACTTCACCGGACCGGCCGTGGCGATGCCCGCCATCGCCCGATCGCTGGGCGGCGACCCGATCGCGCTGAACTGGATCACCAACGCCTTCATGCTGTGCTTCGGCAGCTCGCTGATGATCGCGGGCGCGCTGGCCGACGGCTACGGCCGCAAGCGGCTGTTCCTGATCGGCCAGGCGGTGTTCCTGCTGGCCTCGCTGGCCCTGACGGTGGTGCACGACCTGCTGGTGCTCGACCTGCTGCGGGCGCTGCAGGGCGGCGCCGGCGCCGGCGCCTTCTCCGCCGGCCTCGCGGCGCTGGCGCAGGAATTCGACGGCCAGGCCCGGACCCGCGCCTTCAGCCTGATCGGCACCACCTTCGGAATCGGCCTGGCCTTCGGCCCGCTGCTGTCCGGCCTGCTGGTCGAGACCGTGGGCTGGCAGGCGATCTTCCTCGGCACCGCCGTGCTCAGCGCCATCGCCTTCGGCTTCGGCTGGCGTTTCATGCGCGAATCGCGCGACCCCGGCGCCGCCGGGCTGGACTGGCCGGGCGCCGCCAGCTTCACCACCGCCCTGTCGCTGCTGACCTATGCCGTGCTGCTGGCACCGGAAGAGGGTTGGGGCAGCGCCTGGGTGGTCGGCCTGCTGGCCGGGACCGTGGCCCTGGCGGCCTTGTTCATCCGGATCGAGACCCGGGCGGCGCGGCCGATGCTGGACCTGACGCTGTTCCGCTTTCCGCGTTTCGTCGGCGTCCAGCTGCTGGCTGCGGCGCCGGCCTATTCCTTCGTGGTGCTGCTGATCCTGCTGCCGCTGCGCTTCGTCGGCATCGAGGGCTGGGGCGGCGTCGGCGCCGGCTGGATGATGATGGCGCTGTGCGGGCCGATGCTGGTGGTGCCGATGCTGGCGGCGCTGCTGACCCGCTGGTTCTCCGCCGGCGTGCTGTGCGGCGCCGGGCTGCTGGTCACCGCCGCCGGGCTGGTGCTGCTGTCCCAGGTGCCGCCGGGCATGGCCGCGGCTGCGATGGTGCCGCCGCTGCTGGTGATCGGCCTCGGTATCAGCCTGCCCTGGGGCCTGATGGACGCGCTGGCGGTCAGCGTGGTGCCGAAGGAGCGCGCCGGCATGGCCGCCGGCATCTTCAGCACCACCCGCGTGGCCGGCGAAGGCATCGCCCTGGCGGTGGTCGGCGCCATCCTGGCCGGCTTCGTCAGGACCGGCCTGGCGACGGTGTCCGGCCCGGTCGACCCGGCGACGCTGACCCTGGCGGCCCAGCGGCTGGCGATGGGCGACCTGGCCCAGGCCGCGGCGACCCTGCCGCAGGCCGGGCCGGCCCTGCTGGTTCAGGCCTATGGCGACGCGTTCCACGGCCTGCTGTTCGTGCTGGCCGCCATCACCGTGGTCTCGGCCGTGGTGGTGTTCGGCTTCCTGTCGCGCACCGTGCCGGTCGCGGAGCCGGAGCTGGTCCCGGCGGCGGAGTGAGGCGGCAGCCTGGGGCCCTCCCCCCACCCTCATCCCGCGAAAGCGGGATCTCGTGACGCTCTCACCGGCGAGAGATTCCCGCTTTCGCGGGAATGACGGCCGAAGGGAAAGCGGCGGGCGTTTCAATGCGGCGGGTGGATCGAGAGGATGTAGAGCGCGTGGATGATGCCCGGGATCCAGCCCAGGATCGTCAGGATGATGTTCAGCCGCAGCTCCGGCCCCGCCCCGATGTCGAGATAGACGGCGAGCGGCGGGCAGAGGAAGGCGAGGACGTACAGCAGCGTGACCAAGGACCGGGCCCGGCAGTGGATCCAGCCCTTGCCTAGTCCCCTCCGCCGCCCGGGGGCAAGGCCGGAGGTGTAACGGAATGTTGCCCGGCGCGGCTGCCGCCTCGCCCGCGGCTCACCCCAGCGTGTCGTAGAGGCGCAGGATCCAGGACAGCTGATAGGCGATGTTCGCGACCATGAAGACGAGATGGAACAACCGGTTGCGCGTGGCGATGGCAATGCCGCACAGCAGCAGATAGCCGGAGATCCGGAGCTCGTATTCATAGCCGAAGCCGCGCAGGTAGTCCGCCCCCTTTAGCAGCGTGTCGAAGACGTCGACCACGAAGGTCAGGGCGAGGATGCCGAAGAACCATTTCCGGCGGGACAGGAAATAGTCCTCGTAGCCGGCATAGTCGGTCAGGTCGTCGGGGAACAGCAGGACGCAGAGCAGGAAGAACAGCGCCGCGTAGAAGATGATGAACAGGTACAGGCCGAAGGTCCAGCTGGCGACCGCGAAGCGGAACTCCCACCACCAGAAATGGGCCACGGCCAGCAGCAGCGACAGGGCCCAGCCGAGATGGACCGGATAGACCCGCTGCCGCCCCGGATGCTGGACCAGCCGGGCGAAGCCGGTCAGCAGCCGGGTGATGCACAGGCCCAGCACGATGCCGATGATGACCCGGATGTGCAGATAGACCTGCGGGTTGGTTGCAACGCTGTCCATGGCCCGCTCCGCCGACTCTCCTGCCGCCAGCCTGCGACATGGTTCCGCGAGCATCAATCCCGCCCGATCGCTTCTGGCACGCCGCTTGCTGACCCGGGACCCGATGGGCGCGGCGGGCGCGCCGGCACGGATGGAAACAGTCGGATGGCGCTGGTGGATTGGGGACGGGGGCTGCTGGGCCTGGTGGTCGCGGCCGGGCTGGCGGCGATGGCGCTGCCGGCGGCGGCGGACGGGCTGGACGACGTGCTGGCCGCCAAGGTGATCCGCATCGCCGTGCCGCAGGATTTCCCGCCCTTCGGCTCGGCCGGGCCCGACCTGCAGCCGCAGGGCTACGACATCGACATGGCCAATCTGATTGCCCAGGATTTGGGCGTGGCGGTCGAACTGGTGCCCGTCACCAGTGCAAACCGGGTGCCCTATCTTCAGACCCACAAGGTCGACCTGATCATCTCCAGCCTCGGCCGCAACGCCGACCGCGAGAAGGTGATCGACTTCACCAGCGCCTACGCCCCGTTCTTCTCCGGCGTGTTCGGCCCGGCCGACGCGGCGGTGGCGAAGGCCGAGGACCTCTCGGGCAAGACCATCGGCGTCACCCGCGGCGCGCTGGAGGACCTGGCGATCTCGAAGGTCGCGCCGGCGGATGCCGACATCCAGCGCTTCGAGGACAACAACACCACCATCGCCGCCTTCCTGTCGGGCCAGACCCAGCTGATCGCCACCGGCAACGTCGTCGCCGCCGCGATCCTGGCGCGCGACCCGGATGTGAAGCCGGAGCCGAAATTCATCCTCAGCCAGTCGCCGTGCTTCATCGGCCTGAACAAGGGCGAGCCGAAGCTGCAGGCCAAGGTCAACGCCATCATCGCCGCGGCGAAGCAGGACGGGCGGCTGGAGGCGATCAGCAAGAAGTGGCTCGGCGCCCCGCTGCCGGGCGACCTGCCGGTCTGACCGCAAAGGCCCCGGCCCCTTGACCTTCCACTTCGCCGACCTGCTCGGCTATGGCGGGCTGATCCTGCGCGGGATCGGCCTGACCATCCTGCTGACCCTGATCGCCATCGCCGGCGGGCTGGTGCTGGGCGTGCTCGGCGCCCTCGGCCGCCGCTCGGGCCATGCGCCCGTGCGGATCGCGGTCGGCGCCTATGTCGAGCTGATCCGCAACACGCCCTTTATCGTCCAGCTGTTCTTCGTGTTCTTCGGCCTGCCGCGGCTGGGGATCCGGCTGGGCAGCCTGGAGGCGGCGGTGCTGGCCATGATCGTCAACCTCGGCGGCTACGCCACCGAGATCGTGCGCGCCGGGCTGGACGGGGTCGGCCGCGGATTGTGGGAGGCCGGGGCCAGCCTCGGCCTGTCGCGCTGGCGCACCTTCCGGCTGGTGATCCTGATCCCGGCGCTGGAGAAGGTGTATCCGTCCCTGGCAAGCCAGTTCGTGATCATCATGCTCGGCTCCTCGATCGTGTCGCAGATCGCGGTGCCCGAACTGACCTTCGCCGGCAGCTTCATCCAGTCCCGCACCTTCCTCAGCTTCGAGACCTATCTGACGGTCGGCGCGATCTACCTGCTGCTCTCCATCGGCCTGCGCCGGCTGTCGGACCTCGTCGCGCGGCGGCTGTTCCGCCATCGCCAGGTGCCGGCATGACCGGCTTCACCACCTGGGACATCCTGCGCAACCTGCTGCTGGCGGCGCGCTGGACCGTGGCCCTCAGCCTGATCGCCTTCCTCGGCGGCTTCCTGGCCGGCGCCGGCATCCTGCTGCTGCGCCTGTCGCACCGGCGCTGGGCGCAGCGGCTGGCCAAGCTGTATGTCCAGCTGTTCCAGGGCACGCCGCTCTTGATCCAGCTGTTCCTGTGCTTCTTCGGCCTGGCGCTGGTCGGCCTCGACCTGCCGCCCCTGGCCGCCGCGGCGATCGCCCTGACCCTCTACGCCGCCGCCTTCCTGGCCGAGATCTGGCGCGGCGCCATCGACAGCGTGCCGCGCGGCCAGTGGGAGGCGGCGCGGGCCCTGGCCCTGACCTGGCCGCAGCAACTGCGCCTGGTGGTGCTGCCGCAGGCGCTGCGGGTGGCGGTGGCGCCGACCGTCGGCTTCCTGGTCCAGGTGGTGAAGGGCACGGCGCTGGCCTCGGTGATCGGCTTCGTCGAACTGACCAAGGCCGGCACCATCATCGTCAACGCCACCTTCGATTCCGCCCGCACCTACGGCTTCGTCGCCCTGTTCTACTTCGCCCTGTGCTATCCGATCGCCCTGGCGGCGGTGGCGCTGGAACGGCGGCTGGCCCGCCCGGGGCGATAAGGGCCGGTTTCCTGCAAAGCCCGTTGCCACGGGGCGCGCTGCGGGACAGCATGCGGGCAATGGCGGGGAGGGGCGGGATGCGCTGGCTTTCGGGGGTTGTGGTCGCCGTGCTGCTTCAGCTCGGCGCGGCGGGGGCATGGGCGCAGCAGGCGACACCCGCGGCGCCGGCGCCGACGACCGAGCAGGCCCCGCCCGCGCCGGTGCAGCAGCTGCTCGACCTGCTGCGCAACCCCCAGGTCCAGGGCTGGCTGGCCCAGCAGCAGCAGGCCCAGCCCGCCGCGGTGGCGCCGGCGCCGATGCCGGGGTCGATGGAGACCGACGAGATCGACATGATGCGGGACCGCACCCGCACCAAGCTGCAATGGTATGCCGAGACCGCGCGCGACCTGCCGGGCATCATGGCCGGGGTCGGGGCCAAGCTCGCCGCCGCCCTGGCGATGATCGGCGTGCTCGGCCTGGTCCTGGCCGTGGCCGCCTTCGTCGGCGTCGGCATCCTGGTCGAATTCCTGTTCCGCCGCCTGACCGGGTCGATCCGGCGCCGGCTGATCCATGCGCCCGGGGCCGCGATCGGTGAGCATCTCGCGGTGTTCGCCGCGCGGCTGGTCTTCGCCGTCGGCGATGTCGTCGCCTTCGGCATCGGCAGTCTCGGCATCTTCCTCGCCTTCTCCTGGCCGAAGGGCTTCGAACTGCTGGTCGTGGCCCTGCTGGCGACGGTGCTGGTCGCCCGTCTCGCGCTGGCGGTGCTGCGGCTGGGCCTGGCTCCCGGCCGGCCGGACCTGCGGCTGATCGCGATCGACGAGCGGATGATCCCCGCGGCCATCCATTGGCTGGTGGCGATCCCGACGGTGATGATCGGCGGCGTCTTCCTGGCCCGGCTGATGCGGCGGTTGGACGCGCCGGAGGATGCGGCGCTGCTGATCCGCGAGCTGACCTCGTTCGTCGTGCTTTGCCTGGTCGTCGCCTTCACCTGGCGCCGCCGGGCCTGGGCGGCCGCGCCGGCCGAAGGGGCGGGGATCCGGCACGATCTCGGCCGCTGGGTGGTCACCGTGGCGATGGTGGTGGTCGCCGTCCTCGTCGCGCTCGGCGCCGTGCGCCTGGCCATGACCGTCTTCGTGGTCGCGCTGCTGCCCTGGGGCCTGCGCCAGATCCGCGAGGCGGCGCGGTCGGTGGCCTCGCCGGAATCGATCGAGGGCAAGGACAAGCCGCTGGCCATGCTGGTCGAGCGGGTGTCGCAGGCGGTGGTCCTGCTGGGCGCGTTGGCCTTCCTGGCCCGGCGCTGGGGCTTCGAATCGATGCAGGCGATGATGGCGGCGGAGGAGCCGGGCGCCATGGTGCTGCGCGGCGCGCTGCGCATCGTGCTGACGCTGATCGTGGTCGACCTCTTGTGGCATCTCGGTCGGGCGCTGATCGACCATCGGCTCAGCCGGTCGACCACCGCCATGTCGCATTCCGACGTGGTGCGCCAGGCGCGGCTGAAGACCCTGCTGCCGCTGTTCCGCAACGCCTATTTCATCACCCTGCTGACCATCGCGATCCTGGTGGTGCTGTCCTCGCTCGGCATCGATATCGGGCCGCTCCTGGCCGGCGCCGGGGTGATCGGCCTGGCCATCGGCTTCGGCGCCCAGACCCTGGTCAAGGACATCGTCTCCGGCGCCTTCTTCCTGCTCGAGGACGCGTTCCGTATCGGCGAATATGTCGAGATCGGCAACCTCAAGGGCACGGTCGAGGCGATCTCGATCCGCTCGCTCAAGCTGCGCCACCAGCGCGGCGCGCTGCAGACCGTGCCGTTCGGCGAGGCCCGGGCCATGACCAACCTCAGCCGCGACTGGGTGGTGATGAAGATGGAGTTCCGGGTGCCGTTCGACACCGATGTCGACCAGGTGAAGAAGATCGTGAAGAAGATCGGCGCCGAGATCGCGGCCGATCCGGTGCTGGGCCCGCATCTGCTCGACGCGCCGAAGTCCCAGGGCGTGCGCCAGATCGAAGAGTTCAACATGGTGGTCGGCATCAAGTTCATGTCGCGGCCGGGCGAGCAGTTCATGATCCGCCGCCAGCTGTACCAGCGCATCCTCGAGGAGTTCGACGCCGCCGGCATCCATCTGGCCCGGCGCGACGTCATCGTGCGCAGCCATGACGGCGGCGAGGTCGATCCGGCCCTGGCCGCCGCAGCGATCGCGGCCACCGGCAGCGGGCCGGCGAAGGGATAGGCCGCGCTTCAACGGTTGAGGTGTGAGAACGCCGCAGGGGCTTGGCGGCCCGTCCGGCATTTGCGACCAATGGGGGCCGGGCCGTGAGCGCCCGGCCAGCAGCGGAGGGCAGGGCATGTCACGGGACCGGGCGATCGCCGGGGCGGCGCGCTATTTCGACGAGGGCGGCTACCGTGCCGATCTCGACCGCCGTATCGGCTTCCGCACCGAAAGCCAGGCTGCCGACCGTGCGCCCCTGGCCGCCTATCTCGAACAGGAGATCGGGCCCACTTTGGCCCGGCTCGGCTTCGCCCTGCACGTCGTGCCCAACCCGGCGGCGCCCGACGCCCCGGCGCTGATCGCCCGGCGGCAGGAGGGCGACGGCCTGCCCGGGGTGCTGTGCTACGGCCATGGCGATGTGGTGCTGGGCGAGCCGGCGCAGTGGCGGTCGGGGCTCGACCCCTGGCGGATCACGGTCGAGGGCGACCGCTGGTACGGCCGCGGCACCGCCGACAACAAGGGCCAGCACTCGATCAACATCGCCGCGATCGAGCAGGTGATGGCCGCGCGGGGCGGGCGCCTCGGCTTCAACATGGCCTTCCTGGTCGAGACCAGCGAGGAGATCGGGTCGCCCGGGCTCGACGCCATCTGCGCCGCGCATCGCGACCTGCTGGCCGCGGACGTGCTGATCGCGTCGGACGGGCCGCGGCTCGACCGCGCCCGGCCGATGATCGCGCTGGGCACCCGCGGCGTGATCAATTTCGACCTGGCCCTGGCGCTGCGCGAGGGCAGCCACCATTCCGGCAACTGGGGCGGGCTGCTGCCAAACCCCGGCACCATCATCGCCAACGCCGTCGCCGCGCTGGTCGATGCCCGCGGCGCCATCCGGGTGCCGAGGCTGCGGCCGCCGGCGATTCCGGACTCGGTGCGCCGCGCCCTGGCCGGCATCCCGATCGAACGGGACGCCGAGGGCGAGACGCTGGCGGAAGGCTGGGGCGAGCCGGGGCTGAGCCCGGCCGAGCGCGTGTTCGGCTGGAACGCGCTGGAGGTCTTGGCCTTCACCACCGGCAACCCGGCGGCACCGCTGAACGCGATCCCGCCGGCGGCGCGGGCGCATTGCCAGCTGCGCTTCGTCGTCGGCACCGATGTGTCGGACCTGCCCGGTACCATCTCCCGTCATCTCGAGGCGCAGGGCATCCATGGCATCGTGGTGACCGAGTCGGGCACGCCGATGATGGCGACGCGGCTCGACCCCGACGACCCCTGGGCGCGCTGGGCCGCCGCCTCGATCGCCGCGACCGTGGGCACGGCGCCGATGGTGCTGCCCAATGTCGGCGGGTCGCTGCCGAACGAGGTGTTCACCGACACGCTGGGCCTGGCGACGATCTGGGTGCCGCATTCCTATGGCGGCTGCCGCCAGCACGGTCCGGACGAGCACCTGCTGGCCCCGATCGCGCGCGAGGGGCTGCAGATCATGACCGGGCTGTTCTGGGATCTGGGTGAGAGCGGGATCCCCAAGACGTAGGTTGGGTTCGCGTTGGCGAACCCAACTGCTCACCTCTTCCTGTCATTGCCCGGCTTGACAGAGAAAGAGAGCGCGGCATTGCTCTGAAATTTTCCTGCCGCCCGTCAGAGCCTCCGGAAGGTGCTGTCGTCGACAAGGGCGCAGAGCTGTTCCCCGAGAAAATAGGCGTGGGTCTGCTTGAACAGTAAGGTGGCCTCGATCTCAAAATCCTCTTCCTGATAGAGGAGAATGCGATCGCCCTCCTTCAGGCCGAGTTGGGCCACTTGGTCCTCAAGTGGCTTGCCATCGTACAGCAGGATCCAATAGCGACCGTCCTCTGTGCCGTCATTGGGTCGCAATAGACCCGCAGCACATCCGCCTCCTGCATTTGCCCTGTCGGCGTTTCCGGTGAGGTCGTCGTTGGGTTCGCGACGCGAACCCAACCTACTCGACTCGCCGCCCCCGCGGCAGCACGAAGCGGTCCACGGCCTGGGCGAAGCCGTCCTCGGCGTTGCTGGCGGTGACGACATCGGCCAGCGCCTTGGCCTCGTCGATGGCGTTGCCCATGGCGATCGACAGGCCGGCGGCGCGGAACATCGGCATGTCGTTCGCGGCGTCGCCGATCACCGCGACCTCCGACGGGTCCAGCCCCACCGCGGCGGCGATGCGGCCGACCGCGTGGCCCTTGTCGGCCTCGGGATGGTTGATGTCGAGGTAGTAGCGCTGCGACCGGCCGGCGATGGCGCTGCCGCCGAGCAGGCCCTGCAGTTCCGCCTCGCAGCGCGCCAGCCTGTCGAAATCGCCGGAGGCGCCGACGATCTTGCCGGCACGGTCGAGATAGGGGTCGAGATCGGCGACGATGGTCGGGTCGAACCCCACCGTGCGCCGTTCCAGAGGGACATACTCGCCGTCCGGATCGGTCGCGATCCACTGGTTGTCGGCGAACACCCAGGGGTCGGCGCCGAAGCGGCGCAGCGTCTCCAGCGCCAGCCGCGCCGCCGCCTCCGGCACCGTCAGCGCCGACACCACGCTCATGTCCGGCCGGAAGATGGTGCCGCCGTTGAAGCCGCCCAGCGGCACGGTCAGGCCCAGCTGCCCGATCAGCCCCGAAAGGCCGCGCGGCGGCCGGCTGGAGACGATCGAGAAGCCGATGCCGGCGTCGCGCAGCCGGGCCACGGCCGCCACCGACGCCGGGGTCACCACCTTGTCCGGGTCGGCCAGCGTGCCGTCGACGTCGGAGATCAGCAGGGCGATGCGCCCGGCGGCGGGCCTGGCCGGGGTCAGTTCAGCGGCAGCCATTGGTACCCGTCGCGCTCCAGCAGCTCATCGGCGCAGGCCGGGCCGTCGCTGCCGGCCGGATAGAGGTCCGGCGGGGTGGTCAGGCCGGCCCACAGGTTCTGGATCGCCTGCACCTCGAACCAGCCGGCCTCGATGTTATCGGCCCGCTGGAACAGGGTCGGGTCACCGGTCAGGCAGTCATAGATCAGCGTCTCGTACCCGGTCTGCGGCTCCGCCTTGAAGTGCTCGGCGTAGCGGAAATCCATCTCGACCTGGCCCAGCCGCATCTCGCGCCCCGGCACCTTGGCGGCGAAGCGCAGCGAAATGGCCTCGTCCGGCTGGATGCTGATCACCAGCAGGTTCGGCGTCGGGGCGTTGACCGCGTCGCGGAACAGCACCGCCGGCGCCTTCTTGAACTGGATCGCGATCTCGGTCCGCCGCACCGCCAGCGACTTGCCGGTGCGCAGGTAGAACGGCACGCCGGACCAGCGCCAGTTGTCGATCGCCAGCTTCATCGCGACGAAGGTCTCGGTGCGGCTGTCCGGCGCCACATCCGGCTCCTGCCGGTAGGCGGCGCGGGGCTTGCCCAGCACGGTGCCGGCGTCGTACTGGCCGCGCACCACCACCCGGGCCGCGTCCTCCGGCGTCAGGTTGCGCACCGCCTCGACCACCTTGGCCTTCTCGGTGCGCACCGCGTCGGCGTCGAAGGAGTTCGGGGCCTCCATCGCCACCATGGACAGCAGCTGGAACAGGTGGTTCGGCACCATGTCGCGCAGGGCGCCGGTGCCGTCGTAGAAGCGGCCGCGCCGCTCCACCCCCACCGTCTCGGCCGCGGTGATCTGGACATGCTCGATATGGTCCCGGTTCCAGATCGGCTCGAAGATGCCGTTGCCGAACCGGAAGGCCATGATGTTCTGGACCGTCTCCTTCCCGAGATAGTGGTCGATCCGGTAGATCTGCTTCTCCGACGCCACCGCCAGCAGCTTGGCGTTGAGATCGCGGGCGGAGGCGAGGTCGGTGCCGAACGGCTTCTCCACCACCAGCCGGCGGAAGGCGGTGTCGCTCTCCTGCAGCAGGCCGGCAGAGGACAGCGCGGTGGCGATCGGGGCGAAGAAGCGCGGCGCCACCGCCAGGTAGAAGATGGCGTTGGCGTGGCCGGTGGCCTTGTCGCGCCCGGCCAGATGCGCTGCCAGCCCCTCATAGGTCGTGGGGTCGGCGAAGTCGCCGGTGAGGTAGTGGATGCCGGCGGCCAGGCGGCCCCAGGCATCCTCGTCGATGCCGCTCTGGGCGTCGGCGCCCAGCGTGTGCAGGGCCTCGCCCAGGGTCTTGCGGAAGCCCTCGTCGTTGTTCTCGACCCGGTCGACCCCGAGGATCTCGAAGCCGGGGTCGAGCAGCCCCTCGCGCATCAGATGATAGAGGGCCGGGGTCAGCAGGCGCCCGGTCAGGTCGCCCGAGGCGCCGAAGATGACGAAGGTGCAGGGCGGCGCGGCCGGGGTGCCGGCCGGCTTCTCGAAGGCGGGAGAGATCAGCGCAGCCATGGATCAGCCGCCCGCCGGCCGCTCGATATGGCCGCCGAATTTGTTGCGCATGGCCGACAGCAGCTTCTCGCCGAAGGTGTGCTCCTGGCGCGACCGGAACCGGGCGTACAGCGCGGTCGACAGCACGTCGACCGGCACCGCCTCCTCCAGTGCCGCCATGATGGTCCAGCGGCCTTCGCCCGAATCGGCGACCGAGCCGGTGTAGTTCGACAGGCTCTCATTCTCGGCCAGCGCCATGGCGCTAAGGTCGAGCAGCCAGGACGACACCACGCTGCCGCGGCGCCACACCTCGGCGACGTCGGCGACGTCGAGGGTATAGCGCTCCGCCTCCGGCAGCTCGGTCGAATCCTTGTTCTTCAGGATGTCGAAGCCCTCGGCATAGGCCTGCATCAGCCCGTATTCGATGCCGTTGTGCACCATCTTGACGAAGTGCCCGGCACCGGCCGGCCCGGCATGGATGTAGCCCTGCTCGGCGCGCGGATCGCGCCCGTCGCGGCCCGGCGTGCGCTCGACCGTGCCGATGCCCGGCGCCAGCGCCGAGAAGATCGGATCGAGATGGTCGACCGCGGCCTTGGTGCCGCCGATCATCATGCAGTAGCCGCGCTCCAGCCCCCAGACGCCGCCGGAGGTGCCGACGTCGACATAGTGCAGGTCCTTCGGCTCCAGCGTGGCGGCGCGGCGGATGTCGTCCTTGTAGAAGCTGTTGCCGCCGTCGATGATGATGTCGCCGGGGCTCAGCAGGCCGGCCAGCGCGTTCACCGTGTCCTCGGTCGGCCCGCCGGCGGGCAGCATCACCCAGACCGCGCGCGGCGCGGTCAGCCCCGCCACCAGGGTCTTCAGGTCCGTCGCCGGCGTCGCGCCGTCACCGGCCAGCGCCTTCACGGCGTCGGCGCTGCGGTCGAAGACAACGCATTGGTGGCCCGCGCGCATCAGCCGCCGCGCGATATTGCCGCCCATGCGGCCCAGTCCGATCACCCCGAGCTGCATACCCTCGATCCTCTTCGTTCTCTTCCGGTGCGGTGGTGCTAGCCTAGCAGCACATCAACGCGTCGATGGTGCGCCCGCATCGCGCCGGTTTCGAGTCTGAATGACAGGGGATGCGGCGATCGGGCGCCGAGGGAGGATACGCAATGGACCGAGACGACCAGACGCCGCCGGGCGCGCCCGGCGCCCCGGCCCGGTGGACGTCCAGCGCCAAGGCCGGCGTCGGCACCGCCCTGACCGGGGCCAGCCGGATCTGGTTCACGCTCAGCCACGGCGTGCTCAACGAGGTCTACTTCCCGCGAATCGACACCGCCTGCGTCCGCGACCTCGGGCTGATCGTCACCGGGCCCGACGGCTATTTCTCGGAAGAGAAGCGCGCCACGCGGTCGGAGATCCGGATGATCGAGGCCGGGGTGCCGGCCTTCCATCTGGTCAACACCTCGGAGGACGGCCGCTACCGCATCGAGAAGACGGTGCTGACCGACCCGCGCCGGCCGGTGCTGCTGCAGCAGATCAGCTTCACCGTGCATGAGGGTGAGCGGGCCGACCACCGGCTGTTCGCGCTGCTGGCGCCGCACCTGGTCAATGCCGGCGCCGACAACACCGGCTGGGTCGAGGACTACAAGGGCACGCCGATGCTGTTCGCCCGCGGTACCAACGGCGTGTCGCTGGCCCTGGTCGCCTCGGTGCCGTGGCGCGCCCGCTCGGTCGGCTATGTCGGCGTGTCGGATGGCTGGCGTGAGCTGTCGGAGCGTGGCGAGCTGAACCAGGCCTATCGTCGGGCCGAGGATGGCAATGTCGCCCTGACCGGGGAGTTCGACCTGGCGGCGGCCGGCGACGGCAAGATCCTGCTGGCGCTGGGCTTCGGCGTGCGGCCGGAGGAGGCGGCGCACCATGCGCTGGCCAGCCTGCAGAACGGCTTCGACGCCTCGCACGACCCCTATGTCGAGGCCTGGCGCGGCTGGCAGGCGGGGCTGGTGCCGCTGGACGGCATCGCCGGCTCCGGCCCCAACGCCTACCGCACCAGCACGTCGGTCCTGGCCGCCCATCGGCCGTTCGGCTTCGCCGGCGCGGTGATCGCCAGCCTGTCGATCCCTTGGGGCTTCAACAAGGGCGACGAGGATCTCGGCGGCTACCATTTGGTCTGGCCGCGCGACCTAGTCGAGACCGCGGGCGGCTTCCTCGCCGCCGGCGCGGTGGAAGAGGCCAAGGCGATCCTGGGCTACCTCGAGGTGATCCAGGAGGCGGACGGCCACTGGTCGCAGAATGTCTGGCTCGACGGCGCGCCCTATTGGGACGGGGTGCAGATGGACGAATGCGCCTTCCCGATCCTCTTGGCCGACATGCTGCGCCGCGGCGGGCACCTCACCGACGCCGAGCTGGAGCGATTCGTGCCGATGGTGCGGCGTGCCGCCAGCTTCGTGCTGCGCAACGGCCCGGTCACCGGCCAGGACCGCTGGGAGGAGGATGCCGGCTATTCCCCGTTCACCCTGGCGGTGGAGATCGCGGCGCTGCTGGCCGCGGCCGACATCCTGGAGCCGTCGGGCGGCGCGGCGGAGGCCGCCTATATCCGCGAGACCGCGGATGTGTGGAACGACGAGGTCGAGCGCTGGACCTTCGCCGAGGGCACCGCGATCTGCACCCGGCTCGGCCTCAAGGGCTACTACGTCCGGATCGCGCCGGTGGAGACGGCGGACGTGGCCTCGCCGCTGGACGGCTTCGTGCCGGTCAAGAACCGGCCGCCGGGGGACGATGCGCGCAAGGCCAGCCTGCTGATCAGCCCCGACGCCCTGGCGCTGGTGCGCTTCGGCCTGCGCGCGGCTGACGATCCGCGCATCGTCGACACGGTGAAGGCGATCGACGCCACGTTGAAGGCCGACCTGCCGCAGGGTCCGGTCTGGTACCGCTACAACGACGACGGCTATGGCGAACACGCCGATGGCGGCCCGTTCGACGGCACCGGCATCGGCCGGCCCTGGCCGCTCTTGACCGGCGAGCGCGCGCATTACGAGCTGGCGGCCGGGCGGGTGGCGGCGGCGAAGGCCCTGCTGGCGACGCTGGAGCAGTCGGCCGGCGACGGCGGGCTGCTGCCGGAACAGGTGTGGGACGACGACGACATCCCGGAGCGCGAACTGGTCCGCGGCCGCCCCTCGGGCAGCGCCATGCCGCTGGTCTGGGCCCATTCCGAGCACATCAAGCTGCTGCGGTCGCTGCGCGACGGCCGGGTGTTCGACCTGCCACCGCAGCCGGTGCGGCGCTACCAGGTCGACAAGGTGGTCGCGCCGTTCCGCGCCTGGCGCTTCAACCAGAAGCGGCGCGCCCTGCCGGCCGGCAAGGCGCTGCGGATCGAGCTGCCCGACGCGGCCATCGTGCACTGGACGATCGACGGCTGGGCGACGACGCATGACGACGCCACCGCGGCGAATGCCTTCGGCCTGCACGTCGTCGACCTGCCGACCGCGGCAGTGCCCAGCGGCACGGTGATCCGCTTCACCTTCCGCTGGCGCGACGGCGATCGCTGGGAAGGCGCCGATTTCACCGTCCTGGTCGATGGCGAGACCGGCGTCGCCGCCAGCCACGCCGGCGGCTGAGCGGCCACGCGGCTTGACGCTGGCGGAAGGCGCTCGCCATGGTGCTGCAGACAAACGAGGGAGAAGCGCCCGTGAAACCCGGCATATTGTCGATCGACGTCGGCGGGACGGGGCTGAAGGCCGCGGTCATCGACGATCGCGGCCGGATGCGGTCGGACCGGCAGCGCGTGCCGACGCCGCATCCCTGCCCGCCGAAGCTGTTCCTCGACACCCTGGCCGCGCTGGTGGCGCCGCTGCCCGCCTTCGACCGCATCGCCATCGGCTTTCCTGGCGTGGTGCGCAACGGCAAGGTGATCACCGCCCCCAATCTTGGCACCGAGGATTGGGCCGGCTTCGGCCTGGCCGACGCGGTGTCGAAGCGGCTGGGCGGCCCGGCGGCGCGGATGATCAACGACGCCGAGATGCAGGGGCTGGCGCTGGCCACCGGCCGCGGCCTCGAACTGGTCGTCACCCTCGGCACCGGGGTCGGCACCGCGGTGCTGCGCGACGGCGAGCTGACGCCGCATCTGGAGCTGGCGCATCACCCGCTGTCCAACAAGGGCAAGACCTACGACGAGTATCTGGGCAACGCCGCCTATGAGAAGGTCGGCAAGAAGCGCTGGAACAAGCGGGTGCAGCGGATGCTGGAGATCGTCGAGATCCTGATGCATCCGGACCGGTTGCATATCAGCGGCGGCAACGCCAAGCGTATCGACTTCGACCTGCCGAAGGGCGTCAGCATCGCCTCGAACGATGCCGGGCTGGAAGGCGGCGCCGTGCTGTGGAAGAAGCCGCCGAAGCCGCGGGCGGGCTGAGAGCGGAAGCGGGTGGCGGCCGGCGCCGCTACCCGGTCCCAGGCGCGGGACGCTATTCCGCGGCCACCCGGCGCAGGTCGCGCGCGGCGGCGACCATGTTGACCAGGGCCGGCCGCACCTCGGCCCAGCCGCGGGTCTTCAGGCCGCAATCGGGGTTGATCCAGATCTGCCGGTCGGACAGCCGCTGCCGGGCGAGCCGGAGCAGCGCCGTGATCTCCTCGACCTCCGGCACACGGGGCGAATGGATGTCGTAGACGCCCGGCCCGATCTCGTTGGGATAGCGGTAGGTCGTGAACGCGTCGAGCAGCTCCATCTTGGAGCGGGAGGTCTCGATCGAGATCACGTCGGCATCCATCGCGGCGATGGCGTCGATGATCTGGTTGAACTCCGAATAGCACATATGGGTGTGGATCTGGGTCTCGTCCCGGACGCCGGAGGCGCACAGGCGGAAGCTCTCCACCGCCCAGTCGAGATAGGCCTTCCAGTCCGACCGGCGCAGCGGCAGGCCCTCGCGCAGGGCCGCCTCGTCGATCTGGATCATCGCGGCGCCGGCCTCCTCCAGGTCCAGCACCTCGTCCCGGATCGCCAGGGCGATCTGCCGGCAAGCTTCGCTGCGGGGCACGTCGTCGCGCACGAAGGACCAGTTCAGGATGGTGACCGGCCCGGTCAGCATACCCTTGACCGGCTTCCCGGTCAGCGACTGGGCATAGCTCCACCACCCCACGGTCATCGAGCGCGGGCGCGACACGTCGCCGTAGAGCACCGGCGGGCGGACGCAGCGCGAGCCGTAGGACTGCACCCAGCCATGCCTCGTGAAGGTGAAGCCGGCCAGCTGCTCGCCGAAATACTGCACCATGTCGTTGCGCTCGAACTCGCCATGCACCAGCACGTCGAGGCCGATCTCCTCCTGCCAGCGGATGGTGCGGGCCGTCTCCTCCTTCAGGAAGCTCTCGTACTGCCCATCGGTCAGCGCGCCCTTGGCATGCGCCGAGCGGGCCTTCCGCACCTCGGCGGTCTGCGGGAACGAGCCGATGGTGGTGGTCGGGAACAGCGGCAGTCCGAAGCGCCGGCGCTGGGTCTCGGCCCGGGTGGTGAAGGCATTGCCGCGCCGGGCCATCGCCGCCGTGACCGCGGCCATGCGGCCGGCCACCGCGCTGTCATGCACCTTCGGCGACGTCCGGCGCGCGGCGGACGCCGCGGCGGAGGACGCCAGCGCGTCGGCCACCGCCCCGTGGCCCTGGGCCAGGGCGCGGCCGATGGTCGACAGTTCGGCCATCTTCTGCACGGCGAAGGCCAGCCAGCTGCACACATCGGCGTCGAGCTCGTCCTCGAGGTCCAGGTCGATCGGCACGTGCAGCAGCGAACAGGATGGGGCGATCTGCACCCGGTCCGCGCCGCGGGCGGCCACGATCGGCTCCAGCCAGCCCAGCAGCGCCGGCAGGTCGGCGCGCCAGATGTTGCGGCCGTCGATCACGCCCAGCGACAGCACCAGGTCGCGCGGGGCCTTGTCGATCGCGGCGGCCAGCTGGCTCGGCGCCCGCACCAGGTCGAGATGCAGCCCGGCCACCGGCAGGGACACGGCTGTCGACAGGTTCTCGCCGAGGCCGCCAAAATAGGTCGCGACCATCAGATTCAGCGACGGCGCCGCCTGGGCCAGCGCGGCATAGGCGCGGCGCAGCGCGGCGCGGGCCGCGTCGTCGAGGTCCAGCACCAGGCAGGGCTCGTCGATCTGCACCCACTCCGCCCCCTCGGCGGCCAGGCGCTGCAGCATTTCGGCATAGACCGGCAGCAGGCCGTCCAGCAGCGACAGCGGGTCCGTCACGCCCTTGCCGAGCTTGAGGAAGGTGACCGGGCCCAGCAGCACCGGGCGCGTCTGGTAGCCCAGCGCCTTGGCCTCGCGGGCCTCCTCGACCGGCTTCAGCGAGGACAGGGCGAAGCGCTGCCCCTCGGCGAATTCAGGGACCATGTAGTGGTAGTTGGTGTCGAACCACTTGGTCATCTCCTGGGCCGGCACGCCGTGGCCATGGGCAGGACCGTGGCTGCAGGCGGCGTCGCCGACATCCGCCTGGGACCCGCGGGCCATGGCGAAATAGGTCGTCAGCGGCACCGGGCCGCCCGCCCAGCCATAGGCGGCGGGGATCGCCCCGACCATGACGCTGGTGTCCAGCACCTGGTCGTAGAAGGAGAAGTCGTTCGACGGGATGACGGTGACGCCGAGCGCGTGCTGGCGCGCCCAGTTGGCGGCGCGCAGCGCGGCGGCCGTCTCCAGCAGCGCGGCTTGGTCGGACTTGCCCGACCAGAAGCTTTCGAGCGCGGTCTTGAGCTCGCGGCGCGGACCGATCCGCGGCGTGCCGAGAGCGGCAACGGGAAGAGAGAGGGAAGACATCGGCTTGAACCCCAAAGATTGGGGGCAAAGGCCGAGCGGACGCGTGCGGCATGTCCCGACGGCGAGCAGCCGGCAGGATCGCAGGCGAACCACCGGGACACCCCGCCCAGGGACGTGCGTGTTCGCGGCAGGTCTCCTGGCTTGCGGGTCGTCGCTCCGGTCCGGCCTTCCCGAAGCCTTCCGGCTTCAGTGACGCAAGATGGACCTCGGCTCGCCGCTCACAGTTGCGGGGGCAGCTCCGGCATCGCCCTGCGGCTCACCGGATTCCCTCTTAGCTCCGGCGCCCGCGAATGGGCCCGGAGAACCACGAACCGGCGGAGTGTGCCCAGGCGGGGCGCGCGCGTCAATGCTGATATAAAGACATCTTTATATCGCCATGTCCCTGGCTGGCGTCCTCAAGCCGGCAGCGGCTCGATGCCCTCGGCCTCCAGCACCGCGGCGGTCAGGTCCTGCTCGGTCATGGTGCAGACGCACAGGATCCGGGCCGGCCGGTCGCCGACGCTGACATAGGCATGGCCCATGGTGCTGTCGAAATAGATCGAATCCCCGGCCTTCATCCGGGTCGGGGCGTACAGCTCGGTGTGCAGGTCCAGCTCGCCCTCCAGCACATAGGTGTACTCCTCGCCGGGATGGCGGATCAGGTCCTCGAACTCGTCGATCGACCGGGCCCGCACCAGCCCGATCATCGGCACCATCTTCTTCCGCGACAGCTCGGCGCAGACATAGAGGTAGTCGTAGGTCCGGGTCTGGATCGCCCGGCCCTCGCCCTGGCGGCTGAGGGCGCGGCGGCCGCGACCGGCCGAGCCGGCGGGGGCGCGGGTGCCGAACAGCTCGGCGATGTCGACCTTCATGCCCTGCGCCAGCTGCAGCAGCTTGTCGTAGGTCAGCGACATCTGGTTGTTCTCGACCTTGGACAGGGTCGAGACGGCAAGGCCGGTCATGGCGCTGACCTGGGCCAGGGTCCAGTCGTTGCGGCGGCGCAGGTCACGCAGGCATTCGCCCAGGCTGGGCTTCGGGTCGGTCATGGTCGCAGGCGATGTGGCCGGGCCGCCACCATAAGCGCCGGCCGGTTTTCGGCGACAGGGAAATGTTCGGGCGGCGCGATGGCTCACGATTTCTGCGAATTGGGCCGGCTGCTGCGTTTCCTGAGCATGAACATCGCCGCTGTGAGGAAAACTCGTCAGATTGTGCTTTTCATGATCACAAAAACATGTCTCACTTTCCGTCAAACAGGCACAAGGGGGCATCATGGCGCGACCGCACGGGCATGGAACGCGGCTGGCATCCTATGATTTCGGGGCGACCACAGTGTTCGCCTGCGGCCTGGACCAGCGTTTCAGCTACTGCGCCTATGTGCCCGAGGCCTATGACGAGCACGGCAGCGACAGCTGGCCGCTGGCGGTGATCGTGCACGGCACCGAACGCGGCATGCAGGCCTATCGCGACGGCTTCGCCGATTTTGCGGAGCGGCATGGCGTCATCGTGCTGGCGCCGCTGTTCCCGGTCGGCATCACCGAACCCGGCGACCTCTCCAGCTACAAGCTGATGCGCGCCGGCCCCCTGCACTACGACGCCGTGCTGCTGGCGATGATCGCCGAGATGCAGGCCAAGTACCGGGTCGCGGGCGACCGGGTGCTGATGTACGGCTTCTCCGGCGGCGGCCACTTCACCCACCGCTTCCTCTATTTGCACCCGGACCGGCTGCTGGGCGCCTCGATCGGCGCGCCCGGCGTGGTCACGCTGCTCGACTTCGACCATGACTGGTGGGTCGGCGTGCGCAATTTCGAGGCGGTGTTCGGCAAGAAGCTGGACCTCGACGCCATCCGCCGCGTGCCGGTGCACATGCTGGTCGGCGGCGACGACACCCAGACCTGGGAGATCACGATCGAGCCGGGCAACGCCTGGTGGATGCCGGGCGCCGGCATCGCCGGGGCCAACCGCCAGGACCGCATGCGGTCGCTGCGCCTCAGCCTGGAGGCGCAGGGCGTCGCGGTGCAGCAGGACACCATCCCGGGCGTCGGCCATGACGACCGCACCATGCTCGACGCGGTGAAGCGCTTCTTCGCCGATGTATTGACCGACCGGCGGAAAGCAGCCTGAGACCGGCCACGGCCGGAGAGACAACCAAAAACGAAACCGACAGGGGGCAGGTATGAAGACGGCAATCGGGGGGCTGGCGCTCGCCTTGGCCCTGGGCTTTGCGGCGGCCGCCGCGGCGCAGGACACGCCGCGTCCGGGCGGCACCATCACCGTGGCGCTGAACGCCGACATCCGCAGCACCGATCCCGGCATCAACCGCGACGGCAACACCGACACGGTGCTGCAGCATGTGGTCGAATCGCTGGTCGGCTACCGCAACGATCTGACCGTCGGCCCGGCGCTGGCCGAATCCTGGGCCGTGTCCGATGGCGGCCGGACCTATGACTTCAAGATCCGGCAGGGCGCGCTGTTCCACAATGGCAAGCCGGTCACCTCGGCCGAGGTGAAGTGGAGCTGGGACCGCCGCTGGGCCGACGCCGCCTGGTCCTGCCGGCGGATCTTCGACGGCACCACCGGGCTGAAGGTCGACGCGGTGGAGACGCCGGACGCGCAGACCATCCGCTTCCGCCTGGCCGCGCCGAACGCGCTGTTCCTGGCGCAGCTGGCCAATTTCCAGTGCTTCGCCAGCGGCACCATCAGCCCCGACAGCCTGAACCCGGACGGCAGCTGGAATACACCGATCGGCACCGGCCCCTACACCCTGGCCGCGTGGAAGCGGGGCGAGGCGGTGACGCTGCAGAAATTCGCCGGCTACAAGCCGCTGTCCGAACCCGGCAGCGGCTATGCCGGCGCCCGCATCGCCTATGCCGACACCATCCGCTTCCAGATCGTGCCCGACCCGTCGACGGCGGAGGCGGCGCTGGCCGCCGGCCAGGTCGACCTGCTGCCCAGCCTGGCGCCGTCGCAGATCGACGAGGTGAAGGCCAATGGCGGCACGGTCGAGACCGCCTCGGGCCTCGGCTGGTCGGCGATCCTGGTGCAGACCAGCGATCCGCTGCTGTCCGACCTGCGGATGCGGCTGGCCCTGGCCCATGCCATCGACATCAAGCAGATCGCCCAGGCCCAGACCTATGGGCTGGCGGAGGCCAACCCCTCCGGCGTGGCCAAGGCCAGCGCCTTCTTCGACGACGGCTTCCTGGCCTGGCCGGACTACGACCCGGCCAAGGCCCAGGCGCTGCTGCAGGAGGCCGGCTACAAGGGCCAGCCGATCACGATCCAGACCAACAAGCGCTATGACGGCATGTACAACAACGCCCTCCTGGTGCAGGCGATGCTGGCCGCGGTCGGCATCGATGCCCGGCTCGAGGTGCTGGACTGGGCGACCCAGCTCGACAACTACACGGCGGGCAAGTTCCAGCTGCAATCCTTCAGCTATTCGGCGCGGCTGGACCCGTCGCTGATGTACGGCATCCTGGTGGGCAGCAAGGCGGACACCCCGACTTCGCAATGGGACGACCCGCAGGCCGCGGCGCTGCTGGCCCAATCGGTGCAGACCGACGACCCGGTGGCGCGCAAGGCGGTGCTGCACCAGCTGCACGCGCTGATGGCGCAGCAGGTGCCGACCCTCGGCCTGTATTACGACGTGGTGGTCGACGCGTCCGGCCCGAAGCTCAGGGGCTACCACCCCTGGGCCGGCGGCAAGCCGATCCTGTGGGGGACATGGAAGGCGGAGTAGGGGGAAAGCCCCCTCACTCCTCCCGGTAGCCGAATCGCGGGGAATTGCCGGTGGCGCCGTAATAGCGGTAGGGCAGGAACTTGCCGGACATCGTCAGCTTCACCCGGTCGCCATTGGGATCGGGAAGGCGCTCCATCTCGAAGTCGAAATCGATCGCCGACATGATGCCGTCGCCGAACTCCTCCTGGATCAGCTCCTTCCAGGTGGTGCCGTAGACCATCACCAGCTCGTAGAAGCGGTAGATCAGCGGGTCGGTCGGCGGCGCCTGGAACGACCCGCGATAGGGCGGCTCGTTCAGCATCCGCTGCTCCGCCGCGGTCAGGCCGAACAGGGTGGCGGCCTCGGCTGCCTGCGGCTTGGTCAGTTTCATCTGGCCCAGCAGGGCGGCGGTGACCAGCACCGGCGAATGGCCGCCGATCGCGGCGGTGATCTCGCGCCAGCTCCAGCCCTTCTCGCGCTTGATGTCCAGGATCTTCTCGGTCAGGTCCTCACGCTTCATCGCGGCATCCTCTCCGATCGGTGGTCGCAAACCGAAGGAGGGGGACGCAAGGGCCGTGCCGGATGCCGGCTTTCAGAAGGCGCGGGTGCCCTCCAGCATACCATGCACGCTGTAGGTCATGATCGCCAGCAGCGCAGTCAGGCCGAGATACAGCACACCGTATTCGATCCGCGCCTCCAGCGGTGCGTTGTAATAGGCCAGCGCCTCGGGGCTGTTGGGGTCGTGGCGCCAAGCCTTCAGCACCTGCGGTGCCGCGATCAGCGCCACCAGCAGCAGCACCGGGCTGGGCCGCCACAGCAGCAGGCCCAGCATGATCGGCGCGCCCAGCAGCCACACCTTCGGCGACAGGATCGCGGTGATCCGGCCGCCATCCAGCGGCGAGACCGGCAGCAGGTTGATCAGGTTCAGGAAGAAGCCGGAATAGGCCACGGCCAGCAGCAGCCGGCTGTCGACCTCGCGCGCCCAGAAGTAGACGACGAAGGCACCCAGCGTGCCGATGAAGGGGCCGGCGAAGGCGACATAGGCCTCGGTCTCGACATCCATCGGCTGCTGCTTCAGCTCGATCCAGGCGCCGATGAAGGGGATGAAGGTCGGCGCCCCGACATCCAGGCCGCGCCGCTTGGCCGCGATGTAGTGCCCCATCTCATGCATCAGCAGCAGCAGGACGAAGCCGGCGGCATAGCCCCAGCCGAAGATGAGGGCGTAGGTCGCCAGCGACAGCAGCATGGTGCCGCCGGTCAGCCCGATCTTGCCGAACTTCAGGAAGCCGACCAGCAGCAGGAGGGTCCGGATCATGGGCAGGGCCTGACGGTGTTCACGCGGTGCCGCCGTCGCGCGGCTTGCGCCGGAACAGCTTGGTCAGCCCGAAGCCGAAGGCGCCGAGCGCGATGATGATGACTTTGGCGAATTTCAGCACGAAGGCGCCGGCGATGGCGATCAGCCCCAGCTTCTTCGCCGCCACGCCGGCCACCAGCGCCGCCAGCCCGTATTCGGCGACCCGGTCGGTGCTTTCGGTGAAATCCTCGTAGCGCTTGCCGGTGGTGTAGCTGACCGAATTGAGCAACTCGCGGGCATATTTCTTCTCGCCCTCGATCGCGGCCGTCGAGGTGACCATGTTCAGGCCGATATAGCCCTCGCGTCCCAGCGCATAGGTCTTGTAGTTGGCCGACCCCTCGTCGGCGGCGTTGTCGGTCTCGACCACCTTGGCCGACCACACCAAGCGATGGGTGGCGGCGTCGTATTGCGGCACCTCGATCCAGCCGGTCACCGCCAGGGGCGGGAAGCCGCGGGCGATGCGGTCCTGGTTGCCGGCCTGGGTGCCGTCCTTCAGGCTGCTCAGCAGCTCGTCGGCATTCCAGTCCTTGGCATCGTCCTCGCGGATGTAGCCTTCCTTGGTGAAGTCGATCAGCGCGTACCAGTCCTCGCCCGCAGCGTCCGACCAGACCATGCCGATCAGGTCCGGATCCGCGTTGCCGCCCCAGGCGTGCCGGATCTGGTTGGCCTCCTGCTTGGGCACGAAGGTGTATCCGGCCGGCAGGGCCAGCGTGCCCTGGTCGATCAGCGGGATGTCCTTCGGGCCGTGCTGGGCGGCCTTGTCGGCGGCGACCCAGGCGGCTTCCTGCTCGGCCTTGATCGCGGCGGCCGGATCGGCCGGCGTCGTGTTCGATGTCGGCGTCTGCGCGGCGGCGGCGCCGGCCCAGGCCAGCACCACCACGGCCGCGGCCACGCGCGGCGAAACAGCGAACCCCATGACTATCCCCCCAATAGCCAGTCCCCCGGGCGCAGGCGGTCTCGCCGCCGGCACAGGGCAATTCCGCCATAAGCAGCAAAGATCATGGCAATTTGAAGCGAATTTCGGCGCGGCCGGCGCCGGTCAGGCTTCGGCGCCGCGCATGGCGGGACGGTGCTTCAGTCTTCGCCCGGGCTGCCGCGCAGGCGCTTCACCGTCCCGCGCTTGCCCTTGGTCTCCAGCCGCCGGATCTTGCTGCCCAGCGTCGCCCGGGTCGGCCGCCGCTTCTTCGGCGCCACCGCCGCGCGTTGGAACAAATCGACCAGCCGGGCCACCGCCTCGGCCCGGTTGCGCTCCTGGCTGCGGTACTCCCGCGCGGTCAGCACCAGCACGCCGTCCTTGGTCAGGCGCTGCCCGGCCAGGGTGACCAGCCGCGCGCGCATGTCCTCGGGCATGTCGGCGCGGTCGATCGGGTAGCGCAGCTGCACCGCGGTCGCGACCTTGTTGACGTTCTGGCCGCCCGGGCCCGAGGCGAGGATGAAGCTCTCCTCGATGTCGCGCTCGTCGATCTGGGTGCGGGCGGTGATGCGGATCATGGTGGTCGGACCCTCGCACGGACGGGGCGCGCTTGTCATGCCCGCGCCGCTGTGCGATCCCGGGTCCGGGCCGGATCGGCCCCAAGGGGGCGACGATGACCATCAGGTTGCGGCACATCGAGGCGTTGCAGGCGGTGCAGAAGGCGGGGTCGATCACCGGCGCGGCCGAGCTGCTGAACGTGTCCCAGCCCGCGGTCAGCAAGCTGCTGCGCCACGCCGAGGACCAGCTGGGCCTGCGCCTGTTCGAACGGGTGAAGGGCAAGCTGGTGCCGACCCGCGAGGCGAAGCTGCTGGAGGTCGAGATCGACCGCACCTTCGCCGGGCTGGAGCGGATCTCCAGCATCGCCGCCAACCTGCGGCGCGGGCGCGAGGGCCATGTCAGCGTCGCCTGCCTGCCCAGCCTGGGCTTCGGCTTCATGACCGACCAGGTGGCGCAGTTCCACCGCCTGCATCCCGGCGTCAGCTTCGACCTGCGCACCCACCACACCCGTGAGATCCTGGAGCTGGTGGCGACCAACAGCCTCGACCTCGCCATCGCGCATGAGCCGGTGCTGCCGCCCGGCATGCGCAAGGTGCCGATCGGCACGTCGCGGCTGGTGCATCTGTCGACCGTGCCGCTGGCGCCGGGCGAGGCGGCCGAGATCACCCTCGACCGCATCGATGTCGACACGCTGATCGGCGTCGACCCCGACACCTCGATCGGCATGACCCTGTCCGAGGCCTTCGCCGCCGCCGGCATCCGCTACGCCCCGCGCAACCTGATCCAGACCTACTACCTGGCGCTGCCGCTGGTGCGCTACGGCACCGGCTCGGCCATCGTCGACGAGCACACCGCCCAGGCCTGGGCGGTGCCGGACGTCGCGGTCCGCGCCATCGTGCCGGAGATCGCGCTGCCGATCACGGCGCTGCACCACGAGAACTACCCGCTGTCGCATTCGGCGCATCTGTTCCTCGACCACCTCACCGGGCAGCCCACCCGCCGCACCCGCTCCGCTCGTCGCTGAAGGCAAAGGCTGCGCCGGCGCAGCCTTCGCCTTCAGCGGGGAGATAACATCTGGTGCGGACCGCATAACCGGCGGGAATTTGACAGCGGCTGGAGCGAGGGGCATCACCGAGGGACCCGCCAGACCCCGCAGGATTGCCATGCCCAGCGCCAAGCCCGTCATCGGAGTCACCCTGGATGCCGAGCAGCCGGGCGGCTATTCCTCCGCGCCCTGGTACGCGCTGCGGCAGAACTATTGCGGGTCGCTGGCCGAATTCGGCGCCGCGCCGCTGGCCCTGCCGCATCTGGTCGACGCGGTCGACCGCTATCTCGACCTGTGCCACGGCGTCGTTGTCACCGGCGGCGGCTTCGATGTCGACCCCGCGCTCTGGGGCGCCAGCTCGGTGCATGAGACGGTGAAGACCAAGCCGGTGCGCACCCAGTTCGAATGGGCGCTGGTGCAGGGCGCCATCGCGCGCGACCTGCCGGTGCTGGGCATCTGCGGCGGCGAACAGCTGCTGGCCGTGGTGCTGGGCGGCACCCTGGTGCAGCACATCCCGGCGGAGATCGAGAACGCGCTGGACCACAGCCCGGAGCGGAAGGTGCACGACCCGGTCGGGTCGGTGGCGGCGCACGAGGTCGCGGTGGCGCCCGGCAGCCTGCTGGCCCGCATCACCGGCGTGTCGGGCTTCGGCGTCAACAGCTCGCACCACCAGGCGGTGAAGTCGGCCGGGCCGTCGCTGATCGTCTCCGCCACCGCGCCGGACGGGGTGGTCGAGGCGATCGAACACCCCGGCCAACGCTTCTGCCTCGGTGTGCAATGGCACCCGGAATATCTGCGCGGTGAGGCCGACCGCGCCATCCTTGCCGCCTTCGTCGCTGCTTGCGCCGCGTGAGGATCATCCGATGACCGATCGTGAGAGCGCCACGGCGGCGGCCTGGCCGCAGCTGGTCCGGGACCTGCTCGACCAGTTCGAGGGCGAGGTCGGGCCGCAGGATTTCGGCCTGACCTTCCGGCTCTATCCCGGCCGGCTGCGCGACGGCGCCGCCGGCGGCTATTCCGACGGTCCGGTGTTCGGCTATCGCGACGAGGTCGCGGTCTACCCCGCCAGCACCAGCAAGAGCTTCTATCTCGTCGCCTTCCAGCACTGGGTCGAAACCGGGCGGCTGCAGCCGGATGCCGAGGATCTGCGGGCCCTGTCCGCCATGATCCGCCAGTCCAGCAACGACGCCACCACCTATCTGTTCGGCCGGATGACCGGCACCACCCCGGGAGGCCCGCTGCCGGAGGCCGAGATGGCGGCGTGGTGGGACCGGCGGCAGGAGATCCAGCGCTTCTTCGAGGGCTGGGCCTGGCCGGACTTCGCGCGGCTGCGGCTGTGGCACAGCACCTACGAGGATTCGCCCTATGGCCGCGAGAAGGCCGCCCGCGCCCATGGCGGCAACCTGATCGCACCGCGCGCGGCGGCGGCGCTGCTGCACGGCATCGCTGCCGGGCAGCTGGTCTCGCCGGAAGCCTGTGGCCGGATGATGGACCTGCTGGACCGCGAGCCCGAGCGCGACCCGGCGGTGCTGGGGCCGGATTATCGCGACCAGGTCCGCGGCTTCCTCGGCGGCGGCCTGCCGCGCGACGTCCGCTTGTGGTCGAAGGCCGGCTGGACCAGCGAGACCCGGCACGACATGGCCTATCTGGAGACCCCGTCCGGCCGCAGCGCCGTTGCCGCGATCTACACCGTCGGCCCCCATATGGCGCAGAACGACCGCTTCCTGCCGGCGTTCGGGACGAAGCTGCTGGAGTTGCTCGGCCAATGACCCGAACGCCGCCTGCCTGGCACGATGACGACCGCTCGCCCAACTATGCCCATCTCCAGGCGCCCTTCAGCGGGACGCCCTTCGCGCTCGAAGCCGGGACGCTGGAGACGCTGTGCCGGCTGACCCGCTTCCGGCCGCGCGGGGCCAAGATCCTGTTCGGGCTACGCGGCTGCGGCCTGGTCGATCCGGCCGAGGCCGGCGCCCGGCGTGACGCGGTGCGGTTGGCCGAGGCGCGGCCAGACCACCGGACGCCGCGCTGCGTGCTGGGCGTGTGGGACCGGGCGGCGGGGCAGGTGATCGTGTGGCCCGGCTCGACCGTGCCCAACGACGACCACATGCGCCGCCAGGCCGCGGCGCCGGACCGGCGGATCGCCAACATGCTGGCGCCGGGGATGCATCCCTATGTCGTCGGCCCGCACGCGCCGGATGGGCGCCCGGTGGAGGAGGGGGCGTTCCAGCTCGACCGCACCGTCGAGGTGCCGGTGTGGCGCTCGTTCGACGCCGCCGGTTATGACCTGGCCTGCCGCTTCGACATCTGCGCGCCGGAGGACAACATCCACGCCGCCGGCTGGCCGGGCGACGGACTCGAGTTCTCCTCGGCCGGCTGCCAGACCCTGCCCGGCCGGCACCAGCCGCCGGCCGACCCGACCGGCGACTACGCCGCCTTCCGCCGGGCGGCCGGGCTGAGTCCCACACCGGACCTCGCCGAGACCGGCCTCGCTTTCGACTATCTGTTGGTGACCGGCCGGCACCTGCAGCTGGTGGCGGAGCATTGGGCGGTGCCCGGCCTGGCCCGGCTGCTGCCGGGATCGAGCGGTCCTGAGGTGCGGCTGCTGCAGGACGCCCTGGTCAGCCAGGGACGGATCGCGGATTGGGGTTTCACCGCCGGCGTGTTCAACGGCTTCACCGCCAAGGCCGTCTACGACTGGCAGTCCTCCCGCGGCCGGACCGCGGACGGCGTGCTGCGGCCGGAGGAGGCGGAGCTGCTCGGGTTTTCGCTCAAGTGGCCTGGGTAGGTTCGAACGCCTCGTCGAAGAACGCGATCAGCCGCTCGTACAGCAGGCGGCAGTTCTCCGGCTTGACGATGCCGTGGCCCTCATCCGGGAACAGCAGGGTCTCATAGGGAACGCCGCGCGCATCCAGCACCGCGCGCACGATCTCGACCTGCTCCGGCGTCACGTTCGGGTCGGTCAGGCCCTGCACGATCATCAGCCGCCCCTCGATCCGGTCGACGAAATGGATCGGCGAGCGTTCGCGGTACTTCTCCGGCAACTGGTCGGGCGTGCCGCCCATCATCGCCTCGGAATAGGACCGCAGGTCGGGCCGGGTGGTCCAGTAATCGGTGACCAGGTCGGTCATGCCGCAGATCGGCGCCGCGGCCGCGATCACCTCGCGCGGGAAATGGGTGATCGCCCACCACGAGGCATAGCCGCCATAGGACAGGCCGGTGATGCCGACCTTTCCCGGTACTGCCAGCCCGGCATTCATCAGCGCCAGGATGCCGGTGCGGATGTCCTCCTGCTCGCGCCCGCCCCAGCCGTCGGCCTTGATCGCCTCCTGATAGGCGGCGCCCAGGCCGGTGCTGCCGCGGTAGTTCGGCTGCAGCACGTGGAAGCCGGCCCGGGCCAGCACCTGCGGCACCGGGTCGAAGCGGCCGTCGTAATGCATGGTCGGCCCGCCATGGACATGGATCACCGTGCCCCGGCTGTCACCCCGGGCGCGGTACAGCCAGCCCTGGATGCGCAGCCCGTCGACCGAATGCCACCAGAACGGCTCGGCCGGGTTCAGCTCCGCCGGGTCGGGCACCGAGCCCTCGGGCAGCGGCGCCAGCTCCTGCGCGGCTGACAGGTCGGGCGCGTCGGCCGAGAGGGTCACGATGCCGGTCGGCGCCGTGGCCCGGCCGCGCTCCACCACCCAGCGGCCATCGGCCAGCGGCGCCACCGGCCGCAGGATGTCGCCGCCGCGGAACACCGGGAGGTAGGCGCCGGTCGACACCGTCAGGAAGGCGGCCTCGTCCCGCGCCGCGCTGGCCTCGATCACCACCAGCAGGTCCTGGCCGCCATCGGGCTGGTGCGGCCAGCGCAGATGCTCGACCGGGATCGCCGGATCGTCGACCAGCCAACGCAGGCCGCCGGCCGCCGGGTCGATCAGCCCCAGCCGCTTGTGCGTCGGCGTCTCGGCGACGAAGGCGATGCGCGACCCGTCCGGCGACCACACCCCCTCGGCCTTGGCCGGCCCGCCGGGGTTGTGGATCTCGCGGTCCTCGCCGGTCTCCAGGTCGTACACCCACAGCGCCCGGCCGCTGGGGTCGTGGTCGTTGCGCAGATACAGGATGCGGCGCCCGGTCGGGTCCAGCTTCGGCGTGATCTTGCAGGACCGGCCCGGCGAGGCCAGGACGCGCTGCGCCCCGCTGGCGAGGTCGTGCTCGTAGAGATGCAGGATGTCGCCGCCCATCCCTGTGGCCGGGTCGCGGCTGGCGGCATAGACCAGCCTCCGGCCATCCGGATGCAGCTGGGCGTTGTAGATGTAGTAGCCGATGCGGTCCGGCAGCAGCGTCTCCGCCGCCCCGTCCAGCCAGGCGCGCTGCAGCCCGACCTGCTCCTCGCCGTCGCGGCGGCGGGCGACGATCAGCGACAGGCTGTCGGGCGCCCAGCTGAAGCTCTCGCAATCCCAGCCGGAGAAGGGCTCGGCCATCAGGCGCGGCGGCGCGCCGCCGGCGGTCGGGGCGATCCAGGGGCCATTGCCCTCCGCCTTGCCGTTCCACACCCAGGCCACCCAGCGCCCGTCCGGCGAGACGGTCGGGAACAGCAGCCGTGGTGCTGCGATCAGGCGGTCGAGGAAGTCGGGATCGATGGTCATGGCGAAATCCTAGCGCAGCGGCAACGCGTCGCGATACGGCCTGCGTGACAGGCGGCGGAGCCACCCCCTCACCCGAAATCACTGCGTGATTTCGGGTGAGGGGGCTGCACAGGCCTCAGACGAGCGCGCCGGCCAAATCCTCGATCCGGTGGCAGGCGGCGCGGTGGCCGGGGTCGAAGTCGCGCAGGACCGGCATCGCCTGGGCGCACAGCTCGACCGCATGCGGGCAGCGGGTGCGGAAGGCGCAGCCCGAGGGCGGGTTGATCGGCGACGGGGTGTCGCCCTGCAGCACCATGCGCCGGCGCTGATGCGCCCGGGCCGGGTCGGGGATCGGCACCGCCGACAGCAGCGCCTGGGCATAGGGGTGCAGCGGTCGGGCGAAGAAGGCGTCGCGGCCGGCGATTTCGGCCTCGCGCCCGAGATACAGCACCATCACCCGGTCGCTGATGTGCCTGACCACGCTCATGTTGTGCGAGATGAAGATCAGGGCCATGCCCAGCTCTCGCCGCAGGCGCATCAGCAGGTTGATGATCTGGGCCTGGATCGAGACATCAAGCGCCGACACCGGCTCGTCGCAGACGATCAGCTTCGGCCGCAGGATGATGGCGCGGGCGATGCCGATGCGCTGGCACTGGCCGCCGGAGAATTCGTGGGGATAGCGGTGCGCCAGCGACGGCGACAGGCCGACCTGGCGCATGGTCTCGTTGACCCGGGCGTTGATCTCGGCCCGCTTCATCTCGGGGTGGAAGGTGCGCAGCGGCCGGCCGATGATCTGGGCCACGGTCATGCGCGGGTCGAGCGAGGCCAGCGGGTCCTGGAAGATGATCTGCATGTCGCGCCGCCGCGGCCGCAGGTCGTTCTCCGGCAGGCCGGTGACGTCGGCGCCGCTCCAGGCGATGGTGCCGGCGGTCGGCGGGATCAGCCGCAGCACGGCGCGGCCCAGGGTGGACTTGCCGCAGCCCGATTCGCCGACGATTGCCAGCACCTCGCCGGGGGCGAGGTCGAAGGACACGTCGTCCACCGCCTTGACCGCCTGGGGCGGCCCACCGAACAGGCCGCCCGACAGCGGGAAATGGACCTTCAGGTTGCGCACCGACAGAACCGGGGTCACTTCACCAGCTCCATCGTGGCGGTGGCGGCGGGTTGGGGCAGCGGCTGGTGGCAGGCGACGACGCGGTCATCTGCGTCACCTGCCGCCAGCAGCGGCGGCATGGTTACGGTGCAGGCCTCGACCTTGCGGCTGCAGCGCGGCGCGAAGGGGCAGCCCGGCAGGTCGCCCGCGGCGGCGGCGCGGGGCTGGCCGGGGATCACCCGCAGCTCGCCCTCCGCCCCCTCCAGGTTCGGCGTCGAATCCAGCAGGCCGCGGGTGTAGGGATGGGCCGGAGCGGCGAAGATCGGGCCGACCGGCGCCGCCTCCATCACCTTGCCGCCATACAGCACCAGCACCCGGTCGCACATCTCGGCGACGACGCCGAGGTCGTGGGTGACCAGGATCACGGCGGTGCCCAGCTCGCTCACCAAGTCGCGCAGCAGGTCCAGCACCTGGGCCTGGACGGTGACATCCAGCGCCGTGGTCGGCTCGTCGGCCAGCAGGATGCGCGGGTTGCACAGCAGCGCCATGGCGATCATCACGCGCTGGCGCATGCCGCCCGACAGCTCGTGCGGGTACAGCTTCATCCGCTTCGCCGCGTCGGGGATCTTCACCCGGTCCAGCATCCGGGTGGCCTTGTCCCAGGCCTCGCGCTTGCGCATGCCCTGGTGGCGGATCAGCACCTCGGTCAGCTGCGCCCCGATGCGGTGATAGGGGTTCAGCGAGGTCATCGGGTCCTGGAAGATCATGGTCATGGCCGACCCGCGCAGCCGGTCCAGCCCGCGGCGCTCCAGCGCCAGCAGGTCCTGCCCCTCGAACCGGACCCGGCCGGTGGCGGCGCCGTTGCCGGCCAGCAGGCCCATGATCGACAGCAGGATCTGGCTCTTGCCCGACCCGCTCTCGCCGACGATGCCCAGCACTTCGCCGCGCCTGACCGCGAAGTCGACGCCATCGACCGCGGTGGCCGTGCCCCGCCGCATCCGGAAGCGGATGCGCAGGTCCTCGACCGTCAGCAGGGGGACGGCCAGCAGGGGATCAGCGTTCATTGGGGTCGAAGGCATCGCGCAGCCCGTCGGCGACGAAGTTCATGCAGAACAGGGTCAGGGCCAGGGCCAGCCCGGGCAGGATCAGCATGTGCGGGTCGGTCTCGATCTTGGCCTGGCCCTCGCTGATCAGCACGCCCCAGCTGGTCTCCGGCGCCTGGACGCCGAGGCCGAGGAAGCTCAGCAGGGATTCGCTCAGGATCACGTCGGGGATCAGCAGGCTGGAATAGACGATCACCACGCCGACGCAGTTCGGCATGATGTGCTTCAGCACGATCTGGCGCTTGGTCATGCCGCCGGCCCGCGCCGCCTCGATGAACTCGCGGTTGCGGAGCGCGATGGCCTGGGCCCGGACGATGCGCGACGGGGTCAGCCACAGCGACAGCACCACGGCGATGATCACGGCGCCGCTGCCGCGCCCCAGCGCCATGCTGATCAGGATGACCTGGAAGATGTAGGGGATGCCGTACAGCACGTCGACGAAGCGCATCATCACCTGGTCGACGAAGCCGCCGAGGAAGCCGGCGATCGACCCCCAGGTGACGCCGATGGCGACCGCGATCAGGGTCGCGACCAGGCCGATGATCAGCGACACCTGGCCGCCGGCCATGATCCGCAGCAGCAGGTCGCGGCCCAGGTCGTCGGTGCCGAAGGGGAAGGCCGACAGCAGGTCCATCGGCGCGTTCATCGCCTCGAAATTGGCGTCGTCGGGGGCGTAGCTGTAGAGCAGCGGCCCGCCGAAGCAGAAGATCACGATCAGGACCAGCACGGCCAGGCTGGCAACGGCGGTGCGGTTGGCGCGGAAGCGGCGCAGCGCCTCGCGGAACGGGCTGACGCCCTCGGCCGCGTCCTCGATCGCGGCGATCTCGTGCTCGGTCAGGTCGGTCATGCCCGCGACCTCGGGTCCAGCAGGGTCTGCGCCACGTCGGTCACCATGTTGAACAGGATGATGCAGGCGCCGTAGGTCAGGGTGACCCCCATCACCATGGTGTAGTCGCGGCTGATCGCGCTCTCGACGAAGTAGCGGCCGATGCCGGGCACGGCGAAGATGGTCTCGATCACCATCGACCCGGTGATCAGCGCCGCGGTGGCGGGGCCGAGATAGGCGATGACCGGGATCATGGCGCCGCGGATGGCGTGGTGGGTCAGCACCCGCCACTCGCCGACGCCCTTGGCCCGGGCGGTGCGGATGTAGTTGCTGCGCAGGGTCTCGATCATGGCGCCGCGGGTCAGCCGGGCGACATAGGCGATGTTGGGCAGGGCCATGGCCACAACCGGCAGCACCATCGACCGCCAGCCGCCGTCCCAGCCCGCCACCGGCAGCAGGCTCAGCATCAGCGCGAACACGATCTGCAGGATCGGCGCCATGACGAAGGTCGGCACCACGATGCCGCCCATGGCGACGGCGCTGACCACATTGTCCAGGATGCCGTTGCGCCGCAGCGCCGCGACCACGCCCAGGAACACCCCGGCGACGGTGTACAGCAGGGTGGCCCACAGCCCGATCTGCAGCGAGATCGGCAGGCCGTGGCCGATCAGCTGGGTCACCGTGTATTCGCGGTAGTACATCGACTGGCCGAAATCGAGATGCGCGATGTCGCCCAGGAAGCGCAGGTACTGCCGCCACAGCGGCTCGTTCAGATGGTACTGCTCGGCCATCTTGGCGATCAGGGCGGGCGGCAGCTTCTTGTCGTCGTCGAACGGCCCGCCGGGGGCGAAGCGGACGACGAAGAAGGTGATCGTCGCCAGCGCGAACAGCGTCGGCACGCTGCCCAGCATGCGGCGGAGGACGGAAAAGACCATCGGCCCTGGCTGCTCCCTGTGCCTGCTTTCCCGCGCGACCCTCTCAAGATCCTCCCCCTCCCCCCGCGGGAGGGGGTAGGGGGAGGGGGTGTCGATGACGGGCGGAGATCTTTCGGTCTAGACCGGGCTTGCGGCCCGAACCCCTCCCGCAAGGGGAGGGGGAGGATGAAATCGACCTACTTCTCGATGCTCAGATACTTCGACATCGGGTGGCCGATCGGGTTGTCGCCCCAGCCCTTGACGTAGGTCTGGACCAGGATGTTGTCGGTGGTCACCGCGATCGGGATGAAGACGTACTGGTCCAGCATGCGCTGCTCGGCCTGGCCCAGGATCTGGTAGAACTTGGCCTTGTCCGACGCGGTGGCGTTGGCCTGGTCCATCAGCTTCTCGTACTCGTCGTCCTTCCAGTGATAGCTGGGCGTGCCGGTGTAGCGCAGGGCGTCCAGCCAGGTCTTGGCCTGGGGATAGTCGCCGCCATAGCTGTCCATGCAGACCTGCCAGTCGCCGGTGTGCAGCTTCTCCAGCCAGGTCTTCACCTCGGTCAGATCAAGCTTGGTGCGGACACCCAGATTCTGCTTCCACATTGCGGTGATGCCCTCGACCCGCCGTTTGCTGGCGGCGCTGGACGGGCCGATGATCTCGAGCTCCAGCGGCTTGTCCGGGCCGTAGCCCGCTTCGGCCAGCAGCTTCTTGGCCTCGGCCAGCCGGTCCTCTTTGCTCATCCCGGCTTCCTGGACGCGGCCAGGCTTGTAGCTGGAATCCTGGTTGATCGAGAAGGTGTACATCGGCAGGTTGCCGGCCTTCTCGATCTTCTCCTGCAGGAAGTCGCGGTCGATGCCCAGGGCCAGCGCCTTGCGCACGCGGATGTCCGACAGCGGGCCGGCATCGGGCTGGAAGCTGAGGTACTTCATGCCCAGGGTCGGGTTCTGGTGCAGCTCCTGCGGCCGCTCGGCCTTCAGCTTGTCGATCTGCTCCGCCGGCACCGCCATGGTGCTGTCCAGCTCACCGGCGAGATAGCGCTTCAGCTCGGTCGAGGTGTCCTCGGTGACGTGGTAGACGACGGTGTCGATCTTGACGTTCGCCGCGTCCCAGTAGTTCGGGTTCTTGACCAGGACGACCTTGGACTGCGGCACGTAGTCCTTCAGCATGTAGGCGCCGTTGCTGACGAACATCTCCGGCCGGGTGTAGTCCAGCTTGTTGCCGGCGGCCTGGTAGCTGGGCAGGTGCACCGGCGCGGTGGTGTGGAAGTCCAGGATGTAGGGCGCGTCCGGCATCGGGTATTCCAGCGTCAGCACGACGGTCTTGTCGTCCGGCGCCGTGGCGCCGACCTGCGACGCGTCGGTCAGCTTGCCGTCGTTGAACTGCTTGCCGTTCTTGATCGGCAGCACCGCGGTCAGATAGTAGGCGTGGGCCGACCCGATGGCCGGGTCCAGGCTGCGGATCACGCCGCGCACGAAATCGGCCGCGACCATCGGGTCGCCGTTCGACCATTTCAGCCCCGACCGCAGATGGAAGGTCCAGGTCAGGCCGTCGGCGCTGGTCTCCCACTTCTCGGCCGCGCCCGGCTGCGGGTTGCCCTGCGGGTCCAGCACCAGCAGCGCCTCGAACAGGTCGGCGATGATGTAGTTCTCGCGCGCGCCCTGGTTCATCTGCGGGTCCAGGGTCGACGGCGCGCTGCCGAAGCCGCGGTTCAGCACCATCTCGGCCGCCGCCGGGCCGGCCAGCGCCAGGCCGCACACCGCCAGGCACAGGGCAAAGGCGGCCGCCCTCTTGTTCAGAAACTTCATGCCATCCCCCAGACTCTGTGATTCCCCTCGCACCGAAGCGGCGTCGTCGATCCCGGCCCGGCCGGTCCGACCCTTGTTTGCCTTCCTGCCCCGTGCGACCGCGGTAACGTTACCGCCCGCGGCAGCGATTTGGGCAGGCCGCCGCCATGACTGACAAGTCCCGAAAGTGACGGGGGCCTGAACTTCAGGTTATCGCCGCTCAGATCTCGCCGGCGCGATGGCAGGCGACCCAGCCGCCCGCCGGGTCGGGCCGGAGCGACGGGGCCGCGCCGCGGCACAGGTCGCGCACATGCGGGCAGCGCCCGGCATAGGCGCAGCCTTCGGGTGCGGCGCCGGCCGGGGCGGTCTGCGGCGCGGCTTCCCGGCGCCGCCCGGACCCCGGGATCGCGGCCAGCAGCGCCCTTGTGTAGGGGTGCCGCGGCGCGTCAAACAGGGCGCGGGTCGGCGCCAGCTCGACCAGCCGGCCGTGATACAGCACCCCGACCCGGTCGCAGAGATAGGCGACGACCGACAGGTCGTGCGAGATGAACAGCATCGACAGCCGCCGGCGCGCCTTGATCTCCTGCAGCAGCGCCAGGATCTGGGCCTGGACCGAGACGTCGAGGGCGGAGACCGGCTCGTCGGCGATCAGCAGCTCCGGCTCCAGCGCGATGGCGCGGGCGATGCCGATGCGCTGGCGCTGGCCGCCGGAGAACTGGTGCGGATGGCGGTCGGCCACGGCGGGGTCCAGCCCGACCGCCTGCAGCAGCTCCGCCACCCGGTCGCGCCGCTCCACCGCCGGCAGGCGCAGATGGGTGCGCAGCGGTTCGGCCACGATGTCGGCGACGCGCCAGCGCGGGTCGAGCGAGGCGTAGGGGCTCTGGAACACCATCTGCACCCGGCGCCGCTCGCGCCGCAGCGCGCCGCCCGACAGCGCCAGCCAGTCGCGGTCCTGGAAGCGGATGCGGCCGCCGCTGGGGTCGATCAACCGGGCGATCATCCGGCCGATGGTGGATTTGCCGCTGCCGCTCTCGCCGACCAGGCCGAAGGTCTCCTGCCGGCCGATGGCGAAGCTGACGCCGTCGACCGCGCGCACGCCGGCCGCCATGCCGAACCAGCGGCCGGGCAGGGGGTAGTGCTTGGCCAGATCCTGGACTTCCAGCAGCGGCGCGTCGGCGACCGGTTCAGGCCGCGCGGGGGCAGGCGACGGCATGGCGCGGCTCCTCCGGGATCGGCTGCAGGGTGGGGATGGCGTCGCGGCAGGCGGCGACGGCCTGGCCGCAGCGCGGATGGAACGGGCAGCCGGCCGGAGGCCGGGCCAGGTCGGGCACGGTGCCGGGGATCGGCCGCACCACCCGGCCCGGCGCATCGATCGACGGGCGCGATGCGATCAGCCCGGCGGTGTAGGGATGGCGCGGCCGGGCCAGCACCTCGGCCGTCGGCCCGCTCTCGACGATGCGGCCGGCATACATCACGGCGACGTCGTCGCAGGTCTCGGCGATGACGCCGAGGTCGTGGCTGATCAGGATCACCGCGGTGCCGTGCTCGACCTGCAGCCCGCGCATCAGGTCCAGGATCTGGGCCTGCACCGTGACGTCCAGCGCGGTGGTCGGCTCGTCGGCGACGATCAGCGCCGGGTCCAGCGCCAGGGCGCAGGCGATGACGATGCGCTGGCGCATGCCGCCCGACAGCTCGTGCGGATAGGCGCGGCGGCGACGCTCGGCCTCGGCGATGCCGACCCGCTCCAAGAGGGCGACGACCCGGCGTTCGACCTCACGCCGCGGCAGCTTCGGCCGGTGCCAGCGGAACAGCTCGGCGATCTGGTCGCCGATGGTCAGCACCGGGTTCAGCGTCGCGGTCGGGTCCTGGAACACCATGGCGATGCGGTCGCCGCGCAGCCGGCGCAGCCCCCGCTCCGGCAGCCCGACCAGGCTGCGGCCCTCGAAGCGGATGTCGCCGCCGGCGATCCGGCCCGGTGCCTGGACCAGCCCCATCAGCGCCTGGCCGACGGTCGACTTGCCGCAGCCGCTCTCGCCGACCAGGCCGAGGATGCGGTTGCGCTCGAGCGACAGGGACACTCCGGCCACCGCCCGCACCGGCCCGCGCGGCGAGGCGTAGTCGACCCGGAGGTCGTCGATCTCCAAGAGCGGCGCGCTCACCGTTCCGCCCTCGGGTCGACCCAGTCGCGCAGGAAGTCGCCGAACAGGTTGATGCCGACCGAGGTCATCAGGATCACCGCGCCCGGCCCCAGCACCATCCAGGGCGCGTCGTACAGGAAGTCCCGGCCCTCGCTGATCATCTTGCCCCAGGAGGGGGTGGGCGGCTGGACCCCCAGGCCCAGGAAGCTCAGCGCCGCCTCGGCGATGATCACCAGCGCCACGTCCAGCGTCGCCAGCACCAGGATCGACGGGATCACGTTCGGCAGCACATGGCCCAGCACGATGCGCCAGCCCGGCACGCCGATCGACCGCGCCGCCTCGACGAACTCCATCTGCCGGATGCGCAGCGCCTCGCCGCGCACCACCCGGGCGAAGTTGACCCACAGCGCGATCGACAGCGCCAGCACCACGGTCCAGAAGCCGGGGCCCAGGATCGCCATGATCATCAGCGCCAGCAGCAGGAAGGGGAAGGCCAGCTGGAAGTCGGCCAGCCGCATCACCACGCTGTCGACCGCGCCGCCGGCATAGCCGGCGACGGCGCCCAGCAGCGACCCGACGGTGGTGGCCAGCGCGACCACCAGGGCGGCGACCGCGATCGAGGTGCGGGCCCCGACCACGACGCGGCTGAAGATGTCGCGGCCCAGATTGTCGCCGCCCAGCAGGTGGCTCCAGTCGCCGCCCGCGGCCCAGGCCGGCGGCAGGAAGCGCCATTCCAGCATCTGCCGCGCCGGGTCGTGCGGCGCCAGCAGCGGCGCCGCCGCGGCGACGGCCAGGATCAGCCCGACCAGTGCCAGCCCGGTCAGCCCCTTGGGGCTGCGCAGCAGGGCCCGCCGGAACCGGCCACGTTCCGCGGCGGGTGCCCGCTCGGCGGGCATGGGCAGGGCGCTCTCAACCATGGCGCATCCGCGGGTCGATGACGCGGTACAGGATGTCGACGATCAGGTTCAGGGCCACGAACAGCACCGCCGCGATCAGCACCGTCGCCTGCACCAGCGGATAGTCGCGGGTGGTGATGGCCTGCACCGACAGCCGGCCGATCCCGGGCCAGGCGAACACGGTCTCGATCACAATCGCGCCGGACAGCAGGGCGCCGAGCTGCAGCCCGATCATGGTGATGACCGGGATGATGGCGTTGCGCAGCGCATGGCGCAAGGTGACGGCACGCGGCGGCAGCCCCTTGGCGCGGGCGAACTGAACATAGTCCTGGCGCAGCGCCTCGATCATCGCCGACCGGGTCAGCCGGGCGTTCACCGCCATCAGCCCGAAGGCCAGGGAGATCGAGGGCAGCAGGAAGTACCGCGCCTTCTGCCACAGCAGGTCGAAGCGGCCGTCCAGCAGCGCCGCCGGCACCGCGGCGACCAGCGATCCCTTGTAGCCCGAGGCCGGCAGCCAGCCGAGCTGCACCGAGAACAGCAGGATCAGCAGGATGCCGAGCAGGAAGGAGGGGGTGGAGACGCCAAGCACCGCGACCACGGTGCCGGCATAGTCGACCGGCCCGTCGCGGCGAAGCGCCGTGGCGACGCCGATCGGGATCGCGGCCATCAGCGACAGCAGCATCGCCCAGAAGGTCAGCTCCGCCGTCGCCGGCAGCCGTTCCAGGATCAGCTGGGCGGCCGGCACGCGTTGGCGCAGCGACAGGCCGAGATCGCCCTGCAGCGCGCCGCCGAGATAGGCCAGATACTGCTCCATCATCGGCCGGTCCAGGCCCAGCTGGCCGCGCAGCCGGGCCTTGTCGGCCTCGGTCATGCCGGGGTTGCCGGCGGCCATGATGTCGACCGGGTCGCCGGGCACCAGCCGGGTCATCGCCGACACCACGAAGACGATGCCGGCGATGACGATCAGCGCGTAGCCGATCCGCTTGACGATCAGCGGCAGCACCGCCGCGCCTCAGCTCTCGATCCAGGCGCGGTCGGCGGTGATGTCGCCGTCGCTGCGCAGCACCGCCCCCTTCACCGTGGACGCCAGGGCGGCGAAGGCCAGCGGCTCGTACAGCGGCGCCCAATAGGCCTCGCGCATGATCAGGGCCTGGGCCTCGTCCAGGATGGTCTGGCGCCTGGCCTCGTCGAATTCCACCCGCTGCGCGTCGATCAGCTTGTCCAGCTCCGGGTCCTTGCGGAAGTTGCGGTTCAGCGACCCCTGGCTGTGGAACTCCGGGTACAGGATGTCGGCGTCGGTATAGCCGTAGCCGGTGAAGACGATGTGGTGCTCGCCCTTGCCCGACAGCACCGCCCATTCGCCGGTCGGCAGCGACTGGATCTCCAGCTCCACCCCGATCTCGCGCAACTGCGCCTGCACGATCTCGGCGGCGCGCCGGATCGGCGGCGTGTCGGCGGTGATCATGCGCAGCTTCAGGCCGCTGCCATGGCCGGCCTCGGCCAGCAGCGCCTTGGCCTTGGCGGGATCATAGGGATAGCCCTGGGTCTCCACCGCCTTGGAGTAGCCGGGGATGGTCGACGCGATCGGGCCGTGCGCGACCACGCCGTTGCCGTCCAGCGCGAAGGCCAGCACCTTCTGCGCGTCGATGGCGTGGCTGATGGCGCGGCGCATGCGGATGTCGTCGAACGGCGCCATACCCTGGTTGAAGGCCAAGGCGCGGATGATCTGTGCCGGGCGGGACAGCAGCTGGACCTCGCCGTCCTGGCGCAGCCGGCGGACGGCGTCGGCCGGCACCGCCTGGCCGGTGGCCAGCGCGTCGATCTCGCCGGTCTCCAGCGCCGCGATCCGGGTCGAATCCTCCGGGAAATACAGCAGCTGCAGCCCGTCCGGCGCGGCGACGGGCCCGCATTTGTAATCGTCGAAGCGGGCCAGGGTGATGCCGCTGTCCGGCGCCCAGCCGGTGAAGCGGAACGGGCCGCAGCCGACCGGGTTGCGGCCGAACTGGTCGCCCAGCTTCTCGACCGACTGGCGCGGCACGATCCCGGCGTAGGAGCTGGCGATGCCGATCCAGACCGGCACGAAGGGTTCCTTGAAGCGGTAGGCTACGGTCAGCCGGTCCACCACCTCGGCGGTGTCGAACGGGCCCATCAGGAAGGCGGCGGGGGCGGCGGTGGCCGGGTCCATCATCCGCCGCGTGGTCCAGGCGCAGGCCTCGGCATCGGCCGGACTGCCGTCATGGAAGGTCACGCCGTCGCGCAGATGGAACAGGATGGTCTTGTTGCCGTCGCTGAACTCCCAGCGTTCGGCCAGGCCGGGTACCACCTTGCCCTCGGTGTCGATCCGGGCCAGCGGCTCGTAGATGAAAAGGTTGGTGTAGTCCGAGATCGACAGCGCGGTCTTGTGCGGGTCCAGGCTGTCCGGCTCCTGGTCGCGGCCGATGCGCAGCGTGCCGCCCCGGCCCTCGGCGCGGGCGGCCTGGAATGGCACCCCTGACAGGGCCGCGGCGCCGGCCAGCGCGCCGAAGCCGGCCAGCACCTGCCGCCGGCCCAGCGCGTGGCGCTGGGCATGGGCGTAGGTGAGGGACAGGAAGTCCCGCGGATCCATGCGATCGAACGCCATGTGATGTTCCCCCGTTCGAGGTGCCCGACGCGACTTCAGCGCGTGCGGGCCATGTGCAGCCGCTTGGTGCGGTCGTCGTTCAGCACGATGCCGTCGGCGACGCTGCGGATGGTGAACTCCCAGCCGCCCGCCTCGGCCGCGCCGGGCTTCGGCGGCGTGTCGGCGGTGGCCCGGCGCGGCACGGCCAGGTGCAGGTCGGGCGCGCGGGCCTCCAGCGCCGTCTCCCACACCCCATGCGGCGTGCGCAGGCGCAGCACGGTCTCGCCCTGATCCTCGCCGATCTCGGCCTCGAAGCCGGTGGTGGCGTCCCAGTAGCGCCCGGCCAGGCCGGGGGCGATCGGCAGGGCGGTGTCGGACAGGCGGCGGAACCGCTGAGGGCGGCCGAACCAGCGTGTGTCGACATCGCCGTCGTCGCGCGGTGTGAACTCCAGCGGCACGATGCCCCGTTCCGGCATGAAGGCGCCGTCGCCGACCTGCTCGATCGGCATGCCGCTGTTCATGTTGCTGACGAAGACCGGCTGCCCGTCCTTGAGCGCGACCCCGAACACGTCGTCGCCGCCCTCGGCCCGGTACAGGCCGACGGCCCGGGTCAGCCGTTCGGTCGCCGCCGTCGTGCGCGGCGGGCCGACCTCCTCGCCCAGCGCCAGGTCGAGGATGCGACGGGCCAGCGAGAACGGGCCCATATCGTCGGTGTTGCCGAGGATGACGACGCCGATCCCGGCCTCCGGGAAGCGCACCGATTCCGACCGGCCGCCGGCGACGCCGCCGCCATGGCCGATGCTGGACAGGCCGCGGTAGCGGCAGGTGACCAGGCCGAGGCCGTAGGGCGAGGGGATGCCGTCGATCGCGGCGCCCGGCGCCGACATCCGGGCGATCATCTCCGGCGTGCCGACCTTCGGCGCGTCGAGATTGGCCAGCCAGAGGGTCATGTCCTCCAGCGTCGAGACCATGCCGCCCTCGCCGCCCAGCACCACGCCCCATTGCGCCTTGTGCCAGCCGCCGTCGGGGCCGCGGGTGTGGTGGTCGGCCAGCCGCGGCAGGATCTCGGAATCCCAGCGCATCAGCCGGGTGTCGCGCATGCCGAGCGGGCCGGTGATGCGGTCCTCCAGCAGCGCGTTGAAGCTCTTGCCCGAGACCTGCTCGACGATCTCCGACAGCAGGAAGAAGCCGGTGTTGCAGTAGATCAGGCTCTCGCCCGGCCGGAAGTTGACGGCCTTGTGGCCGGCGATGATCCGCCGTGCCCCGGCCCGGGTTGAGGGCGCGCCGATATCCAGCCCGCCCAGGGTCATGATCTCCAGGAAGTCGCGCAGGCCGCCGACATTGGCGGCGAGGTGGCGCAATGTCACGGTCTCGGGGAAGTCCGGCAGCCACGGCAGGTGGCGGCGGACGTCGTCCTGCATCGACAGCTTGCCCTCGGCCTCCAGCATCAGTGCCAGCAGCACGGTGAACTGCTTGGTCTGCGACCCGATGCGGATGACGGTGCGCTCGTCGATCGGCACGCCATGGGCCAGGTCGGCCATGCCGTAGCAGCCGCGGTGGATCTCGCGCCCGTGCCGCAGGACGCGGACCGAAGCGCCGGGTGAATCCGGCCTGGTCCAGCGCGCGAACAGCGCATCGACGCGCGTGTTGAAGTCGGGTGGCAGGGGGCGGTCATGGGTCATGGCATCCTCCCGGAGAAGCAGATGTCAGGCGAAGGGGTTCTCGACGCGCGGCCAGAACGGCACGCGGCGCTTGGTGAAGGCGATGTCGCCGAAGCTGGGCGGGATGGCGCCCGGTGTGGTCACGTATCGGATCTCGGCCGCGATCGGGGCGAAGCCGGCGTAGAAATGCTGGGTCGACTTCACCACCACGATCGCCTTCTGCGACAGGTCGATGCCGAAGGCGGTGTAGGCGTCGGGCCAGAAGGTCTGACTGCGCAGCGTCACCAGCACCAGGTCGACGCCGTTCGCCGCCTGCACCCAGACGCCGCGGCCCAGCGGCGACTTCTCCTCGCCCAGCCCGGTCTGGAACAGGGCCGGCAGCACGCGCTTGACGGTGATGCGCAGATCGACCGGGTCGCCCGAGGCCGGGCCGCATTTGCCGCCGATGCGCAGGTCGAAGCTGGCGCCCTCGCCGGCCTCCTCGCACAGCGCCACCGCCTGCGGGTCCCAGTAGCTGCCGCTGACCACATTGCCGATGCCGCGGTCCAGGATGCGGCGCAGGATGAAGGTGCTGTCGCCCGGCGCGCCGCCGCCGGCATTGTCGGCGACATCGGCCAGCACCACCGGGCCGTGCGGCGCCGCCAGGGCGCGGTCCAGGGCCTCGTCCACCGTGTCGTGCGGCGTCGCCGTGGCGTGGCGCAGGTCCCAGATCTCCTGGCCCAGCCGCTCGGCCAGGGCCCGGGCCCGGCCGCGGTCGCCATCGGCCACCACCAGCATGCGGGCGCCGACCTCCTCGACGTCGCCCCAGGGGAAGCCGTGGCTGAAGGTGACCGACAGGATGCCGTCGCGGCCCTCCAGCGCCTGCATCCGGTCGACGAAGCCGCGCATCGGCTCGACCGGGGTGCGCCACATCCCGACCATGCGGCAGTCGTACAGCGCCATCACCGGCCGCACCTCGCCGCGCCGGGCGCGCAGGCACAGCTCGTACAGCTCGACCGCGCGGGGGGCGAGGTCGACATGCGGGTATTCCTTGAAGCCGATGACCGCGGTGGCGTTGTCGATCATGCGGTCGGTCAGGTGGCAATGCAGGTCGAACTCCAGCCCCACCGGCACGTCCGGCCCGACGATCGCCCGCACGCGCTCCAGCGTGTCGCCCTCGCAGTCGTCATAGCCGTCGGCGACCATGGCGCCATGCATCAGCAGCAGCACGATGTCGACCGGGCCGGCCTGGCGCAGATCATCGAGGATGTCGTCGCGCAGCGATTCGTAGAGGGCGCGGATGGTGCGGCCGGCCGGCTGGGCGAAGGCCGAGACGCTCTCGACGATCTCATGCCCGTCGCGCTCGGCCAGCTGCCGCCAGGTCTTCTGGCAGATGGTGTCGGCGGCGGTGTCGTCCAGGCTGGCGTCGCGCCGGCGATAGCTCTCCGGCGCATAGAAGCTGGCGGCGCCGGTCGGCAGCGGCGAGAAGGTGTTGGTCTCCGTGACCAGGGCGGCGATGAAGATCTTCACTTGCGGGCCTCCATCTGGGTGGTGTCGGCGGCGAACCGCCCGGGCGCCAGGGCCGCGGCGGTGACGCCCAGCGCGGCGAGGTCGTCGGGCACGGTGTCGCCGTTCAGCAGGGCGGCGCCCAGCCGGGCCATGGCCGGCGCGGTCTGGAAGCCGTAGCCGCCCTGGCCGGCGCACCAGAAGAAACCGGGGGCAGCCGGGTCGAAGCCCAGCACCGGGGTCTTGTCGGCGACGAAGCTACGCAGCCCGGCCCAGCGATGCGACAGGCGCCGGATCTGCAGCGTGGTCGCGCCCTCGATCCGGTCGACCGCGATGGCGATGTCGATCTCTTCCGGCTGCGCGTCGCAGGGCGGGCTCGGCGTCTCGTCGGCGGGGGATCCCAGCAGCTTGCCGGCATCCGGTTTGAAGTAGAAGCGCTCGTCCAGGTCGACCATCGCCGGCCAGTCGTCGATGGCGTGGCCGGGCGCGTCGAACAGGAAGGCGGTGCGCCGCTTCGGCACCAGCCCGACCGGGGCGATGCCGGCCAGGGCGGCGACGGCGTCGGCCCACGCGCCGGCGGCGTTGACCACGATGCCGGCCTCGACCGGCCCGGCCGCGGTCTCGACCCGCCAGCCGCCGCCCGGCAGCGGCCGCAGCGCCGTGACCTCGGCCCCGGTGCGGACCAGCCCGCCCTGGCGGCGCAGGCCGCGCAGCGACCCCTGCAGCATGCCGTTGGTGTCGAGGTCCAGCGACTCCGGCTCGAACACCGCGCCGGCGATCCGGTGCGGCTGCAGCACCGGCATCCGGGCCGCGGCCTCGGCGGCGTCCACCCGGCGCACGCTGGGGGCCAGCCGGCCCAGGATCCCCGCCTGCCGGTCCAGCGCCGCGTCCTGCCCTTCGACCCCGACATGCAGCGTGCCGCGCGGCCGGGTCAGGGTGAAATCAGCGAAATCGGTCGGGGGTGCCCGGAAGAAGCCGCGGCTGCCGGTCGACAGCGCCCGCACCGTGGCGTTGCCGTAGGTCTCGGAGAACAGCGCGGCGGACCGGCCGCTGGAGTGGTAGCCCGGCTGGATCTCGCGCTCGAGCAGCAGCACCCGCCGCCCCGGCGAAACCGCCGCAGCCAGCGACGCCCCGGCGATGCCTCCCCCGATCACGGCGACGTCGACGACGTCCATCCCGCAGCCTCCCTGTTTTCAACAGCCTGGAGGTCTATGAGTGTATATGTCAAATAAAATATCGGATCGGAAAATTCATGGTTCTTGCGATAAGAACCGCTGTCGACATACGCTGGTCATCCTTGTCGCCACCTCCGGTCCGTGCATGTCCACTCAACCCAAGCTCGGGGAATGCCTGAAGGCGCTGCGGCGCCGGCATGGCTGGACGCTGCAGGATGTCAGCACCCGGACCGGGGTTGCGGTCTCGACCCTGTCCAAGGTCGAGAACGACCAGATGTCGCTGACCTACGACAAGCTGCTGCAGATCAGCGAAGGGCTGGGCATCAACCTGGCCGAGCTGCTGGCGACGCCGGCGGTGGCCGGGGAGACGCTGGCCCGCCGCTCGGTCAGCCTGCCCGACGAGGGGCTGCTGCAGGTCACGCCCAGCTACGACTACCTCTACCTGTGCACTGAGATCCAGCGGAAGCGGATGGTGCCGGTGATCGCCCGGGTGAAGGCGCGCAGCCTGGCCGAGTTCGGCCCGCTGGTGCGCCATTCCGGCGAGGAGTTCATCTACGTGCTGGAGGGCGCGATCGAGGTGCACACCGAGCACTACGCCCCGGTCCGGCTGGACAAGGGCGGCAGCATCTACCTCGACAGCACCATGGGCCACGGCTATGTCGCGGTGAGTGATGGCGAGGCCACCGTGCTCGGCGTCTGCTCCAGCCCCGAGCCCGACCTCGAAGGCACGCTGCGCTCGCTGTTCACGATCTGAAGCCGCCCGCGGTAACGTCGCTGCGGGAGCGGTCGAACAGGACCTTCGACAGACCGGCCCTGTCCATGCAGACTCCGGGCCAGCCGCTGATGGCTGCCACGGCGCGACCGGACCGGCAGCAGGTCCGGCCGCCGGCACAACGAGACAAGTCGATATGCCCATAAAGATACCCGATGACCTTCCCGCCCGCGCCACGCTCGATGCGGAAGGGGTCATGGTGATGCGCGAGGCGGATGCGGTGCGCCAGGACATCCGGCCGATGCGCATCGGCCTGCTGAACCTGATGCCCGACAAGATCAGGACCGAGGCGCAGCTCGCGCGGCTGCTCGGCGCCACGCCGCTCCAGGTGGAGCTGACGCTGGTCAAGATGACCCACCACGTGCCGCGCAACACGCCCAGCGAGCACATCATCTCCTTCTACCGTGACTGGGAGGACATCCGGGCCGAGAAGTTCGACGGCTTCATTGTCACCGGCGCCCCGGTGGAGACCATGCCGTTCGAGCAGGTGACCTATTGGGACGAGCTGCGCCGCGTCTTCGACTGGACCCAGACCCATGTGCACAGCAGCTTCAACATCTGCTGGGGCGCCCAGGCGGCGGTGCACCATTTCCACGGCATGCCGAAATATCCGCTGCCGGAGAAGGCGTTCGGCGTGTACCGCCACCTGAATCTTTCGCCGGCCTCGCCCTATCTCAGGGGCTTCTCCGACGATTTCGCGATCCCGGTGTCGCGCTGGACCGAGGTGCGGCGCGAGGACATTCCGCCGGAGAGCGGGATGAGCGTCCTGATGCAGTCCGACGAGGCGGGCCTGTGCCTGCTGGACGATCCGCGCCATCGGTCGCTGCACATGTTCAACCACATCGAATACGATTCCAGCTCGCTCGGCGACGAGTACTTCCGGGACCTGGCGGCCCGCAAACCCATCGCCATCCCGCGCAACTACTTCCCGAAGGACGACCCCACCCGCCAGCCCGAGAACCGCTGGCGCAGCCACGCCCACCTGCTGTTCGGCAACTGGATCAACCGGCTGTACCAGACCACGCCGTTCGACACGGCGGAGATCGGAAACCCCTGAGGCCAGGGGCCATCGCCGCCTTCGCGATGGCCCCGACCCGCCGCGCCTACATCGTGGCGGTGGCGCTGTAGCCGAACAGGAACATCAGGAATTTCGACAGGTCGACCGCATCCGTCGCCTCGTAGCGGATGGTGTAGGTGTCGACCTGGGTGATGAAGCGCAGATAGGCCAGGTGCTCGACCGGCAGGCGGTGGCGGAACCGGACCTCCAGCGCCATCGGCGCTTTCAGCCGGAACGGCTTGGCCTCGCCGATCCGGGCGATGGCGCGCTTCACCCCCTCGCGCACCGCGGCATGGGCCACCGCCGGGGTCAGGCTGCGCGCCGACCGGGTGCTGTGCGCCCATTTCACCGTGGTGGTCTCGATGTCGCCGACGATGTCGCGGATCTCGGCCACCGCCACGTCGTCGCCCGAGGCGTAGATCACCGGCACGCCAAAGTGCCCGGCGATGGCGGCGTTCAGCCCCGCCTCGTTCAGCACCTGGCCATTGACCCGCACCTCCTGGAAGGCGCTGCCGCTCAGCGTGTGCGACAGCACCCCGCCGCGATTGCTGGCACCGGCGTGGTAGCCGATCAGCAGGGCGCCGGCGAAGTCCCCGACCTCGACCCCCTGCATCATGGTCAGCGGCCGCGGCCAGCTGCGCACGATCTGGGTGTAGTCCGGCAGCTTCTCGATCTTCAGGCTCTCGCCATTGCCGTGGGAATCGCTGACCACGATCTCGGTCGCGCCGGCCTCATGCGCGGCCTCGCAGGCGGCGACCACGGTGTCGGTCATCCAGTCGCGCGCCCGCTCGTATTCGAAGCCCTCGGGGGCAAGGTGGTCGCGGGTGACCACACCGACGATGCCTTCGATGTCGGCGGAGATGTAGAGACGCAATCTTCCCTCCCATGGCTGGTTTCCGGAAAGGCTAAGGGCAATCGGATTTATCGGATAGGGGAATTTTTAGCGGATCATAGAAACAATGGTTATGTCGGGGCCGCAAGTCCCTTGCCGCCACGGCACCGGCGATGCTTTTCTCGCCGGTACGACCCGATCGCGCCGCCGCCAGCCTTCCGGAGACCCGTCCCGATGTCCGATCCCGCCCTCGACCTCCGGCGTCCCTTCGGACCGGCGGAGGCCGAATCCCTGTTCCGCACGGCCTGGGGCATCGACGCCCGGGCCCAGGCGCTGGCGGGCGAACTCGACCAGAACTTCCTGATGACCGCGGCGGATGGCGGCCGGCATGTGCTGAAGCTTTACCATGCCGGCGCGGATGCTGCGGTGCTGGACTTCCAGGATGGCGGCCTGCTGCATCTGGCCGACCGCGACCCGTCGCTGCCGGCGCCGCGCCCGGTGCCGGCCCAGGACGGGCGCCTGACCGTGCCGGTCGCGATGGCCGACGGGTCGACCCGCCTGGCCCGGGTGCTGGACTGGCTGCCCGGCCGGCTGATGGGCGAAAGCCGGCCCTACGGCCCGGCGCTGCTGCGCTCGCTCGGCGCCTATCTCGGGCGGCTCGACCGGGCGCTGGCCGATTTCTCCCACCCGGCGCAGGACCGGCCGCTGCGCTGGGCGATCACCGCCGCGCCGCAGGCGCGCGAGCTGCTGCCCCACGTCGCCGACCCGGCGCGGCGGGCCAAGGCGGAACGGATCCTCGACCGCTACGACGAACGGGTGGTGCCGCTGCTGCCGGGGCTGCGCCGGCAGGTGGTGCATCACGACGCCAATGACTGGAACGTGGTGGTCGGGCCCGACGGCCTCTGCGCCGGGGTGATCGATTTCGGCGACGCCGTCGCCAACCCGCTGGTGGCGGAGCTCGCGGTCGCCTGCGCCTACGCCATGATGGGGCAGGACCGGCCGGTCGAGGCGGTGCTGCCGCTGGTCGCCGGCTACCACGCCGCCAACCCGCTGACGGCGGACGAGCTGTCGGTCCTCCTCGACCTCATCCGCGCCCGGCTGGCGCAGAGCGTGTGCATGTCCTCCTGGCAGCACGCCCGCGACCCCGGCAACGACTATCTCCTGATCAGCCAGAAGGACGCCTGGGCCTTGATCGACCAGCTCGACACCGTCAACGACGCTTTCGCCGCCTACAAGCTGCGGGCCGCGGCCGGCCTGCCGGCGCATCCGGCCAGCCGGCGGGTGCTGGCCTGGCTGGCGGCCAACGCCGACCGCATCGGCCCGATCTGCCGCCACGACCTGACGGTGGCCGAGAACGTCGTGGTCCTGGACTGGACCCAGGGCAGCGCCGACCTGACCTCGCTGGACGGGCTGGACAGCGTCGACGCCAAGACCGAGGTGGTGCTGGCCCGCATCGCCCGGGCCGGCGCCCAGGTCGGCATCGGCCGCTATGCCGAGCCGCGCGGCGTCTACCAGACCGACGCCTTCAAGACCGACACCGGCGAGCGGCGGACGATCCATCTCGGCATCGATGTGTTCCTGCCGGCGGATGAGCCGTTCCTGGCACCGCTGCCGGGCCGCGTCCATCTGGTGACCAACAACGCCCAGCCGGGCGACTACGGCCCGCTGGTGATCCTGGAGCACGAGACCGGCGACGGCGACGTGTTCTACACCCTCTACGGCCACCTCGCCGACAAGACCCTGACCCATCTCAAGGCCGGGGACCGGGTCGAGACCGGCGACGTGATCGGCTGGAACGGCGCGCCGCCGACCAATGGCGACTGGGTGCCGCATCTGCACTTCCAGTTCCTGCTCGACCTGATGGGCCGCGGCGCCGACATCGAGGGCGTGGGCCGGCGCAGCGACATGGATGTGTGGGAAAGCGTCAGCCCCGACCCGAACGCCATCCTGGGCATCCCGGCCGAAGTCTCGGTGCGGCTGCCGCGCGGGCATGAGGCGCTGCTGGAGCAGCGCCGGCTGCATCTCGGCCGCTCGCTGTCGGTGTCCTATGCCGAGCCGCTGAAGATCGTGGCGGGCGAGGGCCAGTACCTGATCGATGAGACCGGCACGGCCTATCTCGACATGGTCAACAATGTCGCCCATGTCGGCCATTGCCACCCCCGGGTGGTCGCGGCCGGCCAGGGGCAGATGGCGGCGCTGAACACCAACACCCGCTACCTCCACGACAACATCGTCGACTTCGCCCGCCGCCTGACCGCGACGCTGCCGGACAGCCTCTCGGTCTGCGTCTTCGTCAATTCGGGGTCGGAGGCCAACGACCTGGCGCTGCGCATGGCGCGGGCCGCCACCGGCCGCACCGACACCGTGGCGGTCGACGTCGCCTATCACGGCAACCTCAACTCGCTGGTCGCGATCAGCCCCTACAAGTTCGACGGGCCCGGCGGCAAGGGCCGGCCCGAGGGCACCTGGGTGGCCGAGATGCCGGACGGCTATCGCGGCCGACTGAAATACGGCGAGCCGGAGCTCGGGGCCCGCTACGCCGAGGACGTCGCCCGCCAGTTCGCGGCGGCAGCCAAGGCCGGCCGCGGCGTCGCCGCCTTCATCGCCGAATCGATCCTGTCCTGCGGCGGCCAGATCGTGCTGCCCGACGGCTATCTGAAGGCGGCCTACGCCCATGCCCGCGCCGCCGGCGCCCTGTGCATCGCCGACGAGGTGCAGGTCGGCTTCGGCCGGGTCGGCAGCCACATGTGGGCGTTCGAGACCCAGGGCGTGACGCCCGACATCGTCACCATGGGCAAGCCGATCGGCAACGGCCATCCGATCGGCGCGGTGGTGACGACGCCGGAGATCGCCGCGGCCTTCGCCAACGGCATGGAGTATTTCAACACCTTCGGCGGCAACCCGGTGTCGTCGGCGATCGGCATCGCCGTGCTCGACGTCATCCGGGACGAAAGGCTGCAGGCCAAGGCGCGGCGGGTGGGCGAGCGGATGCTGGCCGGGATGCGGGCGCTGCAGGCGAAGCATCCACTGATCGGCGACGTCCGCGGCCTCGGCCAGTTCACCGGCTTCGAGCTGGTGCGCGACCGGGCGACGCTGGAGCCGGCGAAGGCCGAGGCCAAGCAGCTGGTCGAGGGCATGAAGCGGCGGCGGATCCTGCTGTCGATCGACGGACCGCTCTACAACGTCATCAAGATCAAGCCGCCGATGGCCTTCGGCGAGGCCGATTGCGACCGTTTCCTGGCGGCGCTGGACGAGGTGCTGGCGGAGATCGGCTGAACGGCGCCGGGGGGACAATATCGGTCGTAAGTCGGGCTTGGGCGACCACCCCCCTCTCCGCTAGGGTTTCGCCTGACGAGTCTCGAGGAGCCGGGAAGATGAAGACGCGAGCCGCCGTAGCCGTCGCCGCGGGGAAGCCGCTGGAGATCATGGAGGTCGATCTCGAGGGTCCGAAGTTCGGCGAGGTGCTGGTCGAGATCAAGGCGACCGGGATCTGCCACACCGACGAGTTCACGCTGTCCGGGGCGGATCCGGAAGGGCTGTTCCCGTCGATCCTGGGGCATGAGGGTGCGGGCGTCGTGGTCGATGTCGGGATGGGCGTGACCAGCCTGCAGAAGGGCGACCATGTCATCCCGCTGTACACGCCGGAATGCCGGCAGTGCCCGTCCTGCCTGTCGCGCAAGACCAATCTGTGCACCGCGATCCGGTCGACCCAGGGCCAGGGGCTGATGCCGGACGGCACCAGCCGGTTCTCGATCGGCAAGGAGAAGATCTTCCACTACATGGGGTGTTCGACCTTCTCGAACTTCACCGTGCTGCCGGAGATCGCGCTGGCCAAGGTCAACCCGGACGCGCCCTTCGACAAGATCTGCTACATCGGCTGCGGCGTGACCACCGGCATCGGCGCGGTGATCAACGATCAAC
>NZ_JBFRHF010000025.1:0-125563 GCF_052115705.1 Inquilinus sp. 2KB_23 | reverse complement strand
GAGGTAGCCGGCGCGGGCGGCGGGCGCGGCGGCGGCGATGGCGGCGCGGAAGCCGGCGGGGTCGGCGATGTGGTGGTCGGCCGGCAGCACCAGCATCAGGGTGTCGGGGGCCTGGTCGGCCAGGAAGCGGGCGGCGACGGCGACGGCCGGGGCGGTGTTGCGGGCGACCGGCTCGAGGATGATGGCCGAGGGCGCGACCCCGATCTGGCGCATCTGCTCGGCGACGACGAAGCGGTGGTCGTCGGCGCAGATGAAGACGGGCGGGGCGAAGCCGTCGGCCTCGCCGACCCGGGCCACCGTCTCCTGGATCATGGTCCCGTCCGACACCAGCGGCAGGAACTGCTTCGGGTACCCCGCCCGCGACAGCGGCCACAGCCGCGTCCCGGATCCCCCCGACAGCACCACCGGTACCACCGGCCGATCAATTTCCTTCGCCATGACACTCTCCCGCCGCGCCCGATCCGCCGGGCCGGTATGGTTATGAACGCTCCGGCCCTGTGGATTCAACCATGCCGCTCCGGCCCTGCCCGGGGATTCCCCCCGGGATGCCGTTGACAGTGCCGGACCAATCATCTGACAATTTGGCCGACGCAAAGAGTCGTGGAGCGCGGCGCGGCACCGCCCATGACGATCAAATCGCCGCGGAGGAGAGCTCATGACTGGTTCGTTGCAGCGCACCCTGCTGGGTGCCGTCCTCGCGCTCGCCGTCGCCTTGCCGGCCGCGGCGCAGGACAAGAAGACCATCCTGACATCGGTGCCCAATCTCGGCTTCCCGTTCTTCGTCCACATGATGAACGAGCTGAAGTCCGAGGCGCAGAAGCAGGGCGTCGCCGCCACCGAATCCGACGGCCAGAACAGCGCGCCGAAGCAGACCGCCGATGTCGAGGCGGCGCTGGTGCAGAAGGTCGACGGCATCGTGATCAGCCCGATCGACGTCAACGCCATGGCCCCGGTGCTGTCCGAGGCGGTGGAGGCCGGCGTGCCGGTCGTCACCATCGACCGCCGGGTGACCGGGGTCGACGGCATCCTGGCCCATGTCGGCGCCGACAACGTGCTGGGCGGCGAGGCCCAGGCGAAATGGCTGATCGCCGCCTATCCGAACGGCGCCACCATCGTCAACCTGCAGGGCCAGCCCGGCGCCAGCCCGGCGATCGACCGCAACAAGGGGCTGCACAACGTCCTCGACTCGCAGAAGGACAAGTACAAGATCGTGGTCGAGCAGACCGCGAACTTCGCCCGCGACCAGGGCCTGAGCGTCACCGAGACGATCCTGGCCGGGCTGCAGACGCCGCCCGACGTGATCGTCGCCGCCAATGACGACATGGCGCTCGGCGCGCTCGAGGCGGTGCGCGGCCGCAACCTGCAGGACAAGATCAAGATCATCGGCTTCGACGCGCTGCCCGAGGCGCTGGGCAGCATCCGCGACGGCGGCATGGCCGGCACCATCGAGCAGTTCCCGGGCGGCCAGAGCCGGCAGGCGGTCGACGTGCTGGTCACCTTCCTGAACACCAAGAAGAAGCCGGACCCGGCGGTGATCCTGCTGACCCCGATCGCCATCACCAAGGCCAATCTCGACAAGGCCGAGCGCATCGCCGAGGTGAAGTAGGGCTGGTCCCCGCTCCTTGTTCCTGTCATGCCCGGGCTTGACCCGGGCATCCAGGGGCAACCCAGAGCGGTTCTCCGTGGCTCCTGGATCGCCGGGTCAAGCCCGGCGATGACAGGTGAGAGAGGGTGCATGACCGAACCGCTGCTGCGCATGACCGCGATCACCAAGCGCTTTCCCGGTGTGCTGGCGCTGGACGGCGTCGGGCTGGAAGTGGCGGCGGGGGAGGTGCACGGCCTCTTGGGCGAGAACGGCGCCGGCAAGTCGACGCTCTTGAAGATCCTGTCCGGGGCGCAGGCGCCGGATGGCGGCGGCATCGCCTTCGCCGGCGACCAAGTCAGCTTCGCCGCGCCCTATGAGGCGCAGCGGCGCGGCATCGTCACGATCTACCAGGAGTTCAACCTGATCCCGAGCCTGACGGTGGGGGAGAACATCCTGATCGGGCGCGAGCCGGGCCGGGCCGGGCTGGTCGACTGGTCGGCGATGCACCGCCTGGCCAAGGCGGCGCTGGACCGGATCGGCCTGGCCATCGACCCGCGCCGGCTGGTCCGCGACCTCAGCGTCGCCGAACAGCAGATGGTCGAGATCGCCCGCGCTTTGTCGATGGAATCGCGGCTGATCGTGATGGACGAGCCGACCTCGGCCCTCAGCTCGACCGAGGTCGACCGGCTGATGGCGATCATCCGGGCGCTGCGGGCCCAGGGCATCTCCGTGATCTACGTCACCCACCGGCTGGACGAGGTGATGACGGTGTGCGACCGGATCACGGTGCTGCGCGACGGCCGGCTGGTCGGCAGCGCCGAGGTCGCGGCCATCGGCATCGACGACATCATCCGCATGATGGTCGGGCGCGACCTCGGCGCCCTGGCCCGGATCGAGGGCGGCGCGGCGCAGGCCGGCCCGCCGGCGCTGCGGGTCGAGGGTATCAAGACCGAGCGCAGCGCGATCAACCCCCATGCCACGGTGCTGCGCGACGTGTCGCTGTCGGTCCGCCGGGGCGAGATCCTGGGCATCGCCGGGCTGGTCGGGGCCGGGCGCACGGAGCTGGCGCGGTCGGTGTTCGGCGCCGACAGCCGCACCGCCGGCCGCATCCTGGTCGAGGACAAGCTGGTCGACATCCGCTCGCCGGCCGATGCGATCCGCCATGGCATCGGCCTGGTGCCGGAGGACCGCAAGCAGCAGGCGCTGTTCCTGTCGCTGGCGATCCGCGCCAACCTGGCGATCACCGCGCTGGGCAAGCTGTCCGGCCTGTTCGGCTATGTCTCCGACTCCAGGGAGAAGGGGCTGGTCGAGGAGTATCGCCGGGCGTTGGGCATCCGCATGGCGAGTTCGGAGCAGCAGATCGCCAACCTGTCCGGCGGCAACCAGCAGAAGGTGGTGCTGGCGCGCTGGCTTGCGCTGCGGCCAAAGGTGCTGATCGTGGACGAGCCCACGCGCGGCATCGACGTCGCCGCCAAGGCCGAGGTGCATCAGCTGCTCGGCCGGCTGGCACGGGACGGGATCGCGGTGATCGCGATCTCCTCGGAGCTGCCCGAGGTGCTGGCGATCAGCGATCGCATCGTCACCATGTGCGAGGGCCGTATCACCGGTGAGGTCGACCGCGCTGACGCCGACGAGGAAACGCTGATGCGGCTGATGACGCGCCGCGAGGCGGCTTAGACGAACAAGCGGCTTCGAGACAAAAGGGATGGGGATGGCGCAGGGAACGGTTTCGGAGCAGGGCGGCGGGTTCGACCTGTTCGGCATGCTGGCGCGCTTCGCGCCGCTGATCTTCCTGGTGGTGCTGATGGCGGGCTTCGCCATCGCCGAGCCGCGCTTCCTGTCGACCGTCAACCTGCTCAACGTGCTGCGCCAGGTCTCGATCTCCGGCCTGCTCGCCATCGGCATGACCTTCGTCATCCTGACCGCCGGCATCGACCTGTCGATCGGCGCGGTGCTGGCCTTCTGCGGCCTGGCCGCCGCGATTGTCGCCAAGGGCAGCGCCACCGGCAACTTCGCCCTCGGCAGCGACGAGGTGCAGGGCTATGGCTGGGGCGTGGCGGCGCTGGCCTCGGTCCTGCTCGGCATGGCCGCCGGCGCGGTGCAGGGCTTCGCCATCACCCGGCTCAAGGTGCCGCCCTTCGTGGTGACTTTGGGCGGCATGTCGGTGTTCCGCGGCGCGGCGCTGCTGCTGTCCGGCGGTGGGCCGATCAGCGGCTTCGACGCCGGCTTCCGCTACTGGGGCCAGGGCAAGGCCCTGGAGATCCCGGTGCCGGTGCTGATCTTCCTCGGCTTCGCCATCCTGGCCCATCTGGTGCTGCGCTACAGCCGGTTCGGCCGCCAGGTCTATGCCGTGGGCGGCAATCCGGAGGCGGCGCGGCTGTCCGGGCTGAAGGTCCGGCGGGTGCTGCTCGGCGTCTACGTCATCATGGGCTTCTTCGTCGGGCTCGGCGCCTTCGTGCTGTCGGCCCGGCTGAATTCGGCCGAGGCGGTGGCGGGGCAGGGCTATGAGCTGACGGTGATCGCCTCGGTGGTGATCGGCGGCACCAGCCTGTTCGGCGGCATCGGCACCATCTTCGGCACGGTGATCGGCACCGTGCTGATCGGCGTGCTGCTGAACGGCCTGGTGCTGCTGAACGTGTCGTCCTACGTGCAGCAGATCATCATCGGCGTCATCATCGTCCTGGCCGTGGCCTTCGACACCTTCGCCAAATCTCGCCGACGGAGGGTGTAGCGCCGATATTTTCGCGGCGCGATGTCGAAACGGCGGCTGCCGGCCCGTCATGGCATCGAGCGACACCATTCGCGCTCGATCCCTGTGAGGAGAGGACCATGCAGTACGCATTGCTGTTCCAGCAGACGCCCACCGAATTCGCCGACCGCAAGGATCCGCAACGATACGTCGCCTTCTGGGCCGCCTTCGGCCCCTATATGAAGGCCCTGCAGGAGGCCGGCGTGATCGTCACCGGCGCCGGGCTGCAGCCGCCGGAGACGGCCACCACCCTGCGGCAGCGGGACGGCCAGCGCCTGGTGCAGGACGGCCCCTTCGCCGACACCAAGGAACAGCTGGCCGGCTTCTTCATCATCGAGGTGCCGAACCTCGACGCCGCGCTCGACTGGGCCGCCCGCTACCCGGCCGGCCCCGGCGGCGGGGTGGAGGTCCGGCCCGTCACGCCGCCGCATCGGGAATGAGCCTGGAGACGCGCCGCGCGGTCGAACGGGCGGCGCGTGACTCCTATGGCCGTCTGGTGACCTTCCTCGCCGCGAGGTCGCGCGACCTCGCGGCGTCGGAGGACGCGCTGGCCGACGCCTTCCGCATCGCGCTGGAAACCTGGCCACGTGACGGCGTGCCGGACCGGCCGGAGGCGTGGCTGCTGACTGCCGCGCGCCGCCGGCTGGTCGACGGCGCGCGCCATGCCCGGGTGCAGGCCGATGCGATGCCGGACCTGCTGGCGGCGGCGGACGAGGCGCAGGCACTGGCGGAGGCCGATTCCTTTCCCGACGAGCGGCTGAAGCTGCTGTTCGTCTGCGCCCATCCGGCGATCGACCCCGCGATGCACACACCGCTGATGCTGCAGACCGTGCTCGGGCTCGACGCGGCGCGCATCGCCTCCGCCTTCCTGGTCAAACCCTCGGCGATGGGGCAGCGCCTGTCCCGCGCCAAGGTGAAGATCCGCGACGCCGGCATCGCCTTCGAGCTGCCGGAGGCCAGGGATCTGGCGCCGCGCCTGGATGCGGTGCTGCAGGCGATCTACGCCGCCTATGGCAGCGGCTGGGAGGATGTGGCCGGCGCCGATCCGCGCCGCAAGGGGCTGGCGGCGGAGGCGATCGAACTCGGCCGGCTGCTGCGGCCGCTGATGCCCGCCGAGCCCGAGGTCGAGGGGCTACTGGCGCTGATGCTGTATTGCGAGGCCCGGCGCGGGGCGCGGCGCAGCCCGGCCGGCGACTTCGTCCCGCTCTCGCAGCAGGACACCGAACGATGGTCGAAGCCGATGCTGGCGGAGGCCGAGCGGATCCTGGCCGCTGCCGCCCAGGATGGCCGCATGGGGCGGTTCCAGCTCGAAGCGGCGATCCAGTCGGCGCATGCGCAGCGGGCCCGGATCGGCAGCACCGACTGGGAGGCCGTGGCCCTGCTGTATGAGGGGCTGGTGCGCCTGGGCCCGACGATCGGCGCCCTGGTCGGTCGGGCCGCTGCCGTGGCCGAGGCTCGCGGCGCCGCGGCCGGCTGGGCGCTGCTCCAGGACATCCCGGCCGGGGCGGTCAGCAGCTACCAACCCTATTGGGCGCTGGCCGCCCATCTGCTGCGGCGGCTCGGGCAGCCGGCGGACACGGCCTATGAGCGCGCCATCGGCCTGTGCGAGGACCCGGCGATGCGCGACTTCCTGGTGCGGCAGATGGCCAGCTAAGGCCGGAACGACGCCAGCCCGGCCAGCCGGACCAGCAGGAAACCGATTCCGGCGAGGAGGATCAGGATGCACAAGCCAATGGCGACGCGCATCGCCACCACCGACCGGCGCGGTGGGCCCGCCGCGCCATGCCGGGTCGCGAGGTCGCGCCGGAGGCGGCGAAACCATCGCGACAGGCCCCAGCCGCCGACCAGGACCGAGATCCCGGCCAGGCCGAGATAACTCCAGAACACGCCGGCCGCGCCGAAGCGCTGGAACAGTACGCCGGTCCGCTCCGGCGCGTCGATGCCGACCCCGGAGAAGGCGCTGTAGACCAGGGCGAGGCCGGCCAGGATCAGGCCGAGCCACTTGATCGGCGTCTCGATCATCGCAGGGCTGACGTCACCCGTTCGACCATGTCAGGCACGTCGGCGACATCGTGGTACAGGCCGAAGCCGAAGCGCAGGCGGTCGTCACGGTGGTCGACGATGATGCCGGCCGCCTGCAGCCGCTCGTCGATCGCGCCGGCCGCATCGGTCCGGTAGGTCAGGAAATGGCCGCGATGCGAGGTGTCGAGCGGCGCCAGCAGCCGGCTGCGGGCGAGGTCGGGCAGGCCGGCCCGGTCCAGCGCCGCCGCGAAGGCCTCCTGCAGCGCCAGCACATGGGCGTGAATGGCCGGCACGCCGATGCCGCGCTCCGCCAGCAGGTCGAGCACGGCGAGCAGCCGGTACAGGCCCGAAGGATCGAAGGTCGAGCCAAGGAAGCGGCTGCCGTCGGTGCCATAGAGCACCCGCCCGTCCTGCGCCCCGGCCAGCGCGCCGAAGGCGGCGTACCAGCCGGTGTCGCGCGGCCGCGGCCCGTAGCCCGGCGGCACATGCAGGAAGCAGGCGCCTTCGCCGGCCATGGCGTATTTGTAGCCGCCGGCGATGTAGAAGACGCGGTCCGCGATGGCCGAGATGTCGGTCGGCAGCGCCATGAAGCCGTGATAGCCGTCGATCGCGATCAGCGTCCCGCGGTCCGGCACTGCGTCGACCAGCGCCGCCAGGTCGGGCACGGCATAGCCCGAGTTGAAGAACACCTGGCTGAAGAACACCAGGTCATGGCCGCCGGCCCGTGCCGCCGCGGCGAAGCGGGCGGGGAAATCGGCGGTCGGCTCCTGCGCCACGCGGGTGACCTGGACCAGCCCATCCTCCTCCAGCCGCGCCACCTGGCGGCGGAAGCTGTGGAATTCGGAATCGGTGGTCAGGATCCGCGCCGGCCGGTCGGTGGGCAGGCAGGACAGCAGCCGGCGCACGAATTCATGGGTGTTCGGCGCGAAGGCCAGGGAGGCGGGGTCGGGCAGGGCCAGGATCGTGGCGATCCGCGCCTGCAGCCGCGGCACCAGCCCGCCGAAGATCGGGCCCCATTTCATGTCGGCGTGCAGCGCGCTGTCCTCGACATAGCGCGCCTGGGCCGCGAACACCGCATCGGGCCAGAAATGGTGGCTGTGCGCCGCCAGGTGCAGCCGGTCCGGCGCGGCGGCGATGAAGCGGGAGAACAGCAGCTTGTAGGTCACTTGCCGGCCTCCTGGCCGCTGGGGTCCTTGTCATAGGACAGGCTGGTGCGGCGGGTGATCTCCTTCGGCAGCGGCGGCAGGGCCGAGCGCGGGATCAGATAGGTCGACAGGGTGAACAGGTCGCCGAACACCCGGTGCTTCTCGGCGGTGCGGCTGAGGTATTCGTGGCCGGAGGAGCCGCCGGTGCCGGTCTTCAGCCCGATCATGCGCTGGACCATCAGCGCGTGGCGGTAGCGCCACAGCGTCATGGTCTCGTCGATGTCCATCAGCAGGCTGATCAGCCCGAACGGCACCTGCAGCGCCGGCTCGTCGCGGTAGAGGTTGATGAACAGCGCCGCCTGCAGCGCCCGCCACGACATCCGCCACGACCCTTGCGCCACCTCGGCGGCGTACAGCGTCTCGTCGAACAGCGCGTCGAAGCGGGACAGGGCCTGGCGCAACGCCGCGACCTCCTTCTCCCGCGCCGCATCGTCCAGCGTCGGATGGGCCGCGAGGTGGCCGATGTCGCCCTCCAGCATCTGCACCACCGCCGCGCGGTAGGCCTCGTGGAAGCGATAGCCGCCGCGCTCGATGAACGGGGTGCGGGCCAACCAGGCGTCGAGCTGCTCGAACAGGCTGGGCTGGCTTAGCGCCGCCGTCACCCGTTCGCGGCCCGGCGATTCCAGCCGGGTCTCGAACGACTTGCCCTCATAGGCCAGGCGATCGGCCAGGCGCAGGCCCAGCCGGATCTCGATCAGCCGGAACTGCGCGCTCTGGAAGCCCGAGGCCGGGCGCAGCAGGTCGCGGAAATCGAGGAAATCCAGCGGCGTCATGGTCTCCAGCACGTCGAGCTGGTGCACGCCGAGCTTCAGGATCTCGTGGATCCGGTGCAGCGCCCGGGTCGCCCGGGCGATGGCGCGGTCGTCCACCCGCTCGGCCGCGAACACGCCCTGCACGGCGTCGAGCTCGAACAGGATCTGCTTGAACCACAGCTCGTAGGCCTGGTGGATGATGATGAACAGCATCTCGTCATGGGCGGGCCGCCCGGCCTTCTCGCTTTCGCGGGCCTGGAGGTCGAGAAGCTGTTCGAGCTGGAGGTAGGAACCGTAATGGACACCTGGTTCGGCCATGGCGCGCGTCTCCCCGTAGGCTGGTGCCTGCCGGTTGCCGGCTGAAGCCGACCGCGGTCCAGTGCTAGTGGATGGCGGGACGCTAGCGCGACCGGGCCGCGTCCCGCAAGCCGGTGCGCTGCCGCCCGGTCAGGCGAATTTGCGGGTGTCGTCGATCACCTTGCCGTCGTTCGGCAGGCCGCCGGGCGGCACCACCGCCACCGCGGCGTGCAGCTTGGTGACGTCGGCCAGGGTCTCGGCCACGGCGTCGGCGATGGCGGCATCCGCGGCCTCGACCTGCAGCGTCACCTCGTCGATGCCCTGGCGGCTCGCCACCACCAGCCGGCCGCGCGCCAGATCATGCCGCTTCAGCACCTCGGCGACCTGGCCGGGATGCACGAACATGCCGCGGACCTTGGTGCTCTGGTCCGCACGGCCCAGCCAGCCGCGCAGCCGCGGCGCGGTGCGGCCGCAGGGGCTGCGCCCGGGCAGGATGGCGGACAGGTCGCCGGTGGCGAAGCGGATCAGCGGCGAGCAACGGTCGAAGCTGGTCACCACCACCTCGCCGACCTCGCCCTCCGGCACCGGTTCGCCGGTGCCGGGGCGCACGATCTCGACCAGGATGCCTTCGGCCAGCACTAGCCCCTCGCGCCCCTCGGTCTCATAGGCGATCAGCCCGAGATCGGCGGTGCCGTAGCTCTGGAACACGTCGATGCCGCGGGCCGAATAGAATTCGCGCAGCGGCGGCAGCAGCGGCCCGCCCGAGACATGGGCGAGGGTGACCGAGCGGGTGTCGTGGTCCAGCTGGTCGGCCTTCTCCAGGATCAGCTTGAGGAAGTCGGGCGTGCCGACATAGCCGCGCGGCTGCAGGTCGGCCATGGTCCGGGCCTGCAGCTCGGTGTTGCCGGTCCCGGCCGGGATGACGGCGCAGCCCAGCGCCTCGGCGCCGGTCTCGAACATCACCCCGGCCGGGGTGAAGTGGTAGGAGAAGCAGTTCTGCAGGATGTCGCCCTCACGGAAGCCGGTGGCGAACAGGGCGCGGGCGGTGCGCCAATGGTCGATGCCGTGGCTCTCGCCCTCGTAGATCGGGCCGGGCGAGGCGAAGATGCGGCGCAGCCGGCCGGGCGGCAGGGTGGTCATCCCGCCGAAGGGCAGGTCCAGCGCCTGGGCCGAGGTCAGGTCAGATTTGCGGGTCAGCGGCAGCTCCGCCAGCTCGGCCCGGCTGGTGACCGCCGCCGGATCGAACGCGGCGAGGTGCTTGGCGTAGCCGGGGGCCGCCGCCTTGGCATGGGCGATCTGGGCCGGCAGCTCGGCCAGCAGCGCTTTCTCCCGCGCCTCCGCCGGCCGGGTCTCGAGATCGTCGTAATGGTCGGTCATCGCGGCCTCGCCCATCCATCCCCAGAGGTCGCCGCCGGACTCCGTCTGCGGCCTCCGGGGATCACGACAGGCTTGGGGCGCCCCGGTCAAGCCCGGTGCGTTCAGCCGGCCTTCTTGAGATAGGCGGCCAGGGCCGCGCCGAAGCGCCGCACCTCCTCGACCGTGTTGTAGTGGACCAGGGAGACGCGCAGGGCGCCGGTGGTCATGCTGAGGCCCAGCCGCTTCATCAGCCGCGGCGCGTACATGTGCCCGTCGCGGATGCCGATACCGGCATCGGACATGGCGTCGGCGATCGCCTGCGGCGAATGGCTGCCGATGTTGAAGCAGATCGTCGGCACCCGGTCGCCGACCCGGGCCTCGTCGGCGATGCCGTAGACGGTGGCGCCGCAGCCCTTCAGCACCCGCAGCATCTCGCGCGACAGCGTCGCCTCATAGGCCCGTATCGCGGTCATCGCCGCCACGATGTCGCCGCGGCGGGATCCGGTCGAAAGGCCGGTGAAGCCGCGGCCGAGCGATTCGAGGTACTTCACCGACGCGCTCATGCCGGCGACGTTCTCGTAGATGAAGGTGCCGGCCTCGATCTTGTAGGGCGGCTCGTCCGGGATGAAATCCTCGCGGAAGGTCGGCAGGCGCTTCAGCGCGTCGAAGCGGCCCCACAGGAAGCCCATATGCGGCGAGAAGTTCTTGTAGCCGGAGCAGACGAGGTAGTCGCAGCCCCAGGCCTGGACGTCGATCAGCCCGTGCGGGCCGTAATGGACGCAGTCGACGAACACCTCGGCCCCGGCGGCATGCGCCAGCTCGGCCACCGCCGCGACATCGACGATCGAGCCGATCGAATGGGCGGTCACGGTGCAGGCGACCAGCCGGGTGCGCGACGACAGCAGCGGCTTCAGGTCCTCGGCGTGGAGGTTGCCGTCCTCGCGCATCCGCCACCACGCGAACTTCGCGCCCATCTTCTCCAGCGCCAGCCAGGTGGCGATGTTGGCGTCGTGGTCCATGTCGGTGACGATGATCTCGTCGCGCTCCTCCAGCATCTGGCCGATGCCGAGGCTGACCAGCCGGATGAAGGAGGTGGCGTTCATGCCGAAGGAGATCTCGGCCGGGCTGTACGCGTTGACCAGCAGCCCGACGCTCTCGCGGGCCTCGGCCACCGACTGGTCGACGGCGCGGCTCTTGTCGTAGCGGCCGCCGCGCTGGACATTGTGGTCGACCAGGTGGTGGGTCACGGCGTCGAGCACGCTCTGCGGGATCTGCGCGCCGGCGGCGTTGTCGAGGAAGATGAAACCCTCGGCCTCGGCCTGGCGCAGCGCCGGGAACAGGGAGCGGACCGTCTCGATCGGGAACGGCGCTGCGGCCGGGGTCTGGGAAGCCGTGGTCTGGGCAAGGGGCACGGGGAGTCTCCTGGGAAAGGTCCGGGGCGCGGGCCGGGTCAGCGGCGGGCGGCCTGGCGTTTGCTGCGCTCCTCGAGATGGCCGATCAGGCGGACGAGGGGCCAGAGGAAGGCGAGGTAGATGATGGCGGCGCCGATCAGCGGCGTCGGATTGGCCATCTGCGCCTGGGCGTCGGTCGCCTGCTTCAGCAGGTCGGGCATGGCGACGACGGAGGCCAGGGCGGTGTCCTTGTAGACCGCGACGCAGTTGCTGGTCAGCGGCGGGATGATGACGCGCACCGCCTGCGGCAGGATCACCTTGCGCATGGCCAGCCAGAACGGCAGGCCCAGCGCCGACGATGCCTCGAACTGGCCGCGCGGGATGCTTTCGATGCCGGCGCGGCACACCTCCGCCGTGAACGCCGCCAGCACCATCGACAAGGCGAGGGTGGCGGAGACGAAGGAGGACAGGCGGATACCGACGAAGGGCAGGGCGTAGTAGATCAGGATCAGCACCACCAGGATCGGCAGCGCGCGGAACATGTCGATGTAGCCGACGGCGAGCAGCCGCAGCGGCCGCGGGGCGTAGAGCCGCACCAGGCAGACCAGCAGCCCGGCCAGTGTGCCGATGACGATGCTGGTGCAGCCCAGGAGGACGGTGTTCCACAGCCCGCGCAGCAGGATCGGGAACGACCGCACCAGCACCGGCCAGTTGAAGAAGGTGTCGAAGATGTCCATGGTCCGGCCCGGCTGGCGCGGCGGGAGGGCCGGGCATGCCGCCCGGCCCCGGCGTCGTCGGTTGCGGCTACTGGGCCTGCGGGATCGGCCCCGGCACCACGGTGCTGGTGCCGGCCTCGGGGTCGACCCCGAACCACTTCTTGTGGATCGCAGCCATGGTGCCGTCGGTCTTCATCGCCGAGATGGCGTCGTTCACCTTGGTCAGCAGCGGGTGGCCCTTGCGCGCCATCATGGCGAAATGCTCGCCGGTGGGGATGCGCAGCAGGATCTTCAGGCCGGGCATCTGCTTGATCGCGTATTGCAGGCCCGAGATCTCGCTGGCGCCGAAATCGACCCGGCCGTTCTGGACCTCCATCAGCAGGTCCTGCTGGGCGTTGTAGCCCTTGACCTCGGTGATGCCGAGCTTCTCGCCATTGGCCTTGGCCCAGGCCTCGCCGGTCGACCCGGACAAGACGCCGACGATCTTGCCCTTGAGGTCGTCGAGCGAATGGATCGGCGATGTCGGCACGCCGAACACCGTGCCGTCGCTGTCGTAGTAGGACTGGGTGAAGGACTGGTTCTGCAACCGCTCGTTGTTGACCGAGATCGACGAGATGGCGAAGTCGATGCGGCCGGAGCTGGTGGCGGCGAACAGGGCCTGGAAGCCCAGGTCCTGGAACTCGACGTCGACGCCGATGCGCTTCGCGACCTCTTTCGCCAGGTCGACCTCGAAGCCTTCGAAGGCGCCGCTGTCGGTCTTGTACTCCCAGGGCGGATTGGCCGGGTAGGCGCCGACGACGATCGTCTCGGCCAGGGCCGGCGACGCGGCGGCGACGCCGAGCGCGATCAGGACGCCCATGCGGGCCAGGCATTTCATCATGGTCAGCCTCCTCTGTTTTCTGCGGTCCAAGCGACGGTTTATTGGCTCTTTGTTTCCGCTCTCGCGGCTGCTTTCGCCTGATGGGCGATGCAGCTTTGTTTGATCATGTGATCACGGATAGGGGGCCCTGATCAACCGGAATTGCTTTAACCTTAAACCTTCACCAGCCGATGATGCCGCGCCTCAGCAGAGCCGTTCAGGCCGGCGCCGCCGCCTTCGCCTCCGCTTCGTCCGGGCAGAGCGTCCGCAGCAGGTCCTGGGTGGTGCGGATGTCGGCGATGATCTCCTCGCGGGCCCGCGCCGCGTCGCCGTGGCGCAGGGCGGCGATGATGGCGTGGTGATGGCCGGTGTAGGGCGCCAGGGTGCCGGCCCGCAGCATCGGTTCGACATGGGCCGACAGCCGGCGCATGTAGGGCCCGAACCGCAGCCATAGCGTCTCGATCAGCTGGATCAGCACGTCCGAGCCGGAGGCGCGGTAGATGGTGAAGTGGAACTGGCGGTTCTTGTCCAGCATGTCGTAGGGGCTGGCGTGCCGGGCGATCCGCTCCTRCTCCAGCACCGCGGCGTGCAGCAGCTCGATGTCGGCGGCGGTGACCCGGGCGGCGCCGAGCTCGGTCGCCAGGCCTTCGATGGCGATGCGGGCGCGGCAGAGGTCGTCCAGCCGCGCCCGGGTCACGATCGGCACCCGGGCCGACCCGTTCGGCGCGATCTCCACCGCATTCTCCGCCCCCAGCCGGCGCAGCGCCTCGCGCACCGGCATGTGGCTGGTGCCGAAGGCCTCGGCCAGCGACGCGATGGTCATCACCTGGCCGGGGTCGAACCGGCCGGTCATCAGCGCGTGCCGCAGCTGCTGGTGCACGCCGTCCTGAATGGTCAGCCGCGACAGGATCGGCTCCAGCCCCGTATCGGCCATCGATGTCGGTCCCCACGGCTTTGATCAAATGAGCAAGCTGAGCCTATTGCATCAGCAGGGTTCGTCAAGCCTGGGCGGCCGGCATCAGCTAGCGACTGAATCCCGGTTACGCCGGTAACCCGTTTCTGCGGCGCTGACATCATTCGGCAGTCCCGGGGCGCCAATTTCTCGTCACAGCGAGAGACGCCGCGTGTCCTGGCGCTGAACTGATCGGCCGGACACTGCCCTCCGATCTCGCTCAGAACTTAACTCTGCTGCCGGGCGGCGAAGACCGCCGCCCTGAAACCTTCATGTTTGTCGTTTGGAGAGTCGAATGACTTTCACGCCTATCGCAGCGCTGCGCCACAGTGCCGAAACGCAGCCGGACAGCGTGGCCTTCGTCAGCGGCGAGGACACCTGGACCTATCAGCGGCTGGCGCAGGAGGCCGGCGACCTGGCCCTCGGCATTGCCGCCCGGGGTGTCCGGCCGGGCGACCGCGTCGTCCTGCACATGGTGAACCGGCCCGAGATGGTCGTCGCCTACTACGCCTGCTTCCTGGTCGGCGCGATCGCGGTGCCGTTCCGCACCGCGTTCAAGGCGGCGGAGCTGATCCCGCTGCTGGAGCGGCTGCGGCCCGCCCTCTACATCGGCGATGCCGATCTCTATGCGCGCATCGCCGCCGTCGACCGCGCGGTTCTCGCCTCGGACCGGCGTTTCGTCATCGGGGCCGGCGCCGATGACGGGCGGGCGCAGCCCTGGACGGTGCTGTTCGGCGACACCAACGGCGCGCCGGTGCCCGACACCGTCGACGCCCACGCCCCCGCGGTGCTGATCACCACCTCCGGCACCACCGGCCAGCCCAAGCTGGTGATCCACACCCCGTCCACCCTGGGGGCCGGCGCTGAGTCGCTGGCGAATTGGGGGCTCGACGGCAGCCACGTCGCGGTCATGGCCACGGCGATGGGCCATGCCAGCGGCCTGTTCACCTTCCTGGGCTATGTCAGGTTCGGCGTGCCGTTCATCCTGCTCGACCGCTTCGACCCCGACGTCGTGCTGGACGTGGTCGAGCGTCATCGCTGCACCTGGCTTCTGGCGATGCCCTACATGTTCGGCCTCCTGTTCGAACGGCAGAAGGTCCAGCCGCGCAACGTCGCGTCGCTGCGCAGCTGCATCACCGGCGGCGACGTCTGCCCGCAGCAGCTGCAGGACCAGTTCCCGGCGGTGTTCGGCTGCCCGCTGCATTCGATCTGGGCCGCGACCGAGACCATCGCCGCGATGGCCTACCGGCCGGTGTCCGGCCCGGCCTGCCGGATCGTGAAGGGCGCGCAGGTGCGCCTGGTCGACGACCGCGGCCTGCCGGTGCGGCGCGGCGAGATCGGCGAGCTCCTGGTGCGGGGTCCCGATGTCAGTATCGGCTACTGGGCCGGGCCGGGCGCGGTCGAAGGCGCGCCGCGGCACGGCTGGTACCAGACCGGCGACCTGATGCGGCAGGATGAGGCCGGCGATCTCTGGTTCGTGTCGCGCAAGAAGGAGCTGATCATCCGCGGCGGCACCAACATCTCCCCGGTCGAGATCGAGGAGGCCCTGGCCGCCCATCCCGCCGTCAGGACCGCCGCGGCGGTCGGCGTCGCCGATGCGGTGCTGGGCCAGCGGGTGGCGGGCTTCGTGCAGCTCGAGCCCGGTGCGCGCACCACCTCCCGGGAGATCCTGGCCGATGTGACGGCGCGGCTGGCCGACTACAAGGTCCCGGAATGGCTCGAGATCGTCGAGGAGATCCCGCGCAACAACCTCGGCAAGATCGACCGCCGGTCGCTGCTGATGATGATCGAGCAGTTGAAGGGAGCGGCCTAAAGCCAGCGCTTGCGGCGCTTGAAGCTCTTCAGGTTCTTGAAGCTCCGGCGCTGCTCGCCGGCGCCGCCGAGGTAGAACTCCTTGACGTCCTCATTGGCCGCCAGGGCCTCGGCGGTGCCGTCCAGCACCACCTTGCCGTTCTCCATGATGTAGCCGTAGCTGGCGCAGGACAGCGCCATCCGGGCGTTCTGCTCGACCAGCAGGATGGTCAGGCCGAGTTCGGCGTTGAGCTGGCGGATGATGCCGAACACCTCCTTCACCAGCAGCGGCGACAGGCCCATCGAGGGCTCGTCCATCAGGATCAGCTTCGGCCGGGCCATCAGCGCCCGGCCGATCGCCAGCATCTGCTGCTCGCCGCCCGAGAGGTAGCCGGCCAGGCCGGTGCGCTCGCGCAGCCGCGGGAAATAGCCGTAGACCCGGTCGATGTCGTCGCCGATCTCGCGGTCGCGCCGGGTGTGGGCGCCGAGCCGGAGGTTCTCCAGGCAGGTCATGTCGGCGACGATGCGGCGCCCCTCCATCACCTGGAAGATGCCCCGGCGCACGATGGCGCCGGGGTCGAGATGGTGGATCGGCTGGCCGTCATAGGTGATGCCGCCGCGGGTGACGGCGCCGTCCTCGGTGCGCAGCAGGCCCGAGATCGCCTTCAGCGTGGTCGACTTGCCGGCACCGTTGGCGCCGAGCAGCGCCACGATCGCGCCCTTCGGCACCGTCAGGCTGAGGCCGCGCAGCACCAGGATGACGTCGTTGTAGACCACCTCGATGTTCTCGACCGAGAGCAAGGGCGGCGCCGTTTCCGGCAGGGCCGCCGCCGCGGGCGCCGCCTGGCTCATCTCAATACCCCAGCCATTCCGGGCGGCGGGGCAGGGTGATCTCGCCGACCTTCTCCAGCGCCATGGTGCCGTCGGCCATCAGGGCGGAGACCTCCTTGCCCTGGGTCGCGCCCTTCACATGGCCCTGGTAGATCGGCACGGTCATCAGGCCGCGATGGTCGGTGGCGGTCCAGGTCGAGGGCAGGCACACCCCCTCCAGCCCGGCCGGCACCCAGTCCTTCTTGTCGTACATCGCGTCGCGGATGGCGACGCCGCCGACCGCGCCCTTGGCCTTCGCCGCCTTGATCGCCTCGACCATGTAGGAGGTGGCGCAGACCCCGGCGATGTAGCTGAGAGGGCGGTAGGCTTGGCCGCCGGAATCGCTGATCTTCGAGATCTCGCGCACCCGGTCCATGCCGGCGCCCTTGTCGGTCCAGATCGCGCCGGTGCGGACCGCGACCACCACGCCGTCGGCGTTGGCGCCGGCCGCCTTCATGATGTTCTCGTCATAGCCCCAGACATTGGCCACGAACTGCACCTTGGTGCCGGCGGTGGCGCAGGCGTTGAGCAGCGAGGGGGTCGAGCCGGCGATGTTGGCGATGTAGGCGTAGTTGGCGCCCTTCTCCTTCAGCGTCAGGCATTGCGGCGTGAAGTCGCCCGGCGCCATGGTGTACTGGATCGGGTCCAGCACCTCGAAGCCCAGCTCCTTCGCGTATTCGTTGCAGGCGACCTTGGGCGAGTTCGGGTAGGGGTGGTTGTCGCCCATATGCACCCATTTCGGGGTGCCCTGGCCGCCCTTCTTCTTCCAGTCCTCGGCCGCCCATTGCGCCAGGGCGCGGCAGGCGTCGGAGTAGGAGGGGCCGTAGAAGAAGTTGAACGGCGTCGCCTTGGTCGCCTTCGGCGCCTTGCCGGTCGGGTCGGTCAGCGCCCCGGAATAGGAGCCGGAGAAGTAGGGGATCTGGTCCTTGCCGATGAACTCGATCAGCGCCTCGGTGTCGGCCGTACCCCAGCCGGCGATCGCCACCACATGCTCGTTGGCCACCAGCCGCTGGTATTCCGACACCGCCTGCGGCGCCTTGTAGGCGTAGTCGTAGGTCTCGAAGGCGATGCTGTCGCCGTCGACCCCGCCATTTTCGTTCACCCAGTTCAGCGTGTCGGCGACGCCATCGGCATAGGGCACGCCGATCGAGGCGGTCGGGCCGGTCAGGTCGGCGATGTGGCCGACCGGGATGTCGTCCGCCACAGCCGGTGCGGCGGCGCAGAGGCCGATGAAAGCGGTGGCGGCGAGCAGGGATCGTCTCGACATCGGTGTCTCCTCCATGGCGGCCGTTCTGTCGCGGCCGGGTTAGTACGAGAAGGGATACAGCTTCCACCAGGCCTTGATCTGGCGCCAGCGATGGGCCAGCCCGTCCGGCTCGAAGATCAGGAACAGGATGATGGCGACGCCGACCGCCATCTCCTTCAGGAAGTTGATGCCGACCCGCAGGTCGAGCGTCTTGTACAGCCAGGTGCCGCGGATCAGCCGCACCAGCCAGTCCATCACATCGGGCAGCGACACCATGAAGATGGTGCCCAGGATCGACCCCATGATCGAGCCGAGCCCGCCGATGATGACCATGCCGAGGAACTCGATCGATTTGAGGATGGTGAACTCCTCGACCGAGACCACCTGCAGGTAATGGGCGTAGAGGGCGCCGCCGACCCCGGCGTAGAAGGCGGCGATGCCGAAGGACAGCACCCGGTACTTGGTCAGGTTGATGCCCATGATCTCGGCGGCGAGGTAGTGGTCGCGCACCGCCACGAAGGCGCGGCCGTCGCGCGAGCGCATCAGGTTGGTCGCGGCCAGGAACAGCAGCACCGCCCAGAACAGCACGACGTAGAAGTAGTTGATGCGGTCGACCTCCCAGCCGAACAGCATCACCGGGGCGGCGGTGGCGCCGGCGACGCCGCCGGTGAACCAGCCGGCGCGGGCGAAGAAATCCTCGAGGATGACCTGGGCGGCGAGGGTGGCGATGGCGAGGTACAGGCCCTTGATCCGCGCCGCCGGGATGCCGAACACCAGCCCGACCCCCGCGGTCAGGATCCCGGCCAGCGGGATGCAGAAGAAGACGGGGATGCCGGTGGTGCGGTTCAGCCAGGCCGAGGCGAAGGCGCCGAAGCCGAAGAACACGGCATGGCCGATCGAGATCTGGCCGGTGAAGCCGACCAGGATGTTGAGGCCCAGCGCCGCGACCGCGAGGTAACCGATCTCGATGAAGCTGTCGATCCAGCCCTTGGACAGCCAGCCGAGCTGCACCGCGATCGGCGAGGCCGCCAGCAGCAGCAGGATGACGATGACGCTGCGCCGGCTGAAGGCGTCGGCGAAGATGGTGGTGTCGGCGCCGTAGCTGGTGCGGAAGTCGCCGCAGGGGCGGGCATAGGCGTTGGCCATCACATCCGCTCGATGTCTTTGGTGCCGAACAGGCCGTAGGGCTTGATCATCAGGATCACGATCAGGACGTAGAAGGGGGCGATCTTCAGCATGTTGCCCCAGCCCAGGACCGTGACGTCGAGCCAGTGGGCGAAATGCTCGAGGATGCCGATGATCAGCCCGCCCACCACCGCGCCGACCACGCTGTCCAGCCCGCCCAGGATCACTGCCGGGAACACCTTGATGCCGAAGCCGGACAGGGCGGAGGACACGCCGTTGACCACCCCGACCACGATGCCGGCCACCGACGACACCATGGCCGAGATCGCCCAGGCCATGGCGAACACTTGGCGGACCGAGATGCCCATCGACTGCGCCACCTGCTGGTCGAAGGCGGTGGCGCGCATCGCCAGCCCCATGCGCGAGAATTTGAAGAACCAGGCGAAGCCGCCCATGATGAACAGGCTGATCGCCATCGACAGGATGTAGACCGTCTGCACCTGCAGCCCGAGGATGTTGACCGACTGGGTCTCGAAGATCGGCGGGAAGGGCTGGGCCGAGACGCCGAAGATCCAGGCCATCATCGGCTGGAAGATCAGCGACAGCCCGATCGTCACCATGATCACCGAGATCACCGGCTGCCCGATCATCGGCCGCAGCACCACCAGCTGCAGCAGGATGCCGAACACCAGCATGAACACCAGGGTGATGGCGAAGCCGATCACGAACGGCACCTGGTACTTGGTCAGCACCCACCAGCAGATCCAGGCGCCGATCAGCAGGAACTCGCCCTGGGCGAAGTTCACCACCCGGCTGGCCTTGTAGATCAGCACGAAGGACATGGCGACCACGCCGTACAGCGTGCCGACGATGACGCCGTTGACCAGCAGCTGCAGCAGGAAGGAGAGGTTCATCGGCTCACTCCGCCGCGTGGCGCTGGCCGGGCCGGCCGGGCGCGAGGTCGACCACCTTCAGCGTGGTCCGGATCCGCTGCTTCGTGCCGTCCTGGAAGGCGATGGTGGTGTCGACCGGGATCGCCGGGTCGCCGCGATACACCGCGTCGATGATGTCGCCGTATTTCTCGCCGATCACGCCGCGCCGCACCTTGCGGGTGCGGGTCAGTTCGCCGTCATCGGCGTCCAGCTCCTTGTACAAGAGCAGGAAGCGGCGGATGCGCTGGGCCTCGGGCAGCCCGGCATTCACCGTCTCAACCTCGCGGCGCAGCAGGGCATAGACCTCGTCGCGGCCCGACAGGTCGGTGTAGGTGGTGAAGGAAATCCGCTTCTTCTCCGCCCATTTCGACACGATCGGGAAGCGGATGCAGATGATCGCGGCCAGGTCCGGCCGGCCATGGCCCAGGATCACCGCCTCGCCGACGAAGGGCGAAAATTTCAGCTTGTTCTCGATGTGCTGCGGGCTGAAGCGGTCGCCGCCGCTGGTGACGGCGAGGTCCTTCAGCCGGTCGATGACCACGAGATGGCCGCGGGCGTCGACATAGCCGGCATCGCCGGTGGCCAGCCAGCCGTCGCGCAGGTCCGCGGTCGACGCCGCCTCGTTGCGGTAGTAGCCCAGGAACATGTTGGGGTGGCGGGTGACGATCTCGCCGACGCCGTTGGGGTCCGGCGCGTCGATCCGCAGCTCGACCGTCTCGTCGAAGGCGACGCCGACCGTGTCGAAATCGACATCGTCGGCGGCGTGGATGGTGTAGGCGCCCAGCAGCTCGGTCTGGCCGTAGAGCTGGCGCAGCGGCACGCCCATGGCGAGGAAGAAGCGGAAGGTGTCAGGCCCCAACGCGGCGCCGCCGGTCGCGGCCGAGCGCAGCCGCGAGAAGCCCAGCCGGTCGCGCAGGGCGGCGAACAGCAGCAGCTTCGAAAGCGGTGATTTTCGCTTCCGATCAAGTGCTTTCAGTCCGATCTTCATTCCGAGGTCGAACAGCCGGCGCTTGAGCACGGAGGCATCCATCATCCGGCTGCGGACATCGGCGGCCAGCCCCTCCCACACCCGCGGCGCCAGCAGCACGAAGCTGGGCCCGATCTCGCGGAAATCGGCCCAGGTGGTGCTCTGCTCCTCGACGAAGTTCACCACCATCCGGCATTGCAGCGCTTTGCCGAAGACGTAGACCTGCTCCATGATCCAGGACAGCGGCAGCACCGAGACGTATTCGTCCTTCGGCCCCTTGGGGTCGACCGCGAGGTAGCTGGCGCTGTGCCGGATCAGCGAACCGGCCGACAGCATCGCCAGCTTGGGATGGGCAGTGGTGCCGGAGGTGGTGCACAGCACCGCGACGTCGTCTCCGCGCGTCGCCGCCACCATGCGGTCGTACAGGCCGGGCTCGGCGGCCTCCAGCGCGGCGCCGCCGGCGATGAAGGCCTCGACCGGCAGCAGCCGCGGGTCGTCGTATTTCCGCATGCCGCGCGGGTCGGTGTAGACGATGTGGCGCAGGCTGGGGATGCGGTCGCCCAGCGCCAGCAGCTTGTCGACCTGCTCCTCATCCTCGGCCAGCACCAGGGCGATGCCGGCATGGTCGATCAGGTAGGCGACCTCCTCGTCCAGCGCGTCGCGGTACAGGCCCAGGCTCATGGCGCCGGCGGCGTGGGTGGCGATCTCGCCCGCCACCCAGTCCGGCCGGTTGTCGCCGATCAGCCCGACCACGGCGCCCGGCCCGATGCCCAGGGCGCGCAGGGCCAGGGCAAGGTCGCGCACCCGGGCGTGGAAGCCGGCCCAGCTGATCTCGCGCCAGATGCCGAAATCCTTCTCGCGCAGCGCCACCGCATCCGGCCACTGCGCCGCGTTGCGGGCGACCAGCTTGGGGAAGGTGTCGAGTGGGGCGTCGGTCAAGCCGCCGCCTCCTCGTCGACTTCGCCGAGATAGGCGCGGCGGACATGGGGGTCGGCCAGCACCGCCTCGGGCTCGCCCTCGGCGATCTTGCGGCCGAAATCCAGCACCATGACCCGGTGCGAGATGTCCATCACCACGCCCATGTCGTGCTCGATCATGATCACCGTCATGCCCCATTCGGCGTTGAGGTCGACGATGAAGCGGGCCATGTCCTCCTTCTCCTCGAGGTTCATGCCGGCCATCGGCTCGTCCAGCAGGATCAGGTCGGGCCGCAGCGCGATGGCGCGGGCGAGTTCGACGCGCTTACGCAAGCCGTAAGAGAGAGTACCTGCAAGGGCGCGGCGGACATGCTGGATCTCGAGGAAATCGATGATCTCCTCGACCGCGCGGCGGTGGCTCAGCTCCTCCTGCCGGGCGCCGCCCAGCCACCACAGCGCCCCGGTCAGGACGTTGTTCTTCAGCAGGTGGTGGCGACCGACCATGATGTTGTCGAGCACCGACATGTGGGCGAACAGCGCCAGGTTCTGGAAGGTGCGGCCGAGCCCGGCCCGGGCGCTGGGCCTCAGCCGGGTGATGTCGCGGCCCTTGTAGAGGATGCGTCCCGCGGTCGGGCTGTAGCGGCCGGAGATGCAGTTGACCATCGAGGTCTTGCCGGCGCCGTTCGGGCCGATGATCGAGAACAGCTCGCCGCGCCGGACGGTGAAGCCGACCTCGGTCAGCGCCTTCACCCCGCCGAAGGCGAGGCTGACCGCATCGGCGGTCAGCAGCGCGTCATCCGATGGGGGCCCTGCGGTCCCGGCCTGCATGTCTCTCCCCCTGAGCCCAATCGACCGGGCGCACCGTCTGCCGGGTGCTTCCCGGGCGGATCGTGTCGAGACAATCCGCCGCACCGCAGTGTCGCGGATGCAGCCGGAAAAACGCAAGCCGGTAAAAGCGGTTAGGGATGGGCGCTGGTCGAGGGGCTGCGCGCTGGCCTCGCGTCCCCGGGGCAGCGCTCCCCCTTCGTCATTGCGAGGAGGCGAAGCCGACGAAGCAATCCATGCCAGGCGTCGACGTGGATTGCTTCGCTGCGCTCGCAATGACGGTGAGGGTGAGCTGGCCTGATAAACACAATGTGCATTGTGTTAACTGGCTCACCTCGTTCATGATGTGTTCTATGGAAAAGGCACCAGAAGACCTCGACATCCAGGCCTACTGCCGCCGCCTCGCGCTGCAGCAGGTGGAGATGCTTACCCGCCTCGCCGAGATGAGCATGCAGCTGGGGGATGACGAGGGCGCCCGCGCCCTCGCCGCCGAGGCCCAGGTTGCCCGGGCGAGAGCCGCCGGCTCGAAGGCCGACGAGGCCGCGGCGGTGGCGGCCAGGGCTGGGCCGAGCACGCGGCGCCCGGCCCGGTCGGCGGGCAGCCCGGCGGAGATCCAGGCGATCCGGGCCCGGCGCCGGGATGCGGTGATCGCCGCGGTCGAGCGAGACTTTGCGAAATACGCCGATCCCGCCCTGATCCCGGCCCTCCGGGCCGGGCTGGCGGTGCGGCTGCAGGAGCCCGATGTGGTCGAGATGCTCGACACCGAGACCATCGCCGTCGCCACCGCCGCCGACCGCCTGTGCCGGTCCCTCGGGCTCGGCTTCAAGATCTACAAACCGGACGCCCCGGACACCGAGTGACGGATGGGCCGGGCCGTCCCGCCCTCACAGCACCCCGATCGCGGCGTCGCCGATCGCGTGGTCGTGCTCGGCGCCCGCCCCGGCGATGCCGAGCGCGCCGGCGACCGCCCCGGCCTCGCGCCAGGGGAAGCCGCCGGGCTGCACCAGCATCTCCGGCAGGCCGGCCAGCAGCGCCGCCTCGACCGGGTCGCGGCTCAGCCGCAGGGCGACGCCGCGGGTCGGCTCTGCGAAATGCACCGCCGCCGCGGCCCGGCGCCGGGCGATGGCCAGCGTCAGGTGGTCGACGCCATCCATCCGCGCCGCCGCCACGATGTGGCCGCCGCGATCGATCACGACCGCCGCGATCCGCCGGCCGCGCGCCGCTGCATCGGCCAATGCGCGGGACAGGACGGCCTGGGCTTCCTCCAGGGCAGGGGCGAAGGCAGACATGAAGGGCTCCAGGGCAGGAGAGTATCGAGAGAACAGCAACAACCGCTCCTCACTTTGTCATGCCACGGCTTGACCGTGGCATCCAGGGGCGGCCGGAGCAGCTCTTGGTGGCCCCTGGATTGCCCGGTCAAGCCGGGCAATGACATTAAAAGTCGAGATCCGTGCCTCATTCTCAACCCGGAAAGCTCAACCGGACACCCGTGGACTTGACCCGGCCATGACAGACCAGGGAAAGGCGCCGCGAAACAATCGTACGCGACGCCCCTTGATCCCGCGGCCGGTTGCGGCCACGCTGTGGCCATGAGCTTCACACTGAACGCCGACCAGGACGCCATCCGCGATGCCGCGCGCGCCTTTGCCGTGGAGCAGATGGCCCCCCACGCCGCCCGCTGGGACGAGGAGCAGATCTTCCCGGTCGACACGCTGCGCCAGGCCGCGGCGCTGGGCTTCGCCGGCATCTATTGCGGCGAGGCCCATGGCGGCAGCGGGCTGACCCGCCGCGACGCCGCCATCGTGTTCGAGGAGCTGTCGGCCGCCTGCATCTCCACCGCGGCTTACATCTCGATCCACAATATGGTCGGCTGGATGATCGACAGCTTCGGGTCGGAGGAGTTGAAGGCCCGCTTCCTGCCGTCGCTGATGACCATGGAGCGCTTCTCCAGCTACTGCCTGACCGAACCCGGCTCAGGCTCCGACGCCGCGTCGCTGCGCACCCGGGCGGTGCGGGACGGCGACCACTATGTGCTGAACGGCTCCAAGGCCTTCATCTCCGGCGGGTCGACCTCCGACGTCTATGTCGTGATGGTGCGGACCGGGGAGGCGGGGCCGAAGGGCATCTCGGCGGTGATCGTCGAGAAGGGCACGCCCGGCCTGTCCTTCGGCAAGAAGGAGAAGAAGCTGGGCTGGAACAGCCAGGTCACCACCGCGGTGATCTTCGAGGATTGCCGCGTCCCGGTCGCCAACCGGCTGGGCGAGGAGGGGCAGGGCTTCACCTTCGCGATGAAGGGGCTGGACGGCGGCCGGGTCAACATCGGCGCCTGCTCGGTCGGTGGCGCCCGCGCCTGCCTGGAGGCGGCGCGCAGCCACATGCTGCAGCGCAGCCAGTTCGGCCGCAAGATCGCCGAGTTCCAGGCGCTGCAGTTCAAGCTGGCGGACATGGCGATCGACCTCGACGCCGCCCGGCTGATGATCCACCGCGCCGCGGATTCGCTCGACCGCCGCGACCCGGACGCGACCCAGCACTGCGCCATGGCCAAGCGCTTCGCCACCGACGCCGGCTTCAGGATCTGCAACGATGCGCTGCAGCTGCATGGCGGCTACGGTTACATCAAGGAGTATCCGGTGGAGCGTTTCCTGCGCGACATCAGGGTCAACCAGATCCTGGAAGGCACCAACGAGATCATGCGCCTGATCGTGGCCCGGCGCCTGCTGGCGGAATGAGGGCGGCCGAGTGAGCAAGGGATGACCGACGAGATCCTGTTCGACCGCGAGGGGCCGATCGCCATCGTCACCCTGAACCGGCCGAAGGCGCTGAACGCGCTGACGCTGGGGATGTGCCGGGCGCTGCTGCCGAAGATCGCGGAGTGGACCGACGATCCGTATCTGCACGCCGTGGTGGTGCGCGGCGCCGGCGACCGCGCCTTCTGCGCCGGCGGCGACATCCGCGCGGTCTACGACCTCGGCCCCGCCGCCGCCAAGGCGGCGCTGGCCGGCGATCCGGAGGCGGATTTCTTCCGCACCGAGTACCGGCTGAACCACGCCATCCACCATTTCCCCAAGCCCTGGATCGCGTTGCTCGACGGCGTCACCATGGGCGGCGGACTCGGCCTGTCGGTGCATGGCTCGCACCGGGTGACCACCGAGAAGGCGATGTGCGCCATGCCCGAATGCGGCATCGGCCTGTTCCCGGACATCGGCGGCGGCTGGTTCCTGCCACGCTGCCCGGGCGAGACCGGCACCTATCTGGCGCTGACCGGCGCCCGGCTGCATGCCGCCGACCTGCTGTACACCCGGCTGGCGACGCATCATGTCGCCTCGGCCCGGGTCGACGACCTGGTGGCGGCGTTGGCCGATGCGGCGTGGATCGGCACTGGCGGGCTGGTGGCGGAAGCGGTGCTGCAGGACTTCGCCGCCGATCCCGGCGTCGCCGCCCTGCCGGCGCTGCGCCCGGTGATCGACGCCTGCTTCCGGCACGACACGGTGGAGGAGATCCTGGCCGCCCTGGATGCCGAGGGCGGCGACTGGGCCACGGCCGCGGCGGCGCAGATCCGGGCGGGGTCGCCGACCAGCCTGAAGGTCACGCTGCGCCAGATGCGCCAGGGCAAGACCATGCCCTATGACGCGGTGGCGGCGATGGAGTTCCGCATGGTCCACCGCTTTCTGTCCGCGCCGGATGTGTTCGAGGGCATCCGGGCCCAGCTGGTGGACAAGACCCGCGACCCGAAATGGCGGCCGGCGACGCTGGATGCGGTCGACGAGGCGGATGTCGCGGCCTATTTCCAGCCACTGCCCGGCCCCGAGCTGACCTTCGACTGAACGAGACAGACGGGCGGTCCACGCCCGGTGTGAGGAGACCCCGATGTCGCTGCGTATCGCCTTTCTCGGGCTCGGCCATATGGGCCGGCCGATGGCGCTGAACCTGCTCAAGGCCGGGCATTCGGTGACCGGCTTCGATCCGGTGGATTCCGTCCGCACGGCGGTGGTGAAGGAGGGGATCGACGCCAAGCCCTCGATCGCCGCGGCGGTGGACGAGGCGCAGGTGGTGATCAGCATGCTGCCGACCGGCGCCCATGCTCGCGAGGCCTATCTCGGCGCCGACGGGGTCTGCGTCAATGCGCCCGCCGGCGGGCTGCTGATCGACTGCTCGACCATCGACGTCGACAGCGCCCGCGCCATCGAGAAGGAGGTGACGGGCCGCGGCTTCGCCATGGTCGACGCCCCGGTCTCCGGCGGCACCGGCGGCGCCACGGCCGGCACGCTGACCTTCATGGTCGGCGGCGCGGACGACGCCTTCGCCCGGGCCGAGCCGGTGTTGCAGGCGATGGGCAAGACCATCGTCCACACCGGCGGCCCCGGCACCGGCCAGGCGGCGAAGATCTGCAACAACATGGTGCTCGGCATCTCGATGATCGCGGTGTCGGAGGCTTTCGCCCTGGCCGACAAGCTGGGGCTGGAGCGCCAGGCGCTGTTCGACGTGGCCTCCAAGAGCTCCGGCCAGTGCTGGTCGCTGACCACCTATTGCCCGGTGCCCGGGCCGGTGCCGACCTCGCCGGCCAACCGCGACTACGCCGCCGGCTTCACCGCGGCGATGATGCTGAAGGACCTGCGCCTGTCGCAATCCGCGGCCCAGGCCGCCGGCGCTGCCACGCCGCTGGGCGCCGCGGCGGCCGCGCTTTACACGTTGTTTGTGAACGAAGGGCAGAAAGATACTGATTTTTCAGGAATCTTCAAGATGATCGCCGGCGAATAGCGAGCGGTCCAACCCGGGCGGCACAGGATTGACCCGACGCGGCTGTATCGGCCGATGCCGGAACCCAAACCGCCGCGCATCTGTTACGATCGCGCAGCAGCGGCTTCGGCCCGTGTTTCGTGCCGTGGAGCCCAAGCCGGATCAGAACCGCCGGAATGTCGGGGGAGGGCGTGACCCGAGAGTGCCGTCAATGCGGCCACAGAAGGATGGGTCATGCGGATTCGCGTCGGATTTGATCTGGTCTATGACTGCCCGCAGCCGACGCCGATGCTGGTGATGCTGCGGATCCATCCGTCGCGCGATGCGGATGTGACCACGCCCGACCTGCTGCGCACCGACCCGGCCGTGCCGATCGAGACCTATGTCGACAGCTTCGGCAACCGCTGCGGCCGGCTGCTGGCGCCGGCCGGGAAGATCCGCTTCTCCACCGACGCGATCGTGCTCGACAGCGGCCTGACCGAGCCGGTGGTGCCGGAGGCGGCGGAGATCCCGGTGCCGGCGCTGCCCGAGGACAGCCTGGTCTTCCTGCTCGGCAGCCGCTACTGCCAGACCGACCTGATGTCCGAGACCGCCTGGAAGCTGTTCGGCACGGGCCCGACCGGCTGGGCCAAGGTGCAGGCGATCTGCGACTTCGTGCACAGCCATGTGCGCTTCGGCTACGACCATGCGCGGCCGACCAAATCGGCCTGGGACGTGTATGAGGAGCGGACCGGCGTGTGCCGCGACTTCGCGCATCTCGCCATCACGCTGTGCCGCTGCATGAACATCCCGGCGCGCTACTGCACCGGCTATCTCGGCGACATCGGCCTGCCGCCCGACCCGGCGCCGATGGATTTCAGCGCCTGGTTCGAGGCCTATCTCGGCGGCCGCTGGTACACCTTCGACGCCCGCCACAACACGCCGCGCATCGGCCGGGTGCTGATGGCGCGAGGGCGCGACGCGGCGGATGTCGCGCTCAGCAACAGCTTCGGCATGACCACGCTGGCCGGCTTCAAGGTGTGGTCGGACGAGGTCACGGGCTGGACGCGGGATCCGTCCGAGGACGCTTGAGGCCGGGACCTCAGTCCCAGTCGGCGACCTTGCCGGCGGTGAGCCCGTCGCCCGACAGGAGATGGGCGAGCAGGCGGTCGGCGGCGGCGTCCGGCGCCGGCTGGCTGCCTTGGGGTTCGCCGGGGAAGCCCTGTTCGCGCAGGCGGCTGGTCATCGGGCCGGGGTGGAACAGCGCCACCCGCAGCTCGGTCTTCGCCGTCTCCGCCGCATACAGCCCGGCCAGGGTGTCCAGCCCGGCCTTGGCCACGGCGTAGGCGTTCCAATAGGCGATGCCGGTCCGCGCGATCCGGTCGGTGACGAAGATCGCGCGCGGCGCCGCGGCGGCGCGCAGCAGCGCGTCGGCCGAGCGGATCAGCCGGTAGTTGGCATTCAGGTTGAGATCCAGCACCTGGCCCCAGACCTTGGCGTCGCTGTAGGCGACCGGGCCGAGATGGCCGAGCATCGCGGCATTGCCGACCAGGATGTCGAGCTTGCCGAAGCGCTGGGCCAGCGACCCGCCGAGCAGGTCGATCTGCTCGAACTTCGACAGGTCCATCGGCACCAGCGTGGCGCTGCCGCCCACCGCCTTGATCGCGTCGTCGGTCTGCTCCAGCCCGCCGACGGTGCGGGCGGCGCAGACGACATGGGCACCGGCGCCGGCCAGCCGGACCGCAACCGCGGCACCGAAGCCGCGCGACGCCCCGGTGACGAGCGCGATCCGCCCCTCCAGGGGCCTGGTGGTCTCGGTCATCGGCTCAGGTGCGTTCGGAGAGGGAGGAGCTGCGGCGCGGCGCCGCCTCGTTGTCGGTCAGCGGTGTCGGATAGTCGCCGGTGAAGCAGGCGTCGCAGAACTGGCGGGCATTGCCGGCCCGCTTCGGCGCGCCCATCGCCCGGTACAGCCCGTCGATCGAGATGAAGGCCAGGCTGTCGACGCCGATCAGCTCGGTCATCTGCTCGACCGAGTAGTTGTGCGCCAGCAGCTTCGACTTCTCCGGCGTGTCGACGCCGTAGAAGCAGGGGTTGGTGGTCGGCGGGCTGGAGATCCGCATATGGACCTCCTTGGCGCCGGCCGCGCGCACCATCTTCACGATCTTCTGGCTGGTGGTGCCGCGCACGATCGAATCATCGACCAGCACCACCCGGCGGCCTTCGATCATCGCCCGGTTGGCGTTGTGCTTCAGGCGCACGCCGAGATGGCGGATCTGGTCGCTCGGCTCGATGAAGGTGCGGCCGACATAGTGGTTGCGGATGATGCCGAGCTCGAACGGCACGCCGCTCTGCGCCGCGAAACCGATGGCGGAAGGCACGCCGGAATCGGGCACCGGGATGACGACATCGGCCTCGACGGGCGATTCGATCGCCAGCTCGGAGCCGATCCGGCGGCGCGCCTGGTAGACCGAGGCGCCTTCGACCACGCTGTCGGGCCGGGAGAAGTAGACGTATTCGAAGATGCAGAAGCGGCGCTCGGCCGGTTGGAACGGCTTGATGCTGGTGACCTTGCCGCCCTGCAGCACCACCATCTCGCCCGGCTCGACGTCGCGGACGAACTCGGCGTCGATGATGTCCAGCGCGCAGGTCTCCGACGCCAGGACATGGCTGGTGCCGGACGCGGTCTCCAGCTTGCCCAGCACCAGCGGCCGGAAGCCCATCGGGTCGCGGATGCCGATGACATGCTCGGGCGCCAGGGCGATCAGCGAATAGGCCCCCTCGACCTGGCGCATCGCCTCGACCAGCCGGTCGATCACGTTGCCGCCGCGCGCGGTTGCCATCAGGTGCAGGAACACCTCGGTGTCCGAGGTCGACTGGAACAGGCAGCCGCGGCTGACCAGCTGGTGGCGCAGCCGGCCGGCATTGGTCAGGTTGCCGTTGTGAGCGATGGCGAAGCCGCCGAACTCGAAATCAGCGAACAGCGGCTGGACGTTGCGCAGGCCGGCGCCGCCGGTGGTGGCATAGCGGTCATGGCCGATCGCGGCGTTGCCCTTGAGCTGGCTGACGACCGAATGCGCCGAGAAGGTGTCGCCGACATGGCCGATGGCCCGGTGGGCGTGGAACTGCTCGCCGTCATAGGAGACGATGCCGCAGGCTTCCTGGCCGCGATGCTGCAGGGCGTGCAGCCCGAGCGCGGTCATCGGCGCGGCCTCCGGATGGCCCATGATGCCGAAGATGCCGCACTCCTCCCGCAGCGTGTCGCCGTGGAGGTCGAAGGGGTCTGTCGTCAGCATGAAGCTGCGGTAGCTCCTGATCCTGGGCGCCATCGGCGCCATTCGGAACGTCTGGCGCCTATATAGTGTCAACCGCCACCGGTTGCACCCGCGTTCGACGGGGGGGCCGGATGCGTCTGTGTTGGGTGTGTCGGCGTCAGGGTCGGCGCGGCCGGCCGCGGTGCCGCCGGCTGGGCCGGTGCCGGCTGAGCCGGGGCGGGCGCGGGGGCCGGAGCTGCCGGCTGCTGCACCGGCTGGGCCGGCGCCGCCGGTGCTGCGGGCTGGCCCTGGTTCAGCAGGCTGCCGATCGGGTCGGTGATGGTCTGCGGCGTCAGCGGCCCGGCCTCCTGCTTCGCCTTGTCGAGGGCGCTGGCCACCATCTCCTGCGGCACCAGGCTCTTCAGGTAGTTCGAGCCGGCCTGGACCCAGGGCAGCATCCGGGCGTTCTCCAGCCAGGGCGGCCGCTTGGTCTCGGGGAACACCCAGGTCAGCAGCAGGTAGCCCAGGCACACCAGCACGGCGCCGCGCAACAGCCCGAACAGGAAACCCAGCGACCGGTCGACCGCGCTCAGCGCCGATCCCTTCACCACCTTCGCCAGCATGTGGCTGATGGTGGAGAAGATCACCAGCGCGACGATGAAGATGCCGACCCCGGTCAGGATGTCGGCCAGCAGCTGCATCTGGATGTACTGCCGCAGATAGGGCTTCGCGTCGCCATAGGTCCATAGCGTGACCAGGGCGGCGCCGACCCAGCCGGCGATCGACAGCACCTCGGCGACGAAGCCGCGCGCCAGCGCCAGGAAGGCGGAAATGGCGAGGATGATCAGGATCGCGATGTCGCCGGCGGCGATGGGAAGGCTATCCAGAATCACTCTCCTCGAAACTCTTGCGTCGGCCGGTGCCTGCTCCGCGCCCTTCCACGCCGAACAGGGCCACCAGCTCTTCGAGCCGGGCGAGGCCGCGGCGCTCGATCGGGATCGCGTCGCGGCCGGCGGGGCGGCCCCTCTTCGGGTGTCCTTGTGGCACGATCGCGGCGGTGAATCCAAGCTTCGCCGCTTCCTTCAGCCGGGCCTCGCTCTGCCCCACCGCGCGGATCTCGCCGGACAGGCCGATCTCGCCGAACACCACGGTCTCGCGCGGCACCGGCACGCCGGTCAGCGACGAGACCAGGGCTGCAGCCACCGCCAGGTCGGCCGCCGGCTCGGCGATGCGCAGGCCGCCGGCGACGTTGAGATAGACGTCGTTCATGCCGATGGCGACGCCGCAGCGCGCCTCCAAGACCGCCAGCACCATGGCCAGGCGGGCGCTGTCCCAGCCGACCACGGCGCGGCGCGGGGTGCCCAGCGGCGAGGGCGCGACCAGGGCCTGGATCTCGACCAGCACCGGCCGGGTGCCCTCCAGCCCGGCGAACACCGCGGCGCCGGAGACGTCGCCGCTGCGGTCGGCCAGGAACAGCTCGGACGGGTTGGAGACCTCGGCCAGGCCGCCATCGGTCATCTCGAACACGCCGATCTCGTCGGTGGCGCCGAATCGGTTCTTCACCGCGCGCAGGATGCGGAACTGATGGCCGCGCTCGCCTTCGAAATACAGGACGCTGTCGACCATGTGCTCCAGCACCCGCGGGCCGGCGATGGCACCGTCCTTGGTGACATGGCCGACGATCAGCAGCGCGGCGCCGCGGCGCTTGGCATGGCGGATCAGCTCCGCCGCCGAGGCGCGGACCTGGGCCACGGTGCCCGGCGCGCTCTCCAGCGCATCCAGGAACATGGTCTGGATCGAATCGATCACCACCACCCGCGGCCCGTCCGGCCGGTCCATGGCGGCGATAATGTCGCGGACGTTGGAGGAGGCGGCGAGGCGGATCGGCGCGTCGGCCAAGCCCAGGCGCCGGGCCCGCATGCGGATCTGGTCGACCGCCTCCTCGCCCGAGACGTAGGCGCATTCGACGGTGCCGGCCAGGCGGCACAGCACCTGCAGCACCAGGGTCGACTTGCCGATGCCGGGGTCGCCGCCGATCAGGATGGCCGAGCCGGGGACGATGCCGCCGCCGCAGACCCGGTCGAACTCCTCATTGCCGCTGCGCCAGCGCGGCTCCTCGATGGTGGCGGCGGTCAGGTCGGTGAAGGCCAGGGCGCGGCCGGTCGCGGCGTTCTTGGCGCCGCCGAAGGCCTTGGGCGTGGCTTCGACCACCTCCTCGACCAGCGTGTTCCACTCGCCGCAGGATTCGCAACGCCCGGCCCAGCGGGGAAAGCTGGCGCCGCAGTTCTGGCAGATGTAGCGGGTGGTGTTCTTGGCCACGGGCCAACCTTACGTCAGGAGACGCGGACCTGCATCTGGATCGGCCCGTCGGCGCGGCCATGCACGAACTGGTCGACATAGGGGTTGCCGGGGTCATCCACCTTTTCCGCACGATCGGCCCAGATGATCCGGCCTTCGTAGATCATGGCAATGCGGTCGGCGATCTTGCGGGCGCTGGCCATGTCGTGGGTGATCGACAGGGTGGTGGCGCCCAGGTCGCGACGGCACTTCACGATCAGGTCGTTGATCACGTCGGCCATGATCGGGTCGAGGCCGGTGGTCGGCTCGTCGAAGAAGATGATCTCGGGTTCGGCGGCGATGGCGCGGGCCAGGCCGACGCGCTTCTGCATGCCGCCCGACAGCTCGGCCGGGAACAGCATGGCGACGTCGGGGCCGAGGCCGACCTGGGCCAGCTTGCTGACGGCGATGTCCTTGGCCGCCTTGCGCGCCACGCCGCGGCCCTGGATCAGGCCGAAGGCCACGTTCTCCCAGACCGGCAGGCTGTCGAACAGGGCGGCGCCCTGGAACAGCATGCCGAAGCGGTTCATCAGCGCCACCCGGTCGGAACCGGAGAGGCGGCTGGTTTCGACGCCGTCGATCAGGATGCGGCCCTTGTCCGGCCGGATCAGGCCGAGGATCGACTTCAGCAGCACCGACTTGCCGGTGCCGGAGCCGCCGATCACGACCAGGGATTCGCCGGCCGCGATCTCCAGGTCTATGCCGCACAGCACCTGCTTCGGGCCGAAGGCCTTGGTGACGCCCTCGAGCCGGATCTTGGGGGTGGTGGTGGTCATCGCCGCATTACCCCACGAACAGCCCGGTGATCATGAAGTCGAACAGCAGGATCAGGATGGAGGAGGAGACCACCGCGTTGGTGGTGGCCGCGCCCACGCCCTGCGCGCCGCCGCGCGAGTTGTAGCCGTGATAGCTGCCCATCAGCGCCACGACGAAGCCGAACACCGCGGCCTTGACCAGGCTGAGGACGACGTCTTCGACTTCGAGAGCCTGCCAGGTCGAAACCATATAGGCCGAGGGGTTGGCGTCCAGCCGGTAGACGCTGATCAGGAAGCCGCCGAACACGCCGATGATGTCGGCGACGATGACCAGGCAGGGCAGCATCAGCAGGCCGGCGATCAGCCGTGGTGCCACCAGGTACTTGTACGGGTTGGTCGACAGGGTGCTCAGCGCGTCGATCTGCTCGGTCACCCGCATGGTGCCGATCTCGGCGGCCATCGAGGCGCCGATGCGGCCGGCGACCATCAGACCGGCCAGCACCGGCCCCAGCTCGCGCACCACCGACAGGAGGACGACGCTGGCGCCGAAGCCGCCGGCGCCGAATCGGCTGAATCCCGCCTGGGTCTGCAGCGCCAGCACCATGCCGGTGAACAGCGCCGTCAGCCCGACCACCGGCAGCGAGTAGTAGCCGATATCGACGATCTGGCGCCCGAACAGCCGGGGATAGAAGGGCGGCCGGACGCACTGCACCAGCCCGTTCGCGGCGAACAGGGCGAGGCGTCCGATGGCGGCCAGGAAAGCGAGGAAGGCCCGGCCGATCGCGGCGAGGAAGTTCATAAGGCGCCGCCGACATAGTGCCGGGCGTAGCGCCGGCCGAGGCTGGTCAGGATCTCATAGCCGATGGTCCCGGCGCTCGCGGCCAACCGCTCGGGCGGCAGGTCCGGGCCGATGATCTCGGCCAGGGCGCCGGGCACCGCCAATGGTTCGGGAATGTGGGTCACGTCCACCGTGATCAGATCCATCGAGATGCGGCCGGTGATCGGCGCGGTGAAGCCTGCGATGCGCACGGCGCCCCTGTCACCCGAGGCGCGGAGAACGCCATCGGCATAGCCCACGGCGATCGTCGCGATCCGGCCGGGACCCTCCACGCGGTGGGCCGCACCGTATCCAACGGTCATGGGGGTGTCAACGCGGCGGGTCTGCAGGATCCGGGCCTGCAGCCGCACCACCCCCATCATGGGGTTCGGCCGGTCCGGCGTGGGGTTGATGCCGTAGAGGGCTGCGCCGGGCCGGGTCAGGTCGCCCTGGAAGTCTGGGCCGAGGAAGATGCCGGAGGAGTTGGCGATGCTGACCGGCGCCGGCGGCAGCCTAGCCACGGCCTGGCGGAACCGCTTCAGCTGGGCCCGGTTCATCGGATTGTCGGACTCCTCGGCGCAGGCGAGGTGAGTCATCCAGGCGATGGGCGCGATGCCGGCCAGCGCGGACGGATCGCCGGCCAGCCGGTCCTGGTCCTCCGGCGCCAGGCCGAGGCGGTTCATGCCGCTGTCGAGATGGACGAAGCCGGGCAGGGTGGTGCCCAGCGCCGCGGCATGGGCGGCCCAGGCCGCGATCTCACCCGGGTCATTCAGCGCCGGGACCAGGCGATGGGCGCTGTACTCCGCCGCATGGGTCGGCAGCAGGCCGTTGAGGACGACGATGCGGGGTTCGGTGAGCACCGCCCGAAGGGCGATGCCTTCTTCCAGATGCGCGACGAAGAAGCTGCTGGCGCCGGCGGCGGCCAGGGCCCGGCCGACCTGGGCGGCGCCGAGGCCGTAGCCGTCGGCCTTGAGCACGGCGCCGCATTCCGCCGGCATGCCTTGTGCCGAAAGCCGGCGCCAATTCTCGGCGACGGCGTCGAGATCGATGGTCAGGAGGGCGCCGGCCCGGCCCAGCGCCGCATCCTCACTGGTCATCAAAGCTGGGGTCGGTCTGCAGGTTCGAGAACTTGGTGTACTGGCCCTCGAAATGCAGGCGCCGCGTGCCGGTCGGGCCGTGGCGCTGCTTGGCGACGATGACCTCGGCGACGTTGTGGACCCGGTCCATCGCCGCCATCCAGTCCTGGTGCTCCGGCGTGCCCTCCGGCGGCTCGCCCTTCGAGAGGTAGTAGGCCTCGCGATAGACGAACATGACGACGTCGGCGTCCTGCTCGATCGAGCCGGATTCGCGAAGGTCGGACAACTGCGGCCGCTTGTCCTCGCGGTTCTCGACCTGGCGCGACAGCTGCGACAGGGCGATCACCGGGATGCTCAGATCCTTGGCCAGGATCTTCAGGCCGCGGGTGATCTCGGAGATCTCCTGCACCCGGTTCTCGTTCTTCTTGGTCGATCCGGCGCTCATCAGCTGGATGTAGTCGACCACCAGCATGCCGAGATTGTGCTGCCGTTTCAGTCGCAAGGCGCGCGTTCTTAAGGTGCTGATCGAGACGCCGGCGGTGTCGTCGACGAAGAACGGGGTCTGCCGGATCAGGTTGGCGGCCTCGACCACGCGCGGGAAGTCCGCCCGCTTCATATCGCCCTTGCGGATCTTCTCCGACGGGATCTCGGCGACCTCGGACAGGATACGGACGGCGAGCTGGTCGGACGACATTTCCATCGAGAAGAAGCCGACCACGGCGCCTTCCTTGCCGTTCTTGCGCAGGTAGGCGGTGGCGGCGTTGAAGGCCATGTTGGTGGCCAGCGCGGTCTTGCCCATGCCCGGGCGGCCGGCCAGCACGATCAGGTCCGACGGCTGCAGGCCGCCCATCATCTTGTCGATCTCGGCCAGGCCGGTGGTCACGCCGGTCAGCGGCGTGTCGCGCTCCAGCGCCTTGCCGGCGGCCTCGACCGCGCGGGCCAGGATGTCGCCGAACGGCTCGAAATCCTTGCGCAGCACGCCGGAGCTGGAGAGGCGGTACAGCTTCTCCTCGCCCTCCTGGATCTGGGCCGGGCCGTCCTGCTCGTTGTCGAGCTTGTAGGCGTCGTTGACGATCTCCTCGCCGGCGAGGATCAGCTGACGCCGCAGCGACAGGTCGTAGATGGTCTGGGCGTAGTCCTCGGCATTCATCACCGAGACCACGCTGGCCGCCAGGTCGGTCAGGTACTGGGCGCCGCCGACGCCCTCCAGCTCGTTGTCGGTCTCGAAATACTGCTTCAGGCTGATCGGGTCGGCGACCCGGTTCAGCTCGGCGAGTCGCATCGCGGCGCCGTAGATCCGGCCATGCGCGGGCACGTAGAAATGCTCGGGCCGCAGGAAGTCCGAGGCCTTCTCCAGCGCGGCGTTGTTGGCGAGGATGGCGCCCAGCAGCGCCTGTTCGGCTTCCTCGTTCGCCGGCATCCGGCGGTAGTTCGGGCTCGCCATCGGGTCGGCGCTGTGAACGAGGGTGAGGGGGGCGTCGGGGCGCGATTTCTCCATAGGCCCACCCTACCCCAGCCGGGCGGGGCATCGCCAGAACCACCGGCCCGTCATCCTGTGGATAGCGGGATCAAATGTGCACAGATCTGTGGACAACCGGAATTCCGATGTCAAATCAGGGTGTTGTCGTCTTGATAGCGGCGCCCGGGCTGCCGGCCTGCAGTCGCTTCGCGGCGCCGTCCATGATCACCTTCGCCAGGCTGTCGTAATCGCCGTCGAAATGATGGCCGCCGGTGGTCTTGATGATCTCGGTACCGGCCATGGCGGGGTTCGGGCACACCGTGTCGTCCTCCTCCTCGCCGTAGAAGCACTGGATGCGGGCGGGGTCGATCGATTTGAGCTCCGGCAGCACCGGCGGCGCGTCGTCGTCGGCGCTGACGCCCAGCCAGCCGGTGACGCGGATCTCGAAATCGGTGCGTTCGGCGAGGCCGAGCAGGCTCAACTGCGTGACCTTGGCCTTCTCCGCCGCCGGCAGCCGGTTGAAGGCGAAGGGCAGCACATTGGCGCCGAAGGAATAGCCGATCAGCACCACGTGCTGGGCGCCCCAGGCCTTGGTGTAGTGGTCGATGATATGGGCCAGGTCCTTGGCCGTCTGGTCCGGCGTCCGCTGGCTCCAGAAATAGCGCAGGCTGTCGACGCCGACCGCCGAAACCCCAGACTTCTGAAGGGCTTCGCCGATAGTCTTGTCGAGATCCTGCCAGCCGCCGTCACCGGAATAGATGATGGCGAGGGTGGGCGAGGGGCCGGCGGCCTGCAGTTCCTCCAGCGGCAGGCTGCTGACCGCCGCGCTGTCGGGGTCGGTCGCCTTCGCATCCTGGGGCAACATCGCCGTCACCCGGTCGGCCAGGGACGAGCCCTTGTCCAGCGTCACGACTTCGCCGCCCGACGCCGTGGCGAAGGCGGACACCGCAGGGTCCGGCTGCTCGAGGCCGACGCGCCACCAGCCGGGGATATGGGGCTGCGAGCCGTAGGTGAAGCCGCCGCCCGGGGCCGGCGTCGCTGCAGGCAGGTCGTTGGGGCCGGAGCACAGCGGCAGCTTGGTCTGCACCGCCGGCATCGCGCCGATGCTGGCGCCGCCCTGGATCGTGGTCTTCGCGGCGGCCTGGGCGACCGCGACATAGGCCATGGTCGCGCCCTGGCCGGTGCCGACCACGATCGGGGCGCGGTAGGTGCTGAACTTGTATTCGCGCTCCAGCCGCTGGCTCAGATCCTCGAAGTCGCCGGCCGGGGAATGGCAGTCGGTGTCGTCGTTCTTGTCCAGCCCGGCCAGGTAGCTCTTCAGGTCGACGCCGACGACGAAGGTGCCGGTGGCCTGCAACTGCTCCGCGGCGGTTTCGAACTCGGGCGTCCAGCCGGTGGCGTCGGAAAGCAGGAAGACCATGGCGCCGGGCTGGTCCGCCGGCTGCCACAGTCGGATCGAGCCGAGGTCGCCGCCATCATAGTTCCGCGGCGGCGTGGCCGAGGCGCGCTCGGCCGGCAGGAACCAGGTCGCCGCGACCACGGCGACGCCCGCCGCCACACCCGCTGCGGCGGCCACAAGCCAGGATCGTCTCATCGTGCGACCAGCCCCTTGATCCCGCCGCCGATCAGCGCCGCGATGTCGGAGATGGCGAGGGCCGGGGCCAGGCCGCTCGGCGTCGCCAGGTAGCGCGGCTCCCACACCGGGTCGAACTTCTGCTTGAAGGCGCGCAGCCCCTCGAAATTGTAGAAGCGCGCGCCGCTGCGGTAGACGAAGCGGCCGATGCGATGCCACAGCGGCGCCATCGGGTGCGAATCCATGCCTGAGAGCGGCGCCATGCCGAGGCTGAGCGTCTCGTACCCGGCCCCTTGGAAATGCACGATCAGCTTGGTGATCAGGTATTCCATGACCAGGCGCGAGGTCGCCTCGGTGTGGCGCATCAGGTCGATCGCCACCTCGGCGGTCTCATCCGTCGTCATCAGGCTGGCGAAGGCGACGAGGCGGCCATTCTCGCGGATCAGTGCCAGCGTCGAACCCTGGACGTAATCGGGGCCGAAGGCGCCCAGCGAGAACTTCTTTTCGCGCGCGGCCTGCTTGGTCAGCCAGGCGTCGGACACGGCGGCCAGCTCGCTGATCAGCGGCATCCCGGCGCCGGCCGGCACGATCTCGAAGGTCAGCCCGTCCTTCTCGCCGCGGGTCAGGGCGTAGCGCAGGGCCTTCTTGCGGCCGCCGCCCTCCAGGGTGAAGCCACGCAGCGGGATCCGCGCCTCCTCGCCCAGCTTCGACAGGGTCATGCCGGTGTCGAGGTAGAGCGGCAGGGTCTCGGCGCGCACGGCGTAGTAGGCCGGGCGGCCGCTGCTGGCCTCGGTCATCTCGCGGAAGCGCCAGATCAGCTCGGGCCAGTCCTCACGCGCGCCCACCGGGTCGCCCAGCGCCGCCCAGGTGCGGCCCTGGATGGCGTACATCAGGAATGCCTTGCCGCTGTCGGAGAACAGGATCGCCTTGTCGCCCATGCGCACCAGGTTGGCCTCGGCCCGAGGCTGCTGCCGCAGGATCTGCTCGGCCCGGAACAGCTCGGCCGCGGTCGGCGCCACCGCCCGGCCGCGATGGGCGCGGACCAGGTGCCACAGCCCGTACAGCGTGGCCAGCAGGCTGACCACCACCATGGCGCGAAGGGCGCGCGACGCCTCCTCATGGATCTCGAAGGTCCACCACAGGTCGTTGGCGTAGGCGACGTGGCGGAAGGAGAAGAAGGTCAGCCAGGCCATGCCGCCGACCACGCTGCCCAGGGCGACCAGCCAGCCCGGCGTCATCGGCTGCTCGAACAGGGCGGAGCGGCGCCAGAACTCCTGCCGGCAGGGCAGCATGATCACCAGGCACAGGAGCAGCAGCAGCGCCTCGCGCCAGGCGAAGCCCTTGCCCAGCGCCAGCACCGCGCTGGCGCCGAGCAGCGCCAGGGTCAGCCAGTAAGCGGCGATCAGGCGTCGGAACAGACCCCAGGCCACGACCAGCAGCGCCAGCCCGACCACGCTGGCCAGCAGGTGCGACAGCTCGACCACGGCGACCGGCAGGGTCTCCAGAATCTCGAAGCGGCTCTTCAGCGTCGGCGTCGCCGCCGAGATCAGCAGCAGGGTGCCGATGACGAAGACCAGCGCCGCCATCAGCGACGGCATCAGCCGGCCGGCGACGTCGAGCGTCAGCCGGGTGGGGACGTGGGTCTGCAGCTGTCGGACGCCGCGGGCCGCCTCGGCGCCCGCCAGGATGCCGACCGCCAGGATCACCGGGATCAGGAAATAGACCGCGCGGTAGATCACCAGCGCGGCGGCGATGGCCGACGGCGGCAGCACCGAGCCGAGGCCGAGCAGCATCACCGTCTCGAACACGCCGACGCCGCCCGGGACATGGCTGACGATGCCGGCCACGGTGGCGACCACGAACACGACGAAGAAGGCGCTGAAGGACACGCTGCCATGGGGCAGCAGCACCCAGAAGGCGAAGCCGGCGAACAGCAGCTCGACGGCGGAGATCAGCAGTTGGCCGGAGGCGATGCCGAAGCTGGGCAGCGCAATCCGCCCGAACAGCGGCTGGTCGGGGCGGCGGCGGGCGCACAGCAGCAGGAACCAGGCGGCCCCGGCCAGCACCGCGACCGCACCCGCCGTGACCCAGGCGGTGCGGATACCCAGCGCCTGGGTCACCAGATGCGGCTGCAGCAGCAGCGCCGTGGCACCGACCGTGGTGATGCCGAAGCCGAAGGCGAGGGCGCAGAACCCGGCGATCCGGGCGATGTCGGCGAAATCCAGCCCGGTGGCGGTGTAGACGCGGTAGCGGACCGAACTGGCAGTGACCAGCCCGCCGATGGTGTTGCCGACGGCGTAGCCGCAGAAGCTGGCCAGCGCCATGGTGCGGAACGGTACCTTGGCGCCGACATAGCGCAGCGCCGACCAGTCATAGCCGATCAGGGCGGTGAAGCTGCCGATGGTGCCGACCAGGGTCAGCAGCACGGCGGACCAGCGCAGGCCCCGGATCTGGACCACCAGGTCATGCCACTTCATCGTCTCCAGCTGGTGCCGGATGGCATAGGCCGCGCCGGCGAACAGCAGCAGGGTGACGATGGTCAGCAGGGCCGGCTTCAGGCGCTGGTGCATGGGCCGACTCACAGAGCCGCCGGCGACGGCCGGCATTTCGGCAGTGGGAAGGGAGACCGCCTGCGGCTGTGCCGTGGACATGGACTTGAGGACTCGATCGGATCGGAAGCCCGGACGCTAACCCTGTCCGACCTCCGGATCACGTTAAGAGTTTGCAACCCGGGTGTTAGATTACCGTCATTCCGCCGAACAGGATGCCGCGGATGGCGGTCCTACAAATGAAAAAGCGCGGATCCGAAGATCCGCGCCATTCCACAGCAAGGATAGATGGGGCCGATTACGCGGCCTCACCCTCCGTGTCGACATCTTCGGCCTCGGTCGCGATGCGGCCGGCCTCGGCAGCAGCGGCCGCCTCGGCGGCTTCTTCCTCGTCTTCGAGCAAGGACGCCGAGACCATGCCGCCACGCGCACGCTGCATCTCGGCCTCTTCGGCCGAACGGGCGACGTTCACGGTGACGGTGACGCTGACCTCGGGGTGCAGCCGCAGCCGGACCTTCTCAAGACCCAGGGTCTTGATCGGGTGCTCGATCGCGACCTGGCTCCGATCGACGCTGTAGCCGTCCGTGGTCAGGGACTCCGCGATGTCGCGGGCCGACACCGAACCGTACAGCTGGCCGCTGTCGCCGGCCTGGCGGATGACGACGATCTGGACGTCGTTCATGCGCCCGGCCACCTTCTCGGCCTCGGCCTTGAGCTCGAGGTTGTTCGCCTCGATCTGGACGCGCTGCTTCTCGAACACGGCGAGGTTCGCCTTGGTCGCGCGCAGCGCCTTCTTCTGCGGCAGGAGGTAGTTGCGGGCGAAGCCGGGCTTCACCTTCACCACGTCGCCGATCTGGCCGAGTTTCTCGACCCGCTCCAGCAGGATGATTTCCATCGGATCCTCCCCTTACTTCACGATGTAGGGCAGGAGGCCGAGGAACCGCGCGCGCTTGATGGCGCGGGCCAGCTCACGCTGCTTCTTGGCGGACACCGCGGTGATGCGGCTCGGGACGATCTTGCCGCGCTCGGAGATGAAACGGCCGAGCAGCTTGGTGTCTTTGTAGTCGATCTTCGGCGCGTTGGCGCCGGAGAACGGGCAGGTCTTCCGACGACGGAAGAACGGACGCCGTGCACCCATCGCACTCATGCCGGAACTCCTTCACCACCCTCGGGGCGGTCGCCGCCGAAGCCACGGTCGCGGCGGCCGTCACGGTCGCCACCACGGGTGTCGCGGTCACCACCGCGGCCCTCGCGGTCGCCACGGCCATCACGGTCGCGGCCGTCGCGGTCACGGCTGGCCCGGCTCTGCATCATCGCGGACGGGCCTTCCTCGAGGGCGTCCATGCGCAGGGTCAGGGTGCGCAGCACGTCTTCGTTGATGCCCATCAGGCGCTCCATCTCGGCCACGGCGGCCGACGGGGCGTCGATGTTCAGCAGGACGTAGTGGCCCTTGCGGTTCTTCTTGATCCGGTAGGCGAAGCTCTTCAGGCCCCAATACTCGGTCTTGGTGACCTTGCCGCCATTCTCGGTGATGATGGTGGTGAAGCCCTCGGTCAGGGCCTCCACCTGCGTGGCGGAAACATCCTGCCGCGCGATGTACACGCTCTCGTATAGTGGCATGGTAACTCCTTGTGGCTGTTCCCGGCATGGCGCTGTGCGGCGAACCGCCAGCCGCCCATACCAAAGCCGACCGCTATGCCCAGCGGCCGGCAAGGAGCATTGACGAAGCCGCGCACTATACGGATGGCGGCCCGAAGATCAAGCTCCATCGCGCCCAGCCGTGTCGATCGCGCTTGACTTGCAGTCGCGACACTCTATGACCTGCGGCCCTCATCGCGATGCGGGGGCGGGGCCATGACGCGCGCTTTCATCTTCCCGGGACAGGGAAGCCAATCGATCGGAATGGGCAAGGCGCTGGCCGATGGGTCGGCCGCCGCCCGGGACGTCTTCGCCGAGGTCGACGCGGCGCTGGGCGAGAAACTGTCCGAGCTGATGTTCGCCGGCGACATCGCCACCCTGACCCTGACCGAGAACGCCCAGCCGGCGCTGATGGCGGCTTCGGTCGCCGCCGCCCGCACGGTGGCGGAGCGGACCGGCCGGTCGATCGCCGACCTCGCCGGCTTCGTCGCGGGCCACAGCCTCGGGGAATATTCGGCCCTGGCCGCGGCCGGGGCGATCAGCGTCGCCGACGCGGCGCGGCTGCTGCGGCTGCGCGGCCTGGCGATGCAGAAGGCGGTGCCGGTCGGCGTCGGCGCCATGGCGGCGCTGCTGGGCCTCGACCTCGAGCAGGCCCGCGACGTCGCCACTCGGGCGACGACCCTGGAGTCGATCTGCGCCACGGCCAACGACAATGCGGTCGGCCAGGTCGTGGTTAGCGGCCACAAGGAAGCGGTCGAGCGCGCGATCGCGCTGGCGGCCGAACTCGGCGCCAAGCGCAGCATCCTGCTGCCGGTCAGCGCCCCTTTCCACTGCCCGCTGATGGCGCCGGCCGCCGAGGCGATGCGCGCGGCGCTGGCCGAGGTCGAGATCAAGGCGCCGGCCGTGCCGGTGATCGCCAACGTCACCGCGGCGCCGGTCACGGCACCCGACGAGATCCGCCGCCTGCTGGTCGATCAGGTGACCGGAACCGTGCGCTGGCGCGAAAGCGTGCTTTACATGAAATCCGCGGGCGTGCAGGAACTGGTCGAACTGGGGGCGGGCAAGGTCCTGGCCGGCCTCGCCAAGCGCATCGATCGCGACCTCGCCGCGGTGTCGCTGCAGACGCCCGAGGAGATCGATGCCTGGGTGGCCGGCATYGGGGCAGCCTGATCCGGGCGCGTGAAGGGGTTGAGGGAGTGAGCATGTTCGATCTGAACGGCAAGTCGGCGCTCGTCACCGGCGCCTCGGGTGACATCGGCCGGGCGATCGCGACCCTGCTGCACGCCCAGGGGGCGACCGTGGCACTGTCCGGCACCAAGGTCGAGAAGCTCGAGGCGCTGGCCAAGGCGCTGGGCGACCGCGCCCATGTGGTTCCCGGCGACCTGTCGAGCGCCGAGGGCGCCGAATCGGTGTCCAAGGCGGCCGAGGCCGCGACCGGCGGCATCGACATCCTGGTCAACAATGCCGGCCTGACCCGCGACGGCCTGGCGATGCGGATGAAGGACGAGGATTTCGAGACCGTCCTCGACGTCAACCTGGTCTCCGGCTTCCGCCTGGCCCGCGCCGCGCTGCGCGGCATGATGAAGCGCCGCTGGGGCCGGATCGTGTCGATCACCTCGATCGTCGGCCACACCGGCAATCCGGGCCAGGTCAACTACGCCGCCTCCAAGGCCGGCATGACCGGGATGACCAAGGCGCTGGCGCAGGAAGTCGCCAGCCGCGGCATCACCGTCAACTGCGTCGCCCCGGGCTTCGTCGCCAGCGCCATGACCGATGCGCTGAACGACGAGCAGAAGGCGCGGATCGCGACCACCATCCCGATGGCGCGGATGGGCGAGCCGGCCGAGATTGCGTCGGCGGTGCTGTACCTGGCCAGCCTCGAGGCGGCCTACGTCACCGGCCAGACGATCCATGTGAATGGCGGCATGGCAATGTATTGACATCGCCCGGCCCGGGCGCGGCCATAGGCTTGGCCATGCCCGATCAGGTGTGTTATGTGACCGCGGGTCCTACGGGGCGGTCACTAGCGGGGGTCATGCTGCGGAAACCTGCCCCGTTCCGCTCTCTTGAAAGGTAGAACGAATGAGCGACATCGCCGAGCGCGTTAAGAAGATTGTTGTCGAGCATCTCGGCGTCGAAGAAGGCAAGGTCACCGAATCGGCCAGCTTCATCGACGACCTCGGCGCCGACAGCCTCGACACCGTCGAGCTGGTCATGGCGTTCGAAGAGGAGTTCGGCTGCGAGATTCCGGACGACGCGGCCGAGAAGATCCTCACGGTCAAGGACGCGATCAGCTTCATCGAGCAGCATTCGGCCGGCTGATCGCACGCCCTTGTCACCCGTTCCGCTGCACAACCGGATGAAATGATGCGACGTGTCGTAATCACCGGCATGGGGATGGTCACGCCTCTCGGTGCCGGTGTGAAGACCAACTGGGACCGGCTGATCGCCGGGCAGTCCGGCATCGGGGCGATCACTGCCTTCGAGGTCGCGGACCTGCCGGCGCGCGTGGCCGGCATGGTGCCGCGCGGCACCGGGCCCGGTGACTTCGACGTCGACAGCGCGGTCCCGCCCAAGGACCAGCGCAAGAACGACGTCTTCATCCATTACGCGATCGCCGCGGCCAACGAGGCGATCGCGAATTCCGGTTGGCAGCCCCCGGATGACGAGGCGCGCGAGCGCACCGGCGTCATGATCGGGTCGGGCATCGGCGGCCTGCAATGGATCGCCGAAGGCTCGCTGACGCTGGAGCAGAAGGGGCCGCGCCGGATCTCTCCCTTCTTCATCCCGGCGGCGCTGATCAACCTGGCCTCCGGCCAGGTCTCGATCCAGCACGGCTTCCGCGGTCCGAACCATGCCGTGGTCACGGCCTGCTCGACCGGCGCGCACGCGATCGGCGACGCGGCGCGGCTGATCATGTGGGACGATGCCGACGTCATGGTGGCGGGCGGGGCGGAGGCGGCGGTGTGCCGGCTCGGGCTCGCCGGCTTCGCCGCGGCGCGGGCGCTGTCCACGGCCTATAACGAGACCCCCGACCGGGCCTCGCGCCCCTATGACAAGGGTCGCGACGGCTTCGTCATGGGCGAGGGCGCCGGCGTCGTCGTGCTCGAGGAGCTCGAGCACGCCAAGGCGCGCGGCGCCACCATCTATGCCGAGGTGGTGGGCTACGGCCTGTCGGGCGACGCCCACCACATCACCGCCCCGCCGGAAGACGGCAATGGCGGCTTCCGGGCGATGACGGCGGCGCTGAAGCGGGCTGGCCTGACCCCATCCGACATCGACTACGTCAACGCCCACGGCACCTCGACGCCGCTCGGCGACGAGATCGAGCTCGGCGCGGTCAAGCGCCTGTTCGGCAACGCCATCGAGACCGTCTCGATGTCCTCCACCAAATCGGCGATCGGCCATCTGCTCGGTGCGGCCGGCGCGGTCGAGGCGATCTATTCGGTGCTGGCGATCAACCACGACGTGGTGCCGCCGACGCTGAATCTGGAGGACCCGTCCGACAGCTGCCTCGGCGTCGACCTGGTGCCGAAGCAGGCCAAGGAGCGGCCGGTGCGGGCCGCCCTGTCGAACAGCTTCGGCTTCGGCGGCACCAACGCGTCGCTGGTCTTCCGCGAGCACGCCTGAACGCATGCTACGGGCTCTTGCCCGCGCTCTCGCCATCCTGGCGGTGCTGGCCGCCGTCATCGGCGGGGCCGTGGGCTATTTCCTCCATGCCTACCGCGCGCCGGGGCCACTGACCGCCCCGGCGACGCTGGTGGTCGAGCGCGGCAGCGGGCTGTCGGTGATCGCGGCGCAGCTCGAAGCGGCCGGTGTGGTCTCCAACCGCTGGGTATTCCTGGCCGGCAGCGTGCTGGACGGCGGTGACCGCAGCCTCAAGGCGGGCGAATACGCCTTCCCGGCCGGGATCTCGCCGGCGGAGGCCACGGACCTGCTGGCCCGTGGCAGCAACGTCTCGCACAAGATCACCATCGCCGAGGGCCTGACCTCGACCGAGATCGTGGCCCTGCTCGACGCCGAGCCGCTGCTGACCGGCGAGGTCGGCGACACGCCGGCCGAAGGCTCGCTGCTGCCGGAGACCTACCAGTTCATCCGCGGCGACAGCCGGGCAGGGGTGGTCGAGCGCATGCGCAAGGCGATGCGGCAGGAGGTCGACGCGCTGTGGTCGAAGCGCACCAACGGCCTGCCGATCAGGAGCGCGCAGGAGGCGGTGACGCTGGCCTCGATCGTGGAGAAGGAGACCGGCGTGGCGGCGGAGCGGCCGATGGTCGCCAGCGTGTTCCTGAACCGGTTGCAGGCTGGCATGCCGCTGCAGTCCGACCCCACGGTGATCTACGGCCTGACCAACGGCAAGAAGCCGCTGGGGCGGGCACTGACCCGGGCCGACTGGAAGCTCGATTCGCCCTACAACACCTATGTCGTCCAGGGCCTGCCGCCGGGCCCGATCGCCAATCCCGGGCGCGACGCACTTGCCGCAGTGCTCAAGCCGGCCGTCACGGGCTATTATTACTTCGTAGCCGATGGGTCGGGTGGACATGCCTTCGCTCGGACGCTTGAGGAACATAATCGCAACGTCGCCGAATGGCAGAAGCGACGGCACGCAACCGAGCCGAATTCCGACGACACGGCTCCGGAGACCGGGGACAGCACGCCTTGAACGGTAACGGTAAAGACGAGCCGCATCTGTTGCACACGATCCGCGGCGTCCTGGTGCCGATCCACCCGGCCGGCTATCCGTTCATCGGGGTGTTCGCCGTGGCGACGGTGATCCTGTTCCTGATCTGGGAACCGCTGGGCTGGCTCGGCGTGGTCGCGACCGCCTGGTGCGTCTACTTCTTCCGCCATCCGCCGCGGGTGACGCCGAACCGCCCCGACCTGGTGGTGGCGCCGGCCGATGGCCGGGTGCAGATGGTGGTGCGGGCGACGCCGCCGGTCGAACTCGGCCTCGGCGACCGGCCGCTGACCCGGATCAGCATCTTCCTCGACGTGTTCAACGTGCATGTGAACCGGATCCCGGCCGATGGCGCGGTGATGGACGTGAAGTACCGCCCCGGCAAGTTCTTCAGCGCCAACCTGGAGAAGGCGAGCGAGGAGAACGAGCGCTGCGCCGTGTCGCTGCGCCTGCCCGACGGCCGCGCCCTGGTGTTCGTGCAGATCGCGGGGCTGGTCGCCCGGCGCATCATCTGCGACCTGTCGCCCGGCCAGCCGGTGGTCGCCGGCGAGACCTACGGGCTGATCCGCTTCGGCAGCCGCACCGACATCTACCTGCCGGACGGGGTCGAGGCCCTGGTCTGCGTCGGCCAGACCATGGTCGGCGGCGAGACCGTGCTGGCCGACCTCGCCGTCGCCGCCGTCAGCCCGCTCGCCCTGGCCCGATGACCGCGCCCGAGCCCCGGCCCTACCGCCGCCCGTTCCGCCGCCGGCCCGTCGTCCGCATCCGCGGCTTGACGATCAACCGGCTGCTGCCGAACATCCTGACCACGCTCGCGCTGTGCGCCGGGCTGACCGCCATCCGCTACGCCATCCAGGGGCGCTGGGAGCAGGCGGTGACCGCGATCCTGGTGGCGGCGGTGCTGGACGGGCTGGACGGCCGCGTCGCCCGGCTGCTGCGCGGGTCCAGCAAGTTCGGGGCCGAGCTGGACAGCCTGGCCGACATCGTCAGCTTCGGCGTCAGCCCGGCGATCATCCTCTACCTCTGGATGATGCAGGGGGCCGGCAGCTTCGGCTGGCTCGCGGTGATGGCCTATGCCGTCTGCGCCGCGCTGCGGCTGGCCCGGTTCAACACCGCGCTTGACGACGCCGACAGCCTGCCGCCCTTCGCCTACAACTACTTCACCGGCGTGCCGGTGCCGGCCGGGGCGATCCTGATCCTGATGCCGCTGATGATCAGCTTCGAATTCGCGCCGGGATTCTGGGCCGCGCCGGTGCTGGTCGGGGTGTGGACGGTGTTCGTGGCGCTGCTGCTTGTCAGCCGGATCCCGACGTTCTCGATGAAGGTGGTGCGGATCCCGCAGGAGTACATCGTGCCGGTGCTGGTCGGGGTCGGGCTGGTGGCCACGTTGCTGGTCACCGCCACCTGGCCGACGCTGGTCGCGCTCGGCCTGATCTATGTCGGCAGCATCCTGTTCAGCATCCGCCGCTACGCCCATCTCAAGCGCCAGGCGGCGCTGATGATGGGGGTCGAAGACGATGCGCCGGACGTCGACCCGGAGCCGCCGGCGGACCAGCCGCCTTCGGCCCCGTCGCCGGTCTGACCGGCCGGGGCCCGGTCAGCCGATCGCGGCGTAGGCCAGCAGCAGCAGGGCGAAGGTGGTCGCCACCCAGCCGACGATGGTCGCGATCTCGCGGATCAGGTCGAAGGGGCTCTCGATTTCGTCGTCGTCATGGATCAGATGCATGGTGGTCGCGCTTTCGATCGGAAGATCGCCTGACGCCACAATGCACGTCCGATCGTGATCCCACCGTGACGGCGGTCACAGCCTGACGAAGCGGCGCATCGCGGCGTCGACCCAGCCGGTCGGCAGCGCCGCCACCAGCCGCATCCCGGCATGGATCGGCCAGGGGAAGGCGATCAGCGGCCGGCCGCGGTCGAGGCCGCGCCGGATCGCCGCCACCGCGTCCCCGACCTCCATCAGCATCGGCATGGGGAAGGCGGCGCCAGCGGTCAGCGGCGTCCGCACGAAACCGGGGCAGATCACCGAAACCCGAATGCCGCGCGGCCGCAGCTCCATCCGGATCGCCTCGCCATAGACCCGGACCGCGGCCTTCGAGGCGGTATAGGCGCCCATGCCAGGCACGCCGCGGAAGCCGGCGAGGGAACTCATCAGCGCGATCTGGCCGGCTCGGCGCGCCACCATGCGCGGCCGGATCGGGTCGACCGTGTTCAGCACGCCGTCGAGGTTGACCGCGAAGACCCGCCGGGCGATCGCCGTCTTGTCGGTGCCCTCCGCGCCAGCTGGGCCGATGCCGGCATTGGCGATGACGAGGTCGAGCGGCCCGGCCTCGTCGGCCGCCACCACCGCCGCCGCCATCGCCGCCCGGTCGGTGACGTCGATCGCCACCGTCTCGGCGGTGGCGCCGAGGGCCTGCACCGATATCGCCACCGCCTCCAGCCGCGCCGCATCGCGGCCGAACAGGACGAGCCGCACGCCCGGGCCGGCATAGGCCCTGGCCAGCCCGGCGCCGAGCCCGCTCGAGGCGCCGGTGATCAGGATGTTCGCCGGCGCCGTCATGGCGTTCTCCTTGTTGGCGATCGGGACGCCCGGTATAAGCCGGCTATGATTAACCTGCACCTCTCACCCTCCTTGTGTCCTGCGCCGGTTCAAAATGCCGGCAGGGCAGGAGAGCGGCGCAGCGCGATGCAGCGCATCGCGCAAGCCGTTCGACGCCCCCTGCCGGCATTTTCAACCGGCCCGGAGGGTCGCCTTGCGGCGGCCGCCTGCGGGCGCGGGCCGCTCGACCGTATAGTCCGATACGCTCTTCGCGTCCCACCCCCGCATCCGACTCGCCGCAAGGCGACGCAGGACACAAGGAGGGTGAGAGGTGCAGGTTAGCGATAAGACCGCCACGGCCCAGCTATCCAGCATGACCGGCTTCGCCCGCAGGGAGGGCGGCGTCGACGGGCTGTCCTGGGTGTGGGAGGCGCGCAGCGTCAACGGCAAGTCGCTGGACCTCCGCCTGCGCACCCCGACCGGCTTCGAGCGGCTGGAGGCCGCGGCCCGGATCGAGCTGGCCAAGCGCTTCCGGCGCGGCAACGTCACCCTCAACCTGTCGCTCGGCCGGGTCGAGACCGCGTCCCAGCTGCGCATCAACCGCGAGGTGCTGGACCGGCTGATCGCGCTGGTGCGGGAGCTGAACGGCCCCGCCGCCCCGATCCAGGTCGACACGCTGCTGGGCATCCGCGGCGTGGTCGAGACCGGCGAGGGCAACACCGCCGAGCTGAACAGCGCGGTCGAGGCCGAGGCGGCGGCGGCGATCGTGCCGCTGCTCGACGATCTCCTGTCCACAAGGCTGGAAGAGGGCGAGCGGCTGCGCGGCGTGCTGGCCGGCCAGGTCGACCACATCGCCCAGCTCGTCGGCCAGGCCCGCGGCAGCGCCGCGACGCAGCCGGAAGCGCTGCGGGCGCGGCTGAAGGCCCAGCTCGACCTGCTGCTGGAGGCGCGGCCGCCGCTGGCCGAGGACCGGCTGGCGCAGGAGGTGGCGCTGCTGGTCGGCCGCTGCGACGTGCGCGAGGAGCTGGACCGGCTGGATGCCCATATCGGCCAGGCGCGCGGCATGCTCGCGGATGGCGCCGGCGTCGGGCGCCGGCTCGACTTCCTGTGCCAGGAGTTCAACCGCGAGGCCAACACGCTGTGCTCGAAGGCGGCGGATGTGGCGCTGACCCGCATCGGCCTCGACCTCAAGGCCGTGATCGAACAGTTCCGCGAGCAGATCCAGAACATCGAATGACCAACATCCCTCGACGCGGCCTCATGCTGGTCCTGTCCTCGCCCTCAGGCGCCGGCAAGACCTCGATCACCCGTGCGGTGCTGGCGCAGGACCCGAACCTGACGATCTCGGTGTCGGTCACCACCCGGGCGCAGCGTCCGGGCGAGATCGACGGGACGCATTACCACTTTATCGACCAGGCGACCTTCGACGCCATGGTCCGCGACGACGCGCTGCTGGAATACGCCCGGGTCTTCGGCAATTCCTACGGCACGCCGCGCGCCCCGGTCGAGGCGGCGTTGGCCGCCGGCCGTGACGTGATCTTCGACATCGACTGGCAGGGCACGCAACAGCTGCACCAGCGGGTGCGCGACGACCTGGTCGGCGTCTTCGTCCTGCCGCCGACGGTGGATGACCTGGAGAAGCGTCTGCGCGTCCGAGCCCAGGACAGCGACGCGGTGATCGCCAGCCGCATGGCCAAGGCGTCGGACGAGATGAGCCACTGGCCGGAATACGACTACGCCATCGTCAATGACGACCTCGCCACCAGCATCGCCCAGATCCAGGCGATCCTGACGGCCGAACGCCTGCGCCGCAGCCGCCAGACCGGCCTGCCGGCCTTCGTCCGGGCGCTGCAGGCGAAGCTTTAGGTCAGCCCTGGCGCGCTGCCACCGCCCTGGCGAGGCGGACGAAGCCGGCGACGTCGATCTCCTCGGCCCGGGCGGTCGGCGACAGCTGGGCCTCGGCCAGCAAGGCCTCGGCGTCGCCCAGGCTGCGCAGGCTGGCGCGCAGCATCTTGCGGCGCTGGCCGAAGGCGGCGGCCGTCACCGCCTCCATCACCGCGAAGGGCACGTCCTCGCGACCCTGGCGCGGGCGCAGCTGGACCACGGTCGAATCGACCTTGGGCGGCGGCGTGAAAGCGCGGGCGGGCAGGGTCAGCAATGGGTCGACCTCGGCGCGCCACTGGGCGATCACCGACAGCCGGCCATAGGCGTGGCTGCGCGGGGCGGCGACGATCCGGTCGGCCACCTCCTTCTGGAACATCAGCGTCAGCGACCGAAACTCGTCGATGTGCCGCAGCCAGCCGATCAGCAGCGGCGTCGCCACATTGTAGGGCAGGTTGGCAATGACGGCGCGTGGCGCCGGCACCAGGGCCAGGATGTCGGTCTTCAGCGCATCCGCCTCGACCACGCGCAGCTTGCCGCCGCCGATCGCCGCCAGCTCCTCGAGCGCCGGCAGGAAACGGCGATCGCGCTCGATCACGGTAATGCTGGCGGCGGGCGCGGCCAGCAGGGCGCGGGTCAGGCCGCCCGGGCCGGGGCCGATCTCGACCACGTTCGCCCCGCCGAGGTCGCCGGCCTCGCGCACGATCCGGGCGGTGACGTTGAGGTCGAGCAGGAAGTTCTGGCCCAGCGACTTCTTCGCCGCCAGGCCGTGCTGCGCGATGACCTCGCGCAGCGGCGGCAGGGCGGCGATGGCACTGCGCAACGCGTCAGCGCCGCGCGCGGCTTGGTCGGAGGGGCTCAGAGCCGGATGTCGATGTAGGCGTTGCCGCGCAGGTCGCGCAGCAGCCGGCGCTGCATCATGTCGATCCGCTGCTCGGCCAGGCCGGCGCGAATCTGGTCGCGGTCGATGCCGTCGCCGCCGGCGTCGGCGCGCGAGCAGACCATCATCACCGCGACGCCGTCCGACACCCGCATCGGCGGGCTGACCTGGCCGTCGGCCAGGCCGCTGACCACTTGGCGCATGCCCTGGGGCAGGCGGCTGAGCAGGACATCGCCGAGATCCGGATTGGCGGTCACGCCGAGTTCCTTGACCTTGGTGCGGAAGGCCTCGCAACCGGAGATGTCCTTGAAGTCATTGCGCATCTGGCCAACCACGGTGTCGACCCGATTGGCCGGCGCGGTCGACGGCACCGGCACCACGATCTGGTTCAGGCGAACCTTGACGCCGGTGGCGGTCTGGGCGTTGACCACCCGCTTGTCGCGCACCAGCAGGATGTTGTAGCCGCCGAGGGTGCGGATCGGGTCCGAGACCTGGCCCTGGGTCATGCCGCCAAGAACCTGGTCCAGCGCCGGCTCCAGCTGCCCGGCCAGCACCCAGCCCATGTCGCCGCCGTTCTGCGCGCCGGCAGCCTGGCTAAACTGGCGCGCCACGGCGGGGAAGGGGGCGCCCTTGCGGACTTCCGAGACCAGGCGATCAGCCAGGGCCCTGACCTGGGCGTCGTTCGAATCCTGGTCGACCGCCAGGAAGATCGAGGCGACGAGGTATTGCGGCTTGCCCTGGTTGGCGCGCAGCCGTTCCACCACCTCGTCGATCTGGGTGTCCGAGACCTCGACCTGGGACACGAAGCGGCGCTGCACCAGCTGGCGCCAGGCGAGCTGGGCTCGCACCTGGTCCTCCAGCGCCGCCTGCGGCACGCCGGTGGATTTCAGCATCGTGAACAGCTGCTGCGTGCTGAGGTGATTCTGGCCGGCGATCGACGCCAGCGCCTTGTCGACATCCTGGGCGGGAACGGCGACGCCGGTGCGGCTGGCCTCCTGTCCCTGCAGCTTCTCGTCGATCAGCAGGCGCAGCACCTGGGGCAGCATCCGCTGCTGATTCTCCTGCGACGCCGGCAGGCCGCTGCTCATCAACGCCAACCGCAGGCGCAACTGCAGGTCGGTGACCGTGATCACGTCGTCGTTGACGACGGCGGCGATGGTGCCGACGGCGCTTGCCGCAGGCGCGGGAGCCGCACGGGTCTGCGCCAGGGCGGACGGCGCGGCGACCGAGACGAGGGCCAGGACCAGGGCGATGAACGGGGCCGACAGGCGACGGATCATGAGGGCTACACGGCCTCGCAGTTGAAAGGCGCAGATACAGCACGCGACTTTGGCCGACTCAAGGCAAAAGCGGCGGCAGGGCGGGGCAGCGGCGGCATCAGCCATCCTCGAGATGCAGCAGCGCCGCGATGCCGAACAGCATGGCGACGCCGGACGTGGCCCAGGCGGCCATCGGCACCGGCAGCGTCCCGGCGCGGCCGAGCGCCGCGACGATGTCGCCGAGCACGAAGATCGAGAAGCCGGTGACGATGGCGCCGACGATCATCAGCACCGTGTCGACCCGCCGGCCCGGCCGCAGGCTGAACGCCGCGGCGACCAGGATCATCGCCGCCATCAGCAGCGGCTGCGACAGCAGCGACTGGTAGGCGATGCGGTAGCGGGTCGAGGAGAAGCCGGTGGATTCGAGGTTGCGGACATAGTCCGGCAGGTCCCAGAACGAGATGGTCTGCTGCGAGGCGAAGCGCTCCTGGATCCCGTTGCGTGTCAGGTTGCTGGGCAGCGTGGTGCTGTCGACATGCTGCGGCGGCTCGTTGCCATCCATCACCCAGGCATCGGTGATCTGCCACTTGCCATCCTTGAGCCTGGCGCTGGCGCCGTCGATCCGGCCGCGATAGCTCTCATCCGGCTTCAGCAGCAGGAACATCGCGTTCTCGAGCTGGTCGCCATTGCCGCTGACCTTCTCGGCATGGATCACCGCGACGCCGTTCTCGTCCTTCTGCCGCAGCCAGAAGCCGGTCTTCGCCACCTTCATGATGTCGCCGGTGCCGCCGAGATAGTCGACGTCCAGGCGCTCGAAGCGTCCGTACATCGCCGCCGAGATCGGGTTGACCACGGTGATCTTGACCACCCCCAGCACCATCGCCGTCACGATCACCGGCGCCAGGAACTGCCAGGCCGACAGGCCGGCGGCGCGGGCCACCACCAGCTCGCGGCTGCGGGTCATGCGCCAGAAGGTCACCATCGCCGCGATCAGCACCGCGAAATGGAACAGGATCTCGATCGAGCTCGGCAGCTTGAACGCGGCCAGGGTGAAGGCCAGGCTCAGCGGAAGCTCCGGGATGGCGCTGACCTGGCGGACGAATTCGACGAACTCGAACACCGCGATCACCCCGCTCAGCACCAGCAGGACCGCTATGAACCAGAACAGGAACTGCCGCACGATATAGGCGTAGAAGGTGGGGGATCGGACCATGAGGCGTCGATTGGGCCTGTGAATGCAGGGGGCTCGGCGGATCTTCTACAGTAGTCGGGGCGCCGCGGCGACCGCCAACGAGGTCGCAGCCGGCCATGGGGCCCGTTGAACGGGTGACGATCGTGAAACCCGCTGTTACGGTGCGGGTTCCGCCGCGTCGCCGCGGTTCATCAAAAATCGCCCGGAAGTCGAAACGATGCAGATCTCCTTCGCCTCGCCCGCTTCGGTGGAAGCCGGCGTCCTGGTGCTCGGCGTGTTCGCCGACGGTGTGCTGTCCACCGCCGCCGCGGGCATCGACAAGCAGTCCAAGGGCGCCCTGTCGCGGGCGCTGAAGGCCGCGCCGAAGTTCAAGGGCGGCCGGGACGAGACGCTGTCGCTGTACGGCCTGCCCGGCATCGGCACCGACCGGGTCGTGCTGTTCGGCCTGGGCAAGCCCGATGCGGTCGACGCGGTGGGGCTGCAGCGTGCCGGCGGCGTGGTCGCGGCCCTGCTGAACCAGACCGGCGCGGCCGCCGCCACGGCGCGGCTCGACGGGGTTGCCATCGTCGGCAAGGATGGGGCCGGCAAGGACGGGGCCGCGGCCGCCGCCGCCGAATTCGCCTTCGGCGTCCGGCTGCGGGCCTGGCGTTTCGAGCGCTACCGCACCACCGAAAAGCCCGAGGCCAAGCCGACGCTGAAATCCCTGACCGTCCAGACTGGCGAGGCCGCGGCGGCGAAGAAGGCCTTCGCCCGGGCCGATGCGGTGGCCCAGGGCGTGTTCCTGACCCGCGAACTGGTGTCCGAGCCGCCGAACATCCTGAATCCGGAAAGCTTCGCCGCCAAGGCGAAGGAGCTGGCCGAACTCGGCATCGAGGTCGAGGTCCTCGGCGAGAAGCAGATGCGCAAGCTCGGGATGGGTGCGCTGCTCGGCGTCGGCCAGGGCTCGGCGTTCGAGAGCCAGCTGGTGGTGCTGCAGTGGAAGGGCGCCGGCGGCAAGCGCCGCGACGAGGCGCCGATCGCCTTCGTCGGCAAGGGCGTCACCTTCGACACCGGCGGCATCTCGCTGAAGCCCGGCCAGGGCATGTGGGACATGAAGTGGGACATGGGCGGCGCCGGCGTCGTCACCGGGCTGATGAAGGGCCTGGCGCTGCGCAAGGCCAAGGTCAATGCCGTCGGCGTGCTCGGCCTGGTCGAGAACATGCCGTCGGGCGACGCCCAGCGCCCGGGCGACATCGTCACCTCGATGTCGGGCCAGACCATCGAGGTCTGGAATACCGATGCCGAGGGCCGGCTCGTTCTGGCCGACGCGCTCTGGTACACCCAGGACCGGTTCAAGCCGAAGGCGATGATCAACCTCGCCACCCTGACCGGGGCGATCATCATCGCGCTGGGCACCGACCATGCCGGGCTGTTCTCGAACGACGACGCCCTGGCCGAGAAGCTGGCCGCCGCCGGCAAGGCGGTGGAGGAGAAGCTGTGGCGCATGCCGCTGGCCGATTCCTACGACAAGCAGATCGACAGCGACATCGCCGACATGAAGAACATCACCGGCAGCCGCGACGCCGGCTCGATCGTCGCCGGCCAGTTCCTGCAGCGCTTCGTCAACAAGGTGCCCTGGGCCCATCTCGACATCGCCGGCACCACCTGGTCGGGCAAGGACACGCCGACGGTGCCGAAGGGCGCCACCGCCTTCGGCGTGCGCCTGCTGGACCGGCTCGTGGCCGACAATTACGAAGGGTAATGGCCGAGATCCGGTTCTATCACCTGACCGCACGGACGCTCGAGCAGACCCTGCCGGTCCTGCTCGAGCGCACGCTGCAGCGCGGCTGGCGCGCCGTGGTCTGCGTCGGCTCGGAAGAGCGGGTGGAGACGCTGGCCGGTCATCTCTGGACCTGGTCCAAGGAAGGCTTCCTGCCGCACGGCACCAAGCGCGATGGCTTCGCCGAGGAGCAGCCGGTCTGGATCACCGACCAGGTCGAGAATCCGAACCGGGCCCAGGTCCTGTTCCTGGGCGACGGTGCGGATTCCGACGGCGGCGGGGGATTCGAGACGGTGTGCGACCTGTTCGACGGCAACGACCCGGACGCGGTGCAGGCCGCCCGTGGCCGCTGGAAGAGCCGGCGCGAGGCCGGGCATGCCCTGGTCTACTACCAACAGGACGAGGCCGGGGCCTGGAGCGAGAAGCAGCGGGTGGCGGCGGGGTGACCCCCCGCGTCGCGCTCTGGCTCGCGGTCGCCGTCTGCGCCGTCCTGGTCCTGCTGCCGGGGATCGACCTGGTGGTCGCCGGCTGGTTCTACGCCGCCGGCAGCGGCTTCGCCTGGGACGGCGCGCCGCTGGCCGAGGCGATCCACCAGGCGGTGCAGTTCGCGGCCCGCGCCGGTGCCGCGCTGCTGCTGGCGGCTGCGGCCTGGACCTGGCTGCGGCCGGCCCGGCTGCACGGCCTCGATGCGCGGCGCTGGACCTTCTTGCTGCTGGCGCTGGCGATCGGGCCGGGTCTGGTGGCCAATGCCGTGCTGAAGGACCATTGGGGGCGGGCGCGACCGCGCCAGGTCGAGGCCTTCGGCGGCGCCGCCGCCTTCTCGCCGCCGCTGATCCCCGCCGGCCAGTGCAGCCGCAACTGCTCCTTCGTCGCCGGCGACCCCACCGTCGGCTTCGTCGTCCACAGCGTCGCCTATGTCGTGCCGAGGCGCCGGCGGCGGCCGATCTTCTGGGGATCGATGGCGCTGGGCGGAGCGATAGGCCTGCTGCGCATCGGCATGGGCGGGCATTTCCTCAGCGACGTGGTCTTCGCCGCGGCCGTCACCCTGCTGGTCAGCGCCGGGCTGCACGCGCTGCTGTTCGACCGCTGGACCACGGCCGCGGCGTGGCGCGACTTTACCCGCGGCCTGGTGCGCTGGCCGCAACCCAGCTGAACCCACTCACCCCGCGAGCTGCTGCGCCGCGTCGAGCTTCGCCGTAGCTTCCAGCCAGGCTTCCTCCGACTTGTCCAGCTGTGCCTGGAGGTCGTGCAGCGCGATCTGCTGCCCGGTCGCCGCCGACGGGTCGGCATAGAGCCCGCCATCGGCCAGCTTGGCCTCGATCGCCTGCTTCTCGCGCTCCAGCTTCTGGATCCGGCTCTCGATCTGCCGGATCTCCTGGCGCAGCGGCGCCAGCTGGGCCCGGGCCTCGGCGGCCAGGCGGCGCTGTTCCTTGCGGTCGGCCTGGCTGGCCTTGTCGCCCTTGTTGCCCGCACGCTCCTGCCGGCGCTGCTCGACCAGCAGGCGCCGGTAGTCGTCGAGGTCGCCCTCGAACGGATGCACGCCGCCGTCGCGCACCAGCAGCAGCCGGTCGGCGGTCAGCTCGATCAGATGCGGGTCATGGGTGATCAGAACCACGGCGCCGTCATACTCGTTCAGCGCCTGGACCAGCGCCTGGCGGCTGTCGACGTCGAGATGGTTGGTCGGTTCGTCGAGCAGCAGCAGCTGCGGCGCCTCGCGCGCCATCAGCGCCAGCAGCAGCCGGGCCTTCTCGCCGCCGGACATGTCGCTGATCCGGGTCTCGGAGCGGCGCTGGACGAAGCCGAAGCGGCCGAGATGGGCGCGGATCTTCTCGTCGGTCACGCCGGGCATCGACCGCCGCGCCTGGGCGATGGCGTTGAGCGACAGGTCCAGCTCCTCGGCCTGGTGCTGGGCGAAATAGCCGACCTTGAGCTTGGAGGACCGGCGCATCTCGCCCGCCATCGGCTGCAGCCGGCCGGCGAACAGCTTGACCAGGGTCGACTTGCCGTTGCCGTTGGCGCCGAGCAGGGCGATGCGGTCGTCCATGTCGATGCGCAGGTCGAGGCTTTTCAGCACCGCCCGGTCGTCATAGCCGACCGCGACCTTGTCCAGCACCAGGATCGGCGGCGACAGCGCCTGCGGCTTGGGGAAGTCGAAGCTGATCGACTGGTCCTCGACCAGGGCGACGATCGGCTCCATCTTCTCCAGCGCCTTCATCCGGCTCTGCGCCTGGCGGGCCTTGGTCGCCTTGGCCTTGAACCGGTCGACGAAGCTCTGCATGTGCTCGCGCTGGGCGATCTGGCGCTTCTGCAGCGCCGCCATGTGGTCCAGCCGCATCCGCCGGGTCTGCTCGAACTGGTCGTAGCCGCCGGTGTAGGCGGTCAGCTTCGAGTTCTCGAGATGGATGGTCATGTCGACCACCCGGTTCAGCAGGTCGCGATCGTGGCTGACCATCAGGATGGTGTGCGGATAGCTCTTCAGCCAGGTCTCGAGCCACAGCGTCGCCTCGAGGTCGAGGTGGTTGGTGGGCTCGTCGAGCAGCAGCAGGTCGGGCTGCAGGAACAGCGTCGCCGCCAGCGCCACGCGCATCCGCATGCCGCCGGAGAGGTCGCCGACCGGCCGGCCTTGAGCCTCGGTGTCGAAGCCCAGGCCGGCCAGGATGGTGGCGGCGCGGGAGGGGGCGCTGTGCGCGTCGATATCGGCCAGCCGCATGTGGATCTCGCCGATGCGGTCGGGATCCTCGGCGGTTTCGGCTTCGTCCATCAGCGCGGCGCGCTCGATGTCGGCGGCCAGCACGGTGTCGAGCAGGCTGGCGGGGCCGGCCGGCACCTCCTGGGCGACGCTGGCCATGCGCCAGCGCCCGGGATAGCTGATCTGGCCGCCGTCGAGCCCGATCTCCTTGCGGATCGCGCGCAGCAGCGTCGACTTGCCGGTGCCGTTGTGGCCGACGAGGCCGGCCTTGTGCCCAGCCGGCACCGACACCGAAGCGGTGTCGAGCAGCGAGCGGCCGGCGATGCGGATGGTGACGTCCTGGATTTGAAGCATGGCGGCGGGGTCATAGCACGACCCGGCCGGATTCGGGCCCCGCGATTCATGCACTCCGGTTGCCGGATCGGGGCGGCCCGTCTATAAGGCCGCGCAATTCCGATCCCAATCGCCCGAAAACGAGGACCACATGGCCGAGCGCACCCTTTCGATCATCAAGCCGGACGCCACCCGCCGCAACCTGACCGGCAAGATCAACGCCAAGTTCGAGGATGCCGGCCTGCGCATCGTCGCGCAGAAGCGCCTGCAGCTGACCAAGGCCCAGGCCGAGGCGTTCTACGGCGTCCACAAGGAACGCCCGTTCTTCAACGACCTGTGCGCCTTCATGATCTCGGGCCCGGTCGTGGTCCAGGTGCTGCAGGGCGACAACGCCGTCGCCAAGAACCGCGACGTGATGGGCGCCACCAACCCGGCCAACGCCGCGGCGGGCACCATCCGCAAGGAATTCGCGGAATCGATCGAGGCGAATTCGGTCCACGGTTCCGATTCGGCCGAGAATGCGGCGGTCGAGATCGCCTTCTTCTTCGCGGGCACCGAAATCGTCGGCTAAACAGCCGCGCTGCGATCGTCGGCTAAGCAGCCGGGTTGCGGAGGGCCTGCCCTCCAAACCAAAAGAGCCGGCCCTGCGGGGCCGGCTCTTTTTCGTTCATCCCGCTGACATCAAAGCAGGAACAGGGTCATCGCGATCAGCAGCACGGCGACGAAGACGATGCCCCAGGTGCTGAAGCGGACGAAGCTCGCATACATCAGCCTGCGGGACGTCAGCAGCTCGTCCGAGACCTGATTCGTGCCGTCGGTGGCCATCGCACTCATCCTCGTCCGCATCTTTCATGTGTTTCGGAACAGGGCACCATTTACGAACGGGCCCCGGTCTTGTCCAGTGAATTAGGGTTTAATTGTCGCAGCGACACCAGGCGGAATTGTTACAGTCGTCACAACGGGTTGCGCAGCGCCTCTGATGCCGCCGCCGCGCCGGTGATCCGGGCCCGGCCGCCGTCGATCGCGACCCGGCCCTCGGCGACCCAGCGCAGCGCCAGTGGATAGCACCGGTGCTCCTCGACCAGGATGCGGGCGGCCAGGCTGTCCGGGTCGTCGCCGTCGAGCACGGGGACGGCCACCTGGGCCAGGATCGGGCCGTCATCGACCACCGCGCGTACCACATGCACGGTGCAGCCGGCGACCTTGACCCCGGCGGCCAGGGCCCGGGCATGGGTGTCGAGCCCCGGGAAGGCCGGCAGCAGCGACGGATGGACGTTGAGGATGCGGTCGCGCCAGCGCTCGACGAAATCGGCGCTCAGCACCCGCATGAAGCCGGCGAGGCAGATCAGCTCGACCCCCGCGGCGCGAAGGCCGGAATCGACCGCCGTCTCGAACGCTGCCTTGGAGGCGTAGGCCTTGCGGTCGACAGCCTGGGTGGCGATGCCGCGGCTGGCGGCGAGGGCGAGGCCGCCGGCGGTCGGGATGTCGGACAGGACGAGGGCGATTTCGGCCGGGAAGTCGGGCGCGGCGCAGGCCTCGGCCAGCGCCGCCATATTGCTGCCGCGGCCTGAGATGAGAATCCCGACCTTCAGCCGGCCCATGCCGCCTCCGCCCCGGAGATCTTCACCGAATGCCCGGCATCGACGACGACGCGGCCGATCTGGTGCACGGACTCGCCCTGGCCGGTCAGGATCGCCGACAGCGCCTCGACCCGCTCCGGCGCCACGATCACCACCATGCCGATGCCGCTGTTGAAGGTGCGGGCCATCTCGGCCGCGCTCAGCCCGCCCTGCGCCTTCAGCCAGCGGAAGGCCGGGGGCAGGGGCCAGGTGCCGGCATCGAGCGTGACGCCCAGCCCGTCCGGCAGCACCCGCGGAATGTTCTCGGTCAACCCGCCGCCGGTGATGTGGGCCATGGCGTGGACGCCGCCGGCGCGGATGGCCGCGAGCGTGCTCTTCACATAGATCCGGGTCGGGGTCAGGAAGGCCTCGCCGACCGTGAGGTCGTTGGCGAAGGGGGCCGGCGCGTCCCAGGCCAGGCCGGCATCGGCGACCGTGCGGCGGACCAGCGAATAGCCGTTGGAGTGCACGCCGGTCGAGGACAGGCCGAGCACGACGTCGCCGTCGCGGACATCCTTGCCGGTCAGCGCCTGCTCGCGCTCCACCGCGCCGACCGCGAAGCCGGCGAGATCGTAGTCGCCGGGCGCGTACATGCCCGGCATCTCCGCGGTCTCGCCGCCGATCAGGGCGCAGCCGGCCTGGCGGCAGCCTTCGGCGATGCCGCGCAGCACGCCGCCGCCGACCGTGCGGTCGAGCTTGCCGGACGCGAAATAGTCGAGGAAGAACAGCGGCTCGGCGCCCTGCACCACCAGGTCGTTGACGCACATGGCGACGAGGTCGATGCCGACGGTGTCGTGCCGCCCGGTCTCGATCGCCACCTTCAGCTTGGTGCCGACGCCGTCGGTCGCGGCCACCAGGATGGGGTCGCGGAAGCCGGCGGCCTTGGGGTCGAACAGCGCGCCGAAACCGCCCAGGCCTTCCATCATGCCGCGCCGGCGCGTGCTTTCGGCCAGGGGCTTGATGTCGCCGACGAAGGCGTCGCCTTCGGCGATGTTCACGCCGGCTCGGCTGTAGGCGTCGGCGCTTTCCTGGGGGTCAGTCGGCGGGCACATGATGACCTCGCGGAGAGGGGTGCTATATAAAGGCGGATTATCCGTGCGGATGGGCGCGGACCATAGCGGAACCGGAAGGCTTTGCAATGATGCTTCGCATCGGATCGACTGTGGCGCTGGCAGCCCTGCTGCTCGGTGCCGGACTGGCGCCGATCCATGCCCAGACCGGCGGTGGGGCGCCGATCGCCGGCAATGCCTCCGGCTATTCGGTCGACGGCGTCGCGGTCGAGGCCACCGCGGCGAACGCCACCGAGGCGCGGACCAAGGCCTTCGCCCAGGGACCGCGCAAGGCGCTGCAGCAGCTGCTGCAGCAGATCGGCGGCGATCCCGCCCGCGCCACCGGCATGTCCGACGGCGAGGTCGAGCGGCTGGTCGAACGCTTCCAGGTGCAGTCGGAGCAGACCTCGCCCGGCCACTACGCCGCGAAACTGGCCTACACCTTCCGCAGCAATGGGGTGCAGCAGCTGCTGGCCGGTGCCCCCGCCGCGCCGCAGATCGCGCCGACCGCGCTGGGCACGCCGCCGGGAACCCTGCCGGGAACCGTGGCACAGCCAGGGGCGTCGCCGGGCTTCACCGCCCAGGGCCATGTCACCGTCACCGTGCCGCTCGCCGCGGCGGCCGACTGGTACGACATCCAGGGCCGGCTGACCCGTCTCGGCGGCGTGGTCACCTCGTCCATGGTCAGCCTGACGTCGCGCCAAGCGGTGCTGGAGTTGCGCTTCCCCGGCGACCAGACCCAGCTCAACCAGATCCTGGCGCAGCAGGGCCTCACGGTCCAGCAGGGCCCCCAGGCGCTCGAGCTGCACCGCACCGGCGGCTAGGAACGACGTGACCGATCCCGTCCCACCCCGGCAGGGTTCCCTGCGCCGCCTGGCGCGCTACCTGCCCAACCTGCTCAGCCTCGCCCGGCTCGTCGTCGCGCCGGTCACGATCTGGCTGATCCTGGACGGGCGGCTGGTCACCGCGTTCTGGATGTTCTCGGCGGCGGCGCTGACCGACGCGATCGACGGCATCCTGGCGCGCTGGCTGCAGGCCCGCACGGCGTTGGGCAGCTATCTCGACCCGATCGCAGACAAGTCGCTGCTGGTCGGCACCTATCTTGCGCTGACCTGGATGGAGGCGCTGCCGGTCTGGCTGGTGTGGCTGGTGGTGGCCCGCGACATCGGCCTGGTGCTCGGCGTGGTGGTGCTGCATTTCGCCGGCCGCGGTGCCCGGTCGCTGACGCCGTCGCTGATCAGCAAGCTCAACACCCTGCTGCAGATCGCGCTGGTGGTGCTGGTGATGGCAGCACCCGGCTTGGCGGTCGACGCCAGCGGCGTGATCGGCGGGCTGGTCTGGGTGGTCGCCGCCACCACCATCCTGTCGGGGATCGGCTATCTCCGTGAGACCATCCGTCAATTCTTCACTGCGATCGGGGCCCACGCGTGAACGCATCAGCGCAGATCCGCTTCTGGCTGATCGGATTTGTCATCTTCTGCCTGCTGGTCTGGCTGCTCAGCGGCGTGCTGGCGCCCTTCGTCACGGGCATGGTCATCGCCTATCTGCTGGACCCGGTGTGCGAGCGGCTGCAGCGGCTGGGCCTGCCACGCTGGCTGGCGACCACGGTGCTGCTGCTGATGTTCCTGTTCGTGGCGATCCTGGCGGCGCTGATCATCCTGCCGATCATGCTGAACCAGGTGACCGGGCTGCTGTCGGCCGTGCCCGACATGATGACCCGGGCGGCGGCGCGGCTGCAGCCGCTGATCGCGGAGCTAAAGCACCGCGTCTCCCAGTCCAACTTCGCCGAGATCCAGAAGGCGGTCAGCCAGTATGCCGGCAGCGCCGTGTCCTGGATCGGCACGGTGATCGGCGGGCTGTGGCAGGGCGGCATGGCGCTGATCGACCTGCTGTCGCTGGTGTTCATCACGCCCGTCGTCGCCTTCTACATGCTGCGCGACTGGGACCGCATGATCGGGGTGATCGACCAGAACCTGCCGATCGCGCAGCGCGACACCATCCGCGGCCTGGGCATCGAGGTGAACTTCACCCTGTCGAAGTTCATCCGCGGCCAGCTGATCGTCTGCCTGCTGCTGGGGCTGTTTTATGCCATCGCCCTGTCGATCGTCGGGCTGAACTTCGGGCTGCTGATCGGGATGATGACGGGGATTCTCTCGATCATCCCCTATGTCGGCTCGCTGGTCGGGCTGATCAGCTCGGTCGGCATCGCCATGGTGCAGTATGATGACTGGACGATGTGGGCGCTGGTGCTGGGCATCTTCCTGCTCGGCCAGTTCCTCGAGGGCAATTTCGTCACCCCGAAGCTGGTCGGCGAATCCGTCGGGCTGCATCCGGTCTGGGTGATCTTCGCGCTGCTCGCCGCCGGCAGCCTGTTCGGCTTCACCGGGGTGATGCTGGCGGTGCCGGTGGCGGCAGTGATCGGCGTCCTGACCCGGTTCGGGCTGCGCCGCTACCGCGAGAGCGCGCTGTACCGCAAGCCGCCCGACCCGCCCGATCCCGGCGAACCAGGCCCCGGCGAATCCGGCCTCCCCACGGTGTCATGAGCAGGATGACCGGAGAGGTCGCGCAGTTCGTCTTCGATCTGTCGCTGCCCCCCGCTTTGGGGCCCGAGGATTTCATCGTCGCCGACAGCAACCGCGAGGCTGCGGGCTGGATCGCGCGCTGGCCCGGCTGGCCGGCCGGCGTCCTGGCCCTGCACGGCGCGCCGGGGGCGGGCAAGAGCCACCTGCTCGGCATCTGGGCGCAGCGCAGCGGCGCGCTGCGGCTGGCCGGAGGCGCGCTGGCCGCGGCGGACCCGGCCGAGGTCGCGGCCGCCGGCGCGGTGGCGCTGGACGATGCCGACCGCGTCGCCGGCGATGCGGCGGCGGAGCGGGCGCTGTTCCACCTGCACAACCTGCTGAAGGAGGCTGGCGGCTTCTTGGCTCTGGCGGCGCGCCAGCCGCCGGCGCGCTGGCCGGTGGCGCTGCCGGACCTGGCCTCGCGGCTGAAGGCGGCCCCGGCAGTCGGCCTGGGTGAGCCGGACGACGTGCTGCTGGCCCAGGTGCTGGCCAAGCTGTTCGCCGACCGCCAGCTGGCGGTGGGGCCGGAGATCGTGCAGGCGATGCTGGCGCGGATGGAGCGCAGCTTCGCCGAGGCCCGGCGGCTGGTGGCCGAGATCGACGCCGCCAGCCTGGCCCAGGGCCGCTCGATCACCCTGCCGCTGGTCCGCACCGTGCTGGCGGAGCGGGGCGGGGATTAGGTTCTCGGCAGCGCCTGGAAGGCGGCGAGGGCGAGGCGGCGGGCGGCGGCGTGGTCGACGATCGGCTGCGGATAGGTCTTGCCCAGCACCACTCCGGCTTCGGCCAGCACCGCGTCCGGCGCCGCCCAGGGCCGGTGGACCCATTTCGCCGGCAACCGCGCCAGCTCGGGCACGTGGCGGCGACATAGGTCCCGTCGGGGTCGAATTTCTCGCCCTGCAGCACCGGGTTGAAGATGCGGAAATAGGGCGCGGCGTCGGCGCCGCTGCCGGCCACCCACTGCCAGCTGGCGGCGTTGTTGGCCAGGTCGGCATCGACCAGCGTGTCCCAGAACCACGCTGCGCCCTCGCGCCAGTGGAGGCGCAGGTGCTTGATCAGGAACGAGGCAGCGACCATGCGCACGCGGTTGTGCATCCAGCCGGTCCGCCACAGCTGCCGCATCCCGGCATCGACCACGGGATAGCCCGTCAGGCCGCGCTGCCAGGCCCGCAGGGCCTTGGGGTCGCTTTCCCAGGGGAAGGCGGCGAAGCGGGCGTCGAGCGGGTCGGCCGGCAGCTCCGGCCGCGCATGCAGCAGATGGGTGGAGAATTCGCGCCAGCCGAGCTGGCGCTGATAGGCGCTGGCGGCGGAGCGCAGCGCCGGCGTTTCGGCGGCGGCGTGCTCGAGCGCCTGCCAGCTTCGCCGCGGCCCGATCTCGCCCCAATGCAGATGCGGCGACAGGGACGAGGTGCCGTCGAGATCCGGCCGGTCGCGCCGTGCCGCATAGCCGGCGAGGCCGCTATCGAGGAAGCTGGACAGGCGCTCGCGGGCGCCGGCCTCGCCCGGTGTCCAGGCCGCGCGCAGCCCGCCGGCCCAATCCGGTTTGGTCGGCAGCAGGCGCCAGCCGTCGAGGTCGTCACCCTCGGGCCAGGCGTCCGGCGCGGGGATCCGCTTCGGCGCATCCAGTGGCTCGGCGATGCCGCCGCGCTCGAGGCAGGCGCGCCAGAATGGGGTGAAGACCTTGAACGGTGCGTCCGACCTGCTGCGGATCTCCCAGGGTTCGAACAGCAGCGCCGCGTTGAGGCTTTCGGCGGCGATACCGCGCCGCTTGAGGTCCTGCTTGATCGCGCTGTCGCGGGCGATCGCGGCCGGCTCGTAGCGCCGGTTCCACAGCACGGCGCCGGCCCCGGCCTCCCGGATCAGCGCGTCCAGCACCTTCGCCGCCGGCCCGCGCCGCAGCACCAGCCGGCTGCCGCGCGCCGCCAGCGCCGTTGCCAGGGCGGCCAGCGAATGGTGCAGCCACCACCGGCTGGCGCCGCCCGGCGGCCAGTCGCCTTCGCCCCCGGGGTCGAGGATGAAGACCGGGACCACCGACCCGCCGCGCGCGATGGCGGCGGCGAGGGCGGGGTTGTCGTCGAGGCGGAGGTCCTGGCGGAACCAGAGCAGGGTGGCGTCGGTCATGTGCCGAAGCTGGAGCAGAGCCAGCGAAAGTCCAGCACCCTTCGGGTCAGGCCTCGGCCCAGCGCTGTCCGATCGGCGACAGCCGGGCGCCAGGGAAGCGGTGCAGCACCGCGCGGCCGATCAGCCAGACATGGAAGGCCGGCGCCAGCAGCCCGCGGATCGCCGGGTCGAGCACGTCGAGCCCGCCGGTGTAGGCGCCGAAGGCCGGCAGCACCAGCCGGTGGTCGTCGGCCACGAAGCAGCGCCCGGTCACCCGCCCGGCGCGGCCGCTGACCGCCGCCTTGGGGTGGTAGTGGCCGGAGATCTCGGCCGTGGCCCCGGGCAGGGCGGCGTGGCGGCAGGTCACCCCGTCGATCGCGAATTCGGTGATGCGGTCGCCGGGCAGCGCCGCCGGCAAATCGGGGTCGTGGTTGCCCAACACCCAGATCCAGTCGCGACCCCGGGCCAGCCGGCCCAGCACCGCCAGCTCGGCGGCGCCCAGCCGGTCGGCGCCGGCCGAATCGTGGAAGCTGTCGCCGAGCGCGACCACGGTGACCGGATCCAGCCGGTCGATCACCGCGCCGAGCCGGCCCAGGGTGGCGGCGCTGTCATAGGGCGGCAGCAGGCGGCCGGAGCGCCGGGCCAGCGCCGTGGCCTTCTCCAGATGCAGGTCTGCGACCAGCAGCCAGCGCCGCTCCGGCCACCACAGCGCGCCCGACGGGTCGGGCCGGAAGTCGTGGTCGCGGAGCGGAATGGTGCGGGTCGGCATGCTTCCGGTTTAGGCCCGCTTCCGGGGTCCGGCAATGGCTTTGTTCGACTTCCGTTCTGATCAGGGCTTCGGCGCCGCCTTGTCCAGGATCCGCCGGGTGGCGGCGGCGCTGCGCTGGCCCAGTCCCAGCAGCCCGAACGACAGCACGACGAAAAGGCCCAGGAACACCCACAGCGCGACGGCGATGTTGGGGTAAAGCGGATCGGCCGTGGCCGTGCGGATCATCAGCAGGGCGTTGCCCAGCACGAACAGGACGAACAGGATCACGCTGAGATTGACCACCGCGGTCGGCCAGCTCACCAGCTTGCGGTATTCGACCCGGCATTCCAGCAGCGCCCGTTTCTCGGCTTCACTGCCGGCGAAGCGGTTCAGATCGCTCTTCTTCTCCAGCGCCATCAGGTCGCGCAGCCACTGGCTGAGCTGGATGTAGAAGAAGCTGCCGAGCAGGCCGGCGAGGGTCAGCATCAGGCTGACCATGGTCAGCGGGTTCAGCGGACTCACGGCTTGGTCTCCTCGGGCAGGGCGTCCAGCAGGGCCAGGATGGTCTCGGCGGTGATCGAGAACCAGGTCAGGGTGGGGGAGGAGGGCCGCTTGGTCGGCGGCGCCGGGCGGTCGCCGCCGGTGACGGCGGACGCCACGGCGTCATACAGCACCACCAGCTCGTCATAGGCGCCGCGCGACAGGCTGAGGTCGAAGCGCTGGATCTGTGCCCGGCCGACCGCGGCGGCCTCGCGGGACATGGTCTCGGCCCGCTGCAGCGCCTGGCGCAGCTCGGCCCGGGCGGCGGCGCGCCACTGGGCGCTGCGGCGGGCGCGCAGCAGCCGGGCCAGGTACTGCGCTCGCGGCAGCCCCAGCTGGAACCGGGCGTAGATGCGGGCCGCGTCCGGCTGCTCGTCGCTGTGCAGGGCCTCGTAGCAGCGGGCGATCCAGTCCTCGGCCTGCTGGCCCTGGCTTTCGAACCGCTTCTCGCCCAGCACCCAGGCGCTGACCAGGTCGACGCACAGCGCCTCGTAGCCGGCCTTGATCCGGGCGCGTGCCTCGGGCGAGGCATCGATCTCCAGCGCCGCCTTGGCCCGCGCGAGCCGATCCCGCCTGTCCGCATCCTCTGCCATCGATCGCCCCCCGAATCTGGCTGCCGGGGTGGATCGTAGCGAATTCAGCGGGATGGGGCAGGGGGGCCAGAATTCGGTCGGTCCTGCTGCGCCGCTCACCCCCGCCGCCGGCGCCCTTCGGCCTTCTGCGGCGTGGCTTCGGCGATCATCTCGGCGGCGGTCTCCTCCAGCATCGCGTCGATGGCGCCGGCGGCGACGCTGACGCGGCCGATCTCGAGCAGCACCGGGACGGCCAGCGGCGAGACCCGGTCCAGCGCGCGGTGGGTCAGCTTGCGCCGGGCGCGCTTCAGCGACAGTGCCACGCGAGCGACGTCGACCAGGCCGCGGGCCGCATCCGCCCTTGTGGCCCGCAGCAGCACATGGTCGGGCTGGTGCCGGCGCAGCACGTCGTAGATCAGGTCGGCGCTGACCGTGACCTGGCGCCCGGTTTTCTTCTCGCCGGGCGACCGCCGCTCGATCAGCCCGGCGATGATGGCGACGTTGCGGAAGGTGCGGCGCAGCAGGCTGGAATCGCCCATCCAGGCCTCCAGGTCGTCGCCCAGCATGTCCTCGCTGAACAGCGGCGCCGGGTCGGTCACCGGATGCAGGCTCCAGGTCGCCAGCACATAGTCGGTGGCGACAAAGCCGATCGGCCCCAGCCCGGCCCGCTCCATCCGCTTGGTCAGCAGCATGCCCAGGGTCTGGTGCGCCTGCCGCCCCTCGAAGCAATAGGCCACCATGTAGTGCCGGCCGCCGCGCGGGAAGGTCTCGACCATCAGCTCGCCCGGGCCCGGCAGGCCGGAGCGGTGGCGCTGCAGCTCCAGCCATTCGCGCACATCGTCGGGCAGCCCGGCCCAATGGGCGGGGGTCGACAGCAGGCGGCGCACCCGGTCGGCCAGATGGGTGGTCAGCGGCATGCGGCCGCCGGCGAAGGCCGGCACCTTGGGTTCGCCGCTGGCGGCGCGGCTGGCGATCACCGACATCTCGCGGATGCCCTCGAAGCGCAGCAGCTGGCCGGCGAACATGAAGGTGTCGCCCGGCACCAGGCCTTGGGCGAAATACTCCTCGACCTCGCCCAGCACCTTGCCGAAGCCGCCGCCGAGCCGGACCTTCAGCGTCTCCTCCTCGACGATGGTGCCGACATTCATGCGGTACTGCCGCGCCACCACCGGGCTGGCCACGCGCCAGCGGCCGTCGGCGTCGCGCTTAAGCCGATGGAAGCGGTCATAGACCTGCAGCGCGTAGCCGCCGTGGGCGACGAAATCGAGCACGTCGTCGAAGTCGCGCCGGGTCAGCGCGGCATAGGGCGCCGCCCGCCGCACCTCGGCATACATCTCCTTCGCGTCGAAGGGGGCGGAGCAGGCGCAGCCCAGCAGGTGCTGCGCCAGCGTGTCCAGCGTGCCGGGGGCGGGCGGGTCGCCGTCCAGCGTCATCGCCTCGACCGCGTCGGCGGCGGCCTGGCACTCCAGCACCTCGAAGCGGTTGGCCGGCACCAGCAGCGCCACCGAGGGCTCGTCGAAGCGGTGGTTGGAGCGGCCGATGCGCTGCAGCAGGCGGCTGGCGCCCTTGGGCGCGCCGATCTGGATCACCAGGTCGACCGCCGCCCAGTCGATGCCGAGGTCGAGCGAGGAGGTGGCGACCACGGCGCGCAACTCACCCCGCGCCATCGCCGCCTCGACCTTGCGCCGCTGCTCCGCCGCCAGGCTGCCATGGTGCAGCGCGATCGGCAGCACGTCGTCATTGACCCGCCACAGCGCCTGGAACACCAGCTCGGCCTGCGCCCGGGTGTTGACGAACAGCAGGGTGGTGCCGGCCTTGCGGATGCGGTCGTACAGGTCGGCCACGGCATAGGTGCCCATGTGGCCGGACCAGGGCAGCGGCGCCTCGGCCTCCAGGATCTCGACGATCGGCTTGATCCCGGGCGGGCCCTGGACGGTGCGCACCAGCGCCGGATCGGCATGGCCGCTGGGCGACAGCCAGGCGACCAGCGCGTCGGGATGGGCGACGGTGGCCGACAGCCCGACCCGCCGCGCCGTCGGCGCATGGAAGGCGAGGCGGGCGAGGCCCAGCGCCAGCAGGTCGCCGCGCTTGGTGCCGGCCAAAGCGTGCAGCTCGTCGATGATGACGCAGCGCACGCCGCCGAAGATGCGGTCGGCGTCGCCATAGGACAGCATCAGCGCCAGGCTTTCCGGCGTGGTCATCAGGATCTGCGGCGCGTGGCGGCGCTGGCGCTCGCGCTTGGCCTGCGGCGTGTCGCCGGTGCGGGTCTCGGCCCGGATCGGCAGCCGCATCTCGGCGATCGGCTGCTCCAGGTTGCGGTGGATGTCGACCGCCAGGGCCTTGAGCGGCGAGATGTAGAGGGTGTGCAGCCCCTCGCGCGGCCGCTCCGCCAGCTCGGTCAGCGAGGGCAGGAAGCCGGACAGGGTCTTGCCGCCGCCGGTCGGGGCGATCAGCAGCGCGTGCACGCCGTCGCGCGCCGCCTGCAGCATCGCCAGCTGGTGCAGGTGCGGCGTCCAGCCCTTGTGCCGGAACCAGCCTTCGAAGGCCGCCGGCAGCAGCGGTTCGGCGGTCTCCGCCAGCGCGCTCATGATCCCTTGTCCCGACAAACGCCGTCACGGCCGTCGCCGTCACCGCACCAGATCAGCCCATCGCCGGGCGGCAGCGCAAGTGTTTAGTGTTTGTTCTCGTCAAGCCGGTGTCCGGGGCGGTCACCACGGCAGCAGGAACCCGGCGAGGGCCAGCAGCAGGGCGGGCGGCATGACGATGCAGCCGAGGCGCAGGAACTGCAGGGCGCCGACCTCGATGCCCTCGCGGCGCAGGGCGACCAGCCACAGGATGGTGGCCAGAGACCCGGTGACCGACAGGTTGGGGCCGAGGTCGACGCCGATCAGGGCGGCGCCGGCCAGCTGCGGCGGCACCGGTGCCTGGGCGAGGGTGGATTGCACGATCAGCCCGGCCGGCAGGTTGTTCATCAGGTTGGTCGCCACCGCCACGATCACGCCGACGCCCCAGGACGTGCCGTCGATGGAGCGGAAAGCGGCCTCCTGCAGGGTGCCGGCCAGCAGGTGGACCACGCCGGTGCGGTCCAGCCCCTCGACCAGCACGAACAGGCCGGCGACCAGCGGCAGCACCTCCCAGGAGATGCTGCGCATCAGCCGCCACGGCGCGGCGCGGCGGTGCAGCAGCACGATGGCGGTGGTGGCCAGGCCGGCCAGCGCGGTCGGCAGGCCGAGATCCAGCCCGAAGCCGGAGGCCAGCAGCAGCACCACGGCGGTGGCGCCGAGGCCCCAGGCGGCGATGTGGCCGCCCGGCGGCAGGGCCGGCACCACGATGTCGGTTGCGATCGGCGCGCGCAGCGCCTTGGCCTGGGTCAGCCGCAGCGCCACGAAGGTGGCGCCGATCGCCAGCACCGACGGCAGGGTGAACCAGGACAGCCAGGTCAGCAGCGGCGGCATCTGGCTGCCGAACACCACGAGGTTGGCCGGGTTGGAGATCGGCAGCACGAAGCTGGCGGCGTTGGCAATGAAGGCGCAGATGAACAGGTAGGGCAGGGGCGGCGCCCCGGCCGCCCGCGCCACGGCATAGACCGCGGGCGTCAGCACCACCGCGGTGGCGTCGTTCGACAGGAACACGGTGACGACGATGCCGACGACATAGGTCAGCCCGAACAGCCGGCTGGCCGACCCGCGGGCCTGGCGGGCGGCGATCGCCGCGGCCCAGTCGAACAGCCCTTCGATCCGGGCCAGCTCGGCCAGCAGCATCATGCCGATCAGGAACAGGTAGACGTCGGCGCCCTTGCCGATGGCCATCAGCGCATCGCTGCCGGACAGCAGGCCGAACCCGACCAGGGCCGCGGCGCCCGCCACCGCCCAGATCGCCTCCGGCAGGCGCCAGGGCCGTGCGATCACGCCGATGGTGGCCAGCGCCGCGATTCCCCAGGTGGCGGCGGCGCTGTCGGTCAGGATGCTCATCGGGGGCTTCGGCCTCTGTTCCCACGGCGATCGGGCGCCGAGGCTTCGGGGCCCCGGCCCAAGGCCATGTCCGCACAATTCGTTCGGCGGCCGTCGGGTTCCCACGCGACCGTCGTTGCAGAATTGCCAGCGATGCAGGGGCGGCGTCCAGCCTTTGTGTCGGGCCGATCAGGCGTTCAGGCGCTCCACCTTGTACAGGCGCCGGTCGACCAGGTTGTAGATCTGGGCATAGAAGCGCCAGGTGCCGCCGCGCCTGACTCCGATGATCGTCGCGAGATTGCCGGGTTCGCCGTAGGAGGTTTGGCCGGGGCGGGATTCGCGATCGAAGAAATGGGCCATCGGGCCCAGCGATCCCGCGTCGCGCATGGCCTGGTAGTCCGCGGCGTCCGGCTGGCGGCCCTGGGGCGGGCGGATATGCGACACGATCAGGCCGCCACCCTGCGACGCGGTGCCGATCGAGAAGGTGCAGCCCGACAGCTGGGAGGTGAAGGCGATGTCGGGGCCTTCGGTGCCGGAGAGCAGGGTGTGGCGGTTGGCCATCCGGGTGGTGTCCTCGGCCATCGGCACGTACCAGACCTCGGCGACGTCGGGCCCCAGCGCGGCGTTGCTGTTGGCGGGCAGCTGGGCGAACTGGATGGAGGGGCGGTCCTTCTGCTTGGACCGCAGGCCCGCGATGCCGGTCTGGAAGCCGCGGAACGCCGCGCGCCCTTCGGTGCGCAGCTGGAATTTCGCCCGCTTTTCCTGAAGCTGCGTCAGATCGGGCGCCCGGCCGGCAATGGCCACCGCGTAGTGGCGCAGGAAGGCCTCGGGGTCGGCGCGCAATTCGTCCAGGACGGTCGCCATGGTCATCGATCCGGTGCTCACTCTCACGAAAGCCAGTTCCGGATGCATTTTACGGCAAAAGCTCCACAAAAGTGTTTCATCGCCCGATCATCGCGTTACGCCTGCAATGTTGGGCCGACCGTGCTTGGGGGTCGTCAGCCAGAGCGGCGGGCAAGGCAGCCATGCCCGGCGCCTCTATGTCGCCCCGGTGTGGTTCGGCTTGCTGATCGTGGCCTATCGCCTGATCGGCCCGCGCGCCCGGCCGGCTCTCGGCCTGTCCTGACCGTCGCATCCCCTTGGCGCCTGTCCCCGCCCCAGGCATAAGGGCGGGGACGTGGCGCGGAGGGATGCGATGGGCGGCAACGGACCGATCGGGTTGATGGCGGCGATCCCGCAGGAGCTGGCGGCGCATGCCGATCTGGTGATCCGGCAGGAGCGCGAGATCGCCGGTTGCCGCTTCCGCATCGGCCGGCTCGGCGGCAAGGATCTGGTGGCGGTCGAGGCCGGCATCGGCAAGAGCCATGCGGCCATGGTCGCGACCCTGCTGCTGCAGGAGTTCAAATGCCGGGCGCTCTTGTTCTCCGGCGTCGCCGGCGGGCTCGACCCCGATCTCGGCATCGGCGATGTGGTGGTGGCCGACCGGCTGGTGATGCATGATTACGGCGCCCTGGTCGGTGGCCGGCTGAAGCCCTACCAGCCCGGTGTCCCGCCGCTGCCCGGTTTCCCCGAGGACATCGGCTACATCCTGCCGCCCGACCTGATGTCGAAGATCAAGGACGCACTGGAAGGCGTTGATATCGGTGGATTCAGTGCCGCGGCGACCGGCGGCGAGCCGCATCGCTCCCGACTGATCTTCGGCACCATCCTGACCGGGGACAGCTTCGTCAACGACCCCGTGGCGCGCGAGCGGCTGCATCTCGGCTTCGGCGGCGTGGCGGTGGAGATGGAGGGCGCGGCGGTGGCGGCGGTGGCCCAGCGCTTCGGCGCCCCGGCGGTGGTGGTGCGGGCGCTCAGCGACCTCGCCGGCGGTGACAGCCACATGGACTTCCCTGCCTTCCTCGACGCCGCCGCCGGCATCGCCGCCCGCGTGGTCGGACGCATCGTCACGGTGCTGTAGCGGTCCCTCACAGATTCACCAGCCGCTGCGTCAGGCCCTGCACCAGGCTGGTGAAGCCCGGGTCGGCGGGCCCCGCAGCCTGGTCGAGATAGCCGGTGGCCGCGGATTGCGCCCTGCCGTCGATGCAGGTGGCGGCCCGGACCACGATCGGGCGCCGCGCCGCCTCGGTGGCCACCGGCCGGCCGTTGCACAGCGCCTCCGGCAGCAGCCCCGCCGCCGGGTTGAAGGCAAGGGCGACAAAGGGCTTCGGCCCCGCGCCGTGGCCGGCGGCCGGGACGAAGCGGGTGGCGAAGGTCTCGCTCATGATCCGCGTCACCGCGGCGGTGAAGTCCGGCATGGTGACGCCCCGGGCCGCGAACGGGTCGCCCTGCACCGCGGTGGCCACGCCGGCCCCGTCCACGGTGTTGGTGAAGGGCAGCAGCGAGACCGGGTCGATCTCATCGGGCACCACGCGCGGCAACGCGAACGCCGACAGGGCGGTGCCGGCCAAAGCGAGGGCGGCCAGCGGCAGCAGGCGGAACCAGGGGAAGCGGGCGAGAGACATGATCTTGTCCATGGGTTGGCGTCGTGAACCGACAGACCGTTGACCCCGCGGGCACCCCGGCTATTCCGCGGCCCTGCATGAAGCTTTTGTCATCTCCGGCACGGCAATGCCGAACCGCCGCCCTGATGCGGATTTTCCGCCCATGCCTAACCGGGTTGGAGGTTATAGTGCCGGACGGCCGGGCAAGGCCATGGCGGACGACCGTCCCGGAGCCGGTCCCGACCCCTCGGCAAGAAACGCGAATTGCGAGGAGGAGCCTGATGAAGACCATCCTGCCTTCCAAGACTTTGGCCGTCGCCACCCTGGCGCTCTGCGCGGCGCTGTCCCCCGGCGCCTGGGCCGGCACGCCGGAGGAGGACCTGGCCGCGGCCAGGCCGGTGATCGACGCGGCCAACGCCGACTGGATCCCGGCGCTGGAGGCGCAGGACGCCCGCCGCGCCGTCGCCCCCTTCGCTGATGACGCCATGTTCATCCTCGGCGACGGCAAGACCATTGCCGGCCGGGCGGCGATCGAGGCCTTCATCGCGGAGCGTTTCGCGCCCGGCAGCAAGGTCACCGGCGGCACCATCCAGCAGGACGGCATCCAGTCGATCCGCGACGGGCTGATCTACGAATGGGGCCATGGCGGCACCACGAGGGTCGACGCCAAGGGCGAGACCCACAGCTCCTCCGGCCCCTATCTGACGGTGTGGCGCCGCAACCCGTCCGGCCAATGGCAGATCGTGCGCAACCTGACCTTCTGAGCGGGGACAGGGGCCGGGCGACCTCCGGCCCCTCGGCCTACACCGACGCGACGATCCAGAGCGCACCGCCGACGGCGATCGCATCCTCCAGCAGGGCGATCGGCAGGTCCCGGCCCGCCGCCGCGGCCAGCCGCATCCGGGCCTGATAGCCGGCCAGGGTGCCGATCACGGCGCCGATGGCGCCCGCCGCCGCGCCGCCGATCAGCATGCTGCCGGGCTCGCCCAAGGCGGCGCCGCACAGCGCCCCGACGATGATCCGGAAGGCGAAGGGCCCTGGCGCCTTGCGGCTGCCGGTCCGCGGCAGCTGGTCGGCGACCAGCTCCGCGATCGCGGCCAGGGTGAGGATGTAGGGCGTGGCGGTGTAGCCCAGGAACTCCAACCAGGTGCCACCCAGCGGCAGCCAGCCGAGATGGGCGGCCCAGGCCACGGCCGCCGGCGCGGTCAGCGCCCGCAGCCCGGCCACGACCCCGATCAGCAGCGCCAGGACAAGGATGGACATCGCTCTCTCCCTCCGAACGGTCGGCCGCGGAGGGCCGCGCCGAATGTCTCGGATGGAGTGTGCAGGGATGTGCGATTCGGCTCCAGCGGAGATAAATCCGTACAGGCAGGGCTGCTTCCCCGCTGCCGTCTTGACCCGGCCGCCTAGGCCGCCCTTCTATCGGGTCTCCCAAGCCGCGAGACGATCCATGGACTACCAACCCAGGCTGCGCGACCACGGGCTGCCGCATGATCCGTTCAAGGCGCTGGTGGTGCCGCGGCCGATCGGGTGGATCAGCACGGTCAGCCCCGCGGGCGTGGTCAATTTGGCGCCCTACAGTTTCTTCAACGCGGTGGCGGACCGGCCGCCGATGGTGATGTTCGCGCCCAGCGGGCCGAAGGATTCGCAACGCAACGCCGAGGTCACCGGTGAATTCGTCGCCAACCTCGCCACCTGGGACCTGCGCGAGCAGATGAACACCACCTCGGCCACCGTCGGCCCCGAGGTGAGCGAAGCCGACCTCGCCGGGCTGGAGATGGTGCCGTCGCGGCTGGTGAAACCGCCCCGGGTGGCGGCGGCCGCCGCGGCGCTGGAATGCCGTTGGGTCAAGTCGGTGCCGCTGACGACGGCGGCGGGCGAGCCGATGCCGGGCGCGATCGTGATCGGCGAGGTGGTGTCGATCCACATCGACGATGCGGTCATCGTCGACGGCCGCATCGACCTCTCCGCCCGGCGCGCGATCTCGCGGCTCGGCTACATGGAGTACGGCGTGCTGGACACCGTCTTCAGCATGCAGCGGCCGCGCTGAGGGTCGGCCTTCCCCCTACCGTCATTGCGAGGAGGCGAAGCCGACGAAGCAATCCATGGTCCCGCACGAGCGGCCCGATGGATTGCTTCGCTGCGCTCGCAATGACGATGTGGGGAAGCCGGAAAGGCTACGCTCACGCCAAAGGCGACGGGAGGGTGAGGGTGGCATGGCCGTGAGTCGGGCGCCTCAGCCCTCGCCCAGCACCGTCGCGATTGCGCCGGTCAGCACCGACAGCTCGTCCAGCGCGATGGTGAAGGCGGGGGTCAGGTAGACGATGTTGCGGAACGGCCGGACCCAGACGCCGGCCGCGACGAAGCGGCGCTTCAGGGCCGCGAGGTCGCGGATCGCTTCCAGCTCGACCACGCCGATGGCCCCGAGCACGCGGACGTCGCGCACGCCGGGCAGGGTGCGGCAGGGTTCCAGCTCGCGCTTCAACTGGGCCTCGATCGCCGCCACCTGCTGCAGCCGCGGCTCGGTCTCGAACAGGTCCAGCGTGGCGTTGGCGGCGGCGCAGCCCAGCGCGGTGCCCATATAGGTCGGGCCGTGCATCAGCGCGTGGCCGGGGTCGTCCGACCAGAAGCCCTCGAACACGCTGGCGGAGGCCACCGTCGCCGCCAGCGGCAGGGTGCCGCCGGTCAGGCCCTTGGACAGGGTCAGGATGTCGGGCACCACCCCGGCCTGCTGGCAGGCGAACATCGAGCCGGTGCGGCCGAAGCCGGTGAAGATCTCGTCGAAGATCAGCAGCACGTCGTGCCGCTCGGCCAGGTCGCGCAGCCGGCGCAGCACCTCCGGCTCGTGGAACAGCATGCCGCCGGCGCCCTGGACCAGCGGCTCGACCAGGATCGCCGCGATCTCGGGACCGCGCCGCTGCAACAGCGCATCCAGCGCCGCCAGACCGGCCGCGTCGCGCGGCAGGTCGGCGATCACATTCTCCGGCAGCAGCCCGCCGAAATGGCTGTGCATGCCCTCCTCGGGGTCGCACACGGCCATGGTGGCGATGGTGTCGCCGTGATAGCCGCCGCGGAAGGCCAGGACCTTCGACCGGCCCCTCAGCCCGCGGTTCAGCCCGTACTGCACCGCCATCTTGATCGCGACCTCGACCGCGACCGAGCCGGATTCGGTGAAGAACACCCGGTCGAGATCGCCGGGCAGCAGCGCAGCGAGGCGCGCGGCCAGGCGGTAGGGCTGCTCATGCGCCAACCCGCCGAACATGACATGGGGCAGGGCCGCGAGCTGCCGCTCCACCGCCTGGCGGATGTGCGGGTGGTTGTAGCCGTGGCAAGCGGTCCACCAGCTGGCGATGCCGTCGATCAGCTCGCGCCCGTCCGCCAGCCGGATGCGCACGCCCTCGGTTGCCACCACCGGCAGCGGCACCGCCGCATGCTTCATCTGGGCGTAGGGCAGCCAGACATGCAGCCAGCCCTGGTCGAGCCAGGCAGGACCCTCAGGCGGCATCGGCGCTGGCGATCTCCGGGCCCGGCTCGGGCACCATGCCCAGCCGGTCGAGCAGCGCCTGGTCGCGGTCCTCGCCCGGGTTCCGGGTGGTTAGCAGCTTGGCGCCGCAGAAGATCGAGTTGGCGCCGGCGACGAAGCACAGCGCCTGCATCTCGTCGGTCATGTCCTCGCGCCCGGCCGACAGCCGCACCTTCGAGGCCGGCATCACGATGCGGGCCACGGCGATGGTGCGGACGAAGTCGATCGGATGCACCCGGTCGCTGCCCGCCAGCGGCGTGCCCTCGACCTGGATCAGCAGGTTGATCGGCACGCTCTCGGGATGCACCGGCAGGCTGGCCAGGCTGTGGATCAGCGAGGCGCGGTCGCCGATCGATTCGCCGAGGCCGACGATGCCGCCGCAGCACACGGCGATGCCGGCGTCGCGGACATGGGACAGGGTGTCCAGCCGGTCCTGGTAGGTCCGGGTGGTGATGATCTCGCCGTAGAACTCCGGCGAGGTGTCGAGGTTGTGGTTGTAGTAGTCGAGGCCGGCCTGCTTCAGCCGCCCGGCCTGGTCCGGGGTCAGCATGCCCAGGGTCATGCAGGTCTCCATGCCCATGGCGCGCACGCCCTCGACCATGGCGCAGACCTTGTCGATGTCGCGGTCCTTGGGCGACCGCCAGGCGGCCCCCATGCAGAAGCGGGTGGCGCCGCCGTCGCGGGCCTCGCGGGCCTCGGCCAGCACGGTCTCCACCTCCATCAGCTTGGAGGCGTCGACGCCGGTCTCGAACTGCGCGCTCTGCGGGCAGTAGGCGCAATCCTCGGGGCAGCCGCCGGTCTTGATCGACAGCAGCCGCGACATCTGGACCTCGGCCGGGTTGAACCGCATGCGGTGCACGGTCTGGGCCTGGAAGATCAGCTCGGGGAAGGGCAGGGCGAACAGGGCGCGGATGTCCGCCACCGTCCAGTTGCTGTGCACCGTCCCCAGCGGGGCCGGGGGGCGCGTGGCGGTGATCGTGGCCGTGGTCGTGATCATCTGGCGGTCCAGGGTCGTCATCGCGCGGACATCTCCCGAGGGGCGCAATTGCGCCCGATGGGACCCGAAGCTACTGTCCCGGCCGGCCACGTCAAGCCATCTCCGCCGTCCGGCATGTGAGCTCTCAAGACCAAACGCATGAAATCTCTCGATGAATTCGCCGCGGGGAAGATCCGCTCCCTGGCCGCGCGCAGCCTGCTGCGCACCCTGCAGCCGACCGAAAGGCTGGATGGACTCTGGATCCTGCGCGGCGGCCGCCGGCTGTTGTCCTTCTGCTGCAACGACTATCTGAACCTCAGCCAGCACCCGGCGGTGAAGGCGGCGGCGCAGGCGGCGGTCGAACGCTACGGCGCCGGGGCGGGCGCCTCGCGACTCGTGACCGGCAACACCCCGCTGCTCGACGAGCTGGAACGCCGGCTGGCGGTGTTGAAGGGGGCCGAGGCGGCCTGCGTCTTCGGCTCCGGCTACCTCGCCAATGCCGGCATCATCCCGACCCTGGTCGGCGAGAACGACCTGATCCTGGTCGACGAGCTGGTGCATTCCTGCATCTGGACCGGGGCGAAGCTGGCCGGGGCGCCGGTCGCCGTGTTCCGCCACAACGACCTCGGCCATCTCGCCGAGCTGCTGCAGGCCCGGCGGCGCAAGCATGAGCGCTGCCTGATCGCCACCGACGGCGTGTTCTCGATGGATGGCGACCTGGCGCCGGTGCACGACCTCGCCGCGCTGGCCGCGGACCACGATGCCTGGCTGCTGACCGACGACGCGCATGGCATCGGCGTGGTCGGCGGCGGCCGCGGCTCCAGCTTCATCGGCGGCCGCAAGGCCGATGTGCCGTTGCAGATGGGCACGCTGTCCAAGGCGGTCGGCAGCTATGGCGGCTATCTCTGCGCCGCGGCGCCGGTGATCGACCTGATCAAGAGCCGCAGCCGTACCCTGGTCTATTCCACCGGCCTGCCCCCGGCCTCGGCCGGGGCGGCGCTGGCGGCGCTGGACCTGATCGAGGGCGATGCCGCGCTGGTCGCCCGGCCGGTGCTCAAGGCCCGGCTGTTCACCGGGCTGATGGGCCTGCCGCCGGCGGAAAGCCCGATCGTGCCGGTGATCATCGGCGACGCGGCGGCGGCGCTGGACGCGGCGAAGCGGCTGGAGGCCGACGGCTTCCTGGTGACCGCGATCCGCCCGCCGACCGTGGCGCCGGGCACCTCGCGGCTGCGCATCACCTTCACCGCCAACCATCCCGAGGCCGAGATCGAGCGCCTGGCCAAGGCATTGAGGGCGCAAGGGCTGGGCCGATGAGCGCGCTGTTCGTCACCGCCACCGGCACCGAGATCGGCAAGACCTTCGTCACCGCCGCCCTGGCCCGGCACCTGCGCGGCCAGGGCCGGGCGGTGCGGGCGCTGAAGCCGGTGGTCAGCGGCTTCGACGACTCGACCAAGGGCGACAGCGACCCGGCGATGCTGCTGCGCGCGCTCGACCGGAAGATCACCGACGCGGCGCTGGCCGAGATCGCGCCCTGGCGCTTCGTCGCCCCCCTGTCGCCGGACATGGCCGCGCGGAGGGAGGGCCGGACAATCGACTTTGCCGCGCTGGTGGCGCAGGGGCGGGCCGCCATCGCTGCGGCCGACGACGACCCGCTGCTGGTCGAGGGCGTCGGCGGCGCCATGGTGCCGCTGACCGGGCGCGAGACCGTGCTGGACTGGATGGCGGCGCTGGGCATCCCGGTGCTGCTGGTCGCCGGCAGCTATCTCGGCACCATCAGCCACACCCTGACCACGCTCGCCGTGCTGCGCGGCGCCGGGCTGGACGTCCGCGCCATCGTGCTCAGCGAGACCCCCGGCAGCACCGTGCCGCTGGAGGAGACCCGGGAGACCATCGCCCGCTTCGCCGGCGACGTCCCGGTCTTCGCCCTGGAGCGGCGGGGGCCGGAGGCCGATCCCGCGGCCATGGCGGCGATCACGGCAGCGGCGCGGATCTGACCGAGAGGGAACCGATCGGCCGTCTGTCCCGTTTCGGCTCGTACGTCATCCGCCGAGGCCCGGCGGAGCGGAGTCGGAGGGGGACACATGACGAGATCACGCGCCGCGTCGGCGCGGCTGGCGGGAGCCATGACCGGCGTCGGCCTGCTTCTGCTTGCAGCCACAGCGCAGGCGCAGGACACCAAGCCGACCGTGGTGAACCCGACGCCGGAGGCGCCGCATCCCCTGGCCGAGGACACCGGGTCGATCCTCGGCTTCACCCTGGAGAACGACCTCTTCGCCAGAACCGACCGCGGCTACACCAACGGCTTCCGCTTCTCCTACACCACGTCCGAGGCCATAACGCCGGACTGGCTGCTGAACACGGTGCGGTCGCTGCCGCTGTTCCCGGATGCGGCGCCGGTGCGGTCCAGCTTCAGCTTCGGCCAGAGCATGTTCACCCCGAAGGACATCACCCGGCAGAACCCGGACCAGCACGACCGGCCTTACGCCGCCTGGCTGTACGGCGGCGCGGCCTTCCTGGCGGATTCGGGCGACCGGCTCGACCGGCTCGAGCTGCAGATGGGCGTGGTCGGCCCCTACGCGCTGGGCGAGCAGGTGCAGAGCACCGTGCACCACATCATCGATGTGGATCGGGCGCGGGGCTGGAGCCACCAGCTGCACAACGAGCCGGGCGTGATCCTCAGCTACGAGCGCACCTGGCGCAGCCTGTATGTCGCGGCGCCGCTGGGCATCGGCTTCGACCTGTCGCCCTATGTCGGCGCCACCGTCGGCAACGTGCTGACCCAGGCCTCGGCCGGCGCCACCATGCGCCTCGGCTTCGACCTGCCGGTCGATTACGGCCCGCCGCGGATCCGGCCCAGCATCCCGGGCTCGGACTTCTTCATCCCGACCAGCGGCTTCGGCTGGTACGTCTTCGCCAGCGTCGAAGGCCGCGCCGTGGCCCGCAACATCTTCCTCGACGGCAACACCTTCGAGGACAGCCCGCACGTCACCAAGAACCCGCTGGTCGGCGACCTGCAGCTCGGCGTGGCCATGACCATCTCGGGCGCCCGCCTGGCCTACACCCATGTCTTCCGGACCAAGGAGTTCGAGGGCCAGAAGGGCGGCGACCTCAGCCAGTACGGCGCGCTCTCGCTGTCGTTGCGGTTCTAGGCGCGGGCCGCCAGCGCCTTGGCGATCCGGGCGCCGAGGCGGGCGTTGTGCTCGACCAGGGCGATGTTGGCGGTCAGGCTGCGGCCCCCGGTCAGGGCGACGATGCGGGCCAGCAGGTAAGGCGTCACCTCCTTGCCGCCGACGCCCTCGCGCCCGGCATCGGCCAGGGCGCTGGCGATGGCGGCATCGATCTCGGCCTCCGGCAGGGCATGCGCCTCCGGGATCGGGTTGGCGATCACCGCGCCGGCCGGAAAGCCCAGCGCCGCCTGGGCGTCGAGCAGGGCGGCGACCTCCTCCGGCGTGTCGCGGCGCAGCGCCAGGGCCAGGCCGCTGGAGCGGGAGAAGAAGGCGGGCAGGGTGTCGGTGCCGTAGCCGATCACCGGCACGCCGCGGGTCTCGAGGTATTCCAGGGTCTTGGGCAGGTCGAGGATCGACTTGGCGCCGGCGCAGACCACGGCGACCGGGGTGCGCGCCAGCTCGTCCAGGTCGGCCGAGACGTCGAAGCTGGTCTCGGCGCCGCGATGCACGCCGCCGATGCCGCCGGTGGCGAAGACGCGGATGCCGGCGAGGTGGGCCGCGATCATGGTCGCCGCCACCGTGGTGGCGCCCAGCCCGCCCGAGGCCAGGATCCCGCCCAGGTCGCGGCGCGACAGCTTGGCCACGTCCTTGGCCGTCGCCAGCCGGTGCAGCAGCGCCTCGTCCAGCCCGACATGGATGCGGCCGTCGGCGACGGCGATGGTCGCCGGCACCGCGCCCTCCTCGCGGATGATGCCTTCGACCCGCTGCGCCATCTCCAGATTCTGGGGATAGGGCATGCCATGCGAGATGATGGTGCTCTCCAGCGCCACCACCGGGCGGCCGGCGGCCAGGGCGGCGGAAACCTCGGGGGCGATCGAGAGAAGGCTGTTCATGGCGGTCCTCAGGCGGAGAGCAGGGCGCGCCGGCGCAGCGCGTCGGCGGTCAGGGTTTCGGGCACGGCGGTCGGCGCCTCCAGCGCCAGCGCCGCGGCGGCGCGGCCCAGCCGGGCGGCGTCGGGCAGGGCCAGGCCGGTGACCAGGCCGTAGAGCGTGCCGGCCGCGGCGGCGTCGCCGGCGCCGGTGACGTCGACCAGATCGGCCGGGCAGGCGGGGATGGCGGCCTCACCTGCGGCATCGGCGATCAGGGCGCCGTCGCCGCCGCGGTTCAGCACGACGCGGGCAACGCCGGCGGCGCGCAGCCGGCGCAGCGCCGCCCAGGCCGTGGCCTCGTCGGTGACGGGATGGCCGGTGATGGCCTCGGCCTCGTCGCGGTTGAGGCACAAGAGGCCGATGCGGTCGAGCAGCCCGCGCAGCTTCTCGGATTTCGGCGAGGACACGGCGTCGACCGCGACCAGCGCGGGCCGGCCGGGATGGGCCAGGATCGCCGCGATCCCCTCGGCCGGCAGGTTGGCGTCGACGAACCAGGCCGACGCGGCTTCCGCCGCCGCCAGCGCCGGGGCCAGCACCGCCGGCCCCATCTCGTCATAGATGCCCATATCGGCGATCGCGACCGTCATCTCGCCGCCGGGCTCCAGCACCGCAGTGTAGCTGGCGGTGCCGCTGGTCGCCGACCGGGTGACCTGGGACAGGTCGAGGCCCAGCCGCGCCATCGCCGCCAGGATGCGCTCGGCCGACGGGTCGGACCCCATGCGGCTGACCAGCCCGACCGGCAGGCCCAGCCGGGCCAGGGTCTCGGCCACGTTGCGGGCGACGCCGCCCAGGCTGGTGCGGATCGTCACCGGGTTCGAGGTGCCGAGGCGTACGGTGCGGTGGGCGCGGGCCTGGCGGTCGATGTTGGCGGCGCCGAAGCACCAGACGGGCAGCGTCATGCGGGATCTTTCGCCGGAATCGGCCGCACCCTGCGTCCGGTTCCGGCGAAAGGCAAGATCCGGGGTTGCCGCGCGGCCCGGCAACCGGCAGCATCCAGCCCATGCGAAGGCTCCTGCTGCTCTGCGCCCTGCTGTTCGGGCTCACCGCTCCGGCCCTGGCCCAGACCTCGGCCGGGCCGTCCGGCACCTATCGCGGGCAGGTCACCTCCGGCGGCGCGTTGGCGCCGTCGACCCTGACCTTCCTGCCCGAGCGGCACGGCGGCTGCTACCACATCGTCGACAGCAGCGCCGGCCCCTATGACGGGGTGCTGAGCGACGGCCAAGCCCTGGGCGGCGACCGCCACCGCTTCGTCTGGACCGACAAGTTCGGAACCGGCGCCGTGATCTTCGCCTTCAAGGAGGGCGGCACCGGGTTCAGCGGCAAATGGTACGTCGCCGACCGCCTCGCCGGCATCTGGCTGGGCAAGCGGGTGGCCGATGACGGGGCCGGCTGCAAACCGGCCCCGGTGGCGTCCGCCGACTAGGGCTGGATTTGGCGCCGGCCCGGTCCATGTCTTATCGTCGAGCCATGCCGAATCCACGCCCCGACCAATGGATCCGAGTGCAGCCCGAGGGCCTCTTCGTGGTGCCCGGCGGCTTCCATGTCGACCCGATGCGGCCGGTCCCGCGGGCCCTGGTCACCCATGGCCATTCCGACCATGCCCGGCCCGACAACGCCGCGGTGCTGGCGACGGCGGAGACGCTGGCGATCATGCGCGCCCGCTATGGCGACGCCGCCGGCGGCACGCTGCAGCCGGCGGCCCTGGGCGAGACCCAGCGGATCGGCGAGGTCGACGTCAGCTTCGTGCCGGCCGGCCACGTCCTCGGCTCGGCCCAGATCGTGCTGGAGCATGCCGGCAGCCGGGTGGTGCTCTCCGGTGACTACAAGCGCCGGCCGGACCCGACCTGCCGGCCGTTCCAGCCGGTGCTGTGCGACGTGTTCGTCACCGAGGCCACCTTCGGCCTGCCGGTGTTCCGCCACCCGCCGGACAGCGGCGAGATCGCCCGGCTGCTGCATTCGATCGCGCTGTTCCCGGAGCGGGCGCATGTCGTCGGCGTCTATTCCCTGGGCAAGTGCCAGCGCGTGATCTGCCTGCTGCGCCAGGCCGGCTGGGACCGGCCGATCTACCTGCACGGCGCGCTGCAGGCGCTGTGCGAACTCTACGAATCGCTCGGCGTGCCGCTGGGGCCGCTGCTGCCGGCCACCGGCGCGTCGAAGGCCGAGCTGGCCGGGCAGGTGGTGCTGGCGCCGCCCTCGGCCATCGCCGACCGCTGGTCGCGCCGCCTGCCGGACCCGGTGGTGGCGGCGGCGTCGGGCTGGATGCGGGTGCGCCAGCGCGCCCGGCAGGGCGGGGTCGAGCTGCCGCTGGTGATCTCCGACCACGCCGACTGGGACGAGCTCCTCGCCACCATCGATGAGGTCGAGGCCGGCGAGGTCTGGGTCACCCATGGGCGGGAGGAGGCGCTGATCCACCAGCTGCGCAGCACCGGCCGCGCCGCCCGGGCGCTGGTGCTGATCGGCTTCGAGGAGGACGACGGCGTATGAGAGCGTTCGCGGCGCTGATCGAAGGGCTGGTCTACATGCCGTCGCGCAACGGCAAGCTGCGGCTGCTGGCCGACTATTTCGAGCACACGGCGGACCCCGATCGCGGCTGGGCGCTGGCGGCGCTGACTGGTGGCCTGAGCTTCGCCTCGGTCAAGGCCTCGACCATCCGCGGCCTCGCCACCTCGAGGGTCGACGAGACGCTGTTCGGCTGGTCCTACGATTTCGTCGGCGACCTCGCCGAGACCGTGGCCCTGATCTGGCCACCCAAGCCGGGCGCCAACCGGCAACCGACCATCACCGAGGTAGTGGAGGAGCTGCGCGCCACCTCCCGCGCCGCCGCGCCGATGCTGGTCGAACGCTGGCTCGACGCGCTGGCGGCGTCGGAGCGCTTCGCCCTGCTGAAGCTGATCACCGGCAACCTGCGCATCGGCGTCTCGGCGCGGCTGGCCAAGGTGGCGTTGGCGGAATGGGGGCAGCAGCCGGTCGACGCCATCGAGGAGCTGTGGCACGCGCTGGAGCCGCCCTATGAGGAGCTGTTCATCTGGCTGTCGGGGCAGGGGCCGAAGCCGGAGATCGGCGACCGCGCAACCTTCCGGCCGCTGATGCTGGCGCATCCGCTGGAGGCCGAGGACATCGCCGCGCTGGACCCGGCGGCCTACCGCGCCGAATGGAAGTGGGACGGCATCCGGGTCCAGGTGGTCGGCCGCGGCGACCGGCCGCCGCGGATCTATTCGCGCAGCGGCGACGACGTCACCGGCGCCTTCCCGGATCTCGCCGACACCATCCGCTTCCACGCCGTGCTGGACGGCGAGCTGCTGGTGGCGCGGGACGGGCTGGTGGCGCCGTTCAACGACCTGCAGCAGCGGCTGAACCGCAAGGCCGTTACCGCCCGCATGCTGGCCGACCATCCCGCCTGGGTGCGGCTCTACGACATCCTGTTCGAGGGCGAGGAGGACCTGCGGCCGCTGCCACTCGACGCCCGCCGCATCCGGCTGGAATCCTGGATCGCGCGCGAGCAGCCGGCGCGGATGGACCTGTCGCCGCTGATCCCGTTCGAGAGCTGGGACGAGCTGGCGGCCCTGCGCGACGGCGCCCGGGCCCAGGCGATCGAGGGGCTGATGCTGAAGCGGGCCGACAGCGACTACGTCGCCGGCCGGCCGAGGGGCCCGTGGTTCAAATGGAAACGCGGCGCCCTGACCCTCGACACCGTGCTGATGTACGCCCAGCGCGGCCACGGCAAGCGATCGTCCTTCTACTCCGACTACACCTTCGGCACCTGGCGGTCGGAACCCGACGGCGACCGGCTGGTGCCGGTGGGCAAGGCCTATTTCGGCTTCACCGACGAGGAGCTGGCACAGCTCGACCGCTGGGTGCGCGCCCACACGGTCAAGCGCTTCGGTCCGGTGCGTGAGGTCGAGCCGCTGCTGGTGCTGGAGGTGGCCTTCGACAGCGTCCACCGTTCGACCCGCCACAAATCCGGAGTCGCGATGCGATTCCCCCGGGTGCATCGCATCCGCTGGGACAAGCCGGCGGCCGAAGCCGACCGTCTGGAGACATTGGAGCGAATGATCGTCGAGTAATACTTCAATTTAACATTAGTTCAACTTGGCAATAACATTTTGTTCAAACCGCTCGCGTAATAGGCGTTGACAGTCATCGCCGGCTGCGAGAGGTTCGAGGTAAGAGCGGCCTACCACGAGAGGTCGCTGAGCACTTGATGCCAGCAGATGAGGCCGCGCCCGAAGAAGGCGGCAGTCGTACGCTTTCTCGCGGATCGACGGCAGAAACACGGATGGGTAAGATGTTGGCGACTGCTACCAGACCGACCCTCCAGAGGCCCGATCATAAGGTCGGACGATGGCGGAACTGACGGGCATGTCGCCCTGTTCCCCGTCCGCTCCTGTCATAGGTCGGCGCTGAGCGCCGATTCACCCGAGGTCGAGCTCATGGTTCGTTCCGAAGCGTTCACGATCGAGGTCGCCGGCGAGGCGGTCGGCATTGTCGTGGCGCAGAAGCGTGGCTTCCGCTTCTACGCATCCGATTCCCGGTTCCAGGGCCTCGAAGGCCACACTTTCCGCACCGTCGCCGAGGCGGAACGCATCGCCCGGCAGACCGAGCGCGCGGCACCGCCGGCGATCGGCATCGCCAGCTGACGATCCGCCGGCCGCTGCTGGCCGACGCCCCGAATCCTCATCACAGTGCTGCATGGCCCGTGTGACCGGGCCGTGGAGAGACGACGATGAGTCCAGCATTGTCACTGATTGCATCGCCGTCGGCGATCGGCATCGCCACTGAGGCAGAGCGGTAGAGCGGTTGCGGCGAAAGGCAATCGGCGGGCGAGTCCCCGTGCGATCTCGCCCCCTTCACTTGTCATCCTCGGGCTTGACCCGAGGATCCAGGGGCGGCCAGAGCAGCTCTCGGTGGCCCCTGGATTGCCCGGTCAAGCCGGGCAATGACAGAAAAATAAGGTGAATTCTGAGCCCATCTATGGCCCTGGACTTCGTCCGGGCACGACGCCTGAAATGACCGCGATGGGCTGAAGGCTCCGGGAACTGGTGCTGCCGCTGAGGATTGAACTCAGGACCTCTCCCTTACCAAGGGAGTGCTCTACCACTGAGCTACGGCAGCCCGCCTTCGAAGCGGCGCGGAACCTGCCATACCGCCGGGGGTGGTGCAAGCGCTTTTCCGTGATCGTATCCACCCGGATCCGATCGCCGGAATTGCGACTCACGCCGCCGCCGACAAGGCAGGGAACGCGAGAGGTGGTGCTGCCGCTGAGGATTGAACTCAGGACCTCTCCCTTACCAAGGGAGTGCTCTACCACTGAGCTACGGCAGCCCGCTTCAAGGCGGCGCAATCGGCCACATCGGCGGCCCGGACGCAAGTGCTTTCGCCGAACTTTGTTCGTCCGGTTGCGAAACGCCGGCGCATCGGCCATACCAAAGTCGAAATGACCGATCAGCGTCGACCCCCGACAGCCAAGCCCGGATCCGCGTCCCGCCAAGAGCGCGAGGCGGCGGCGCTGCGCGCCAACCTGGCGCGGCGCAAGGCGCAGGGCCGGGGGCGGGCGGCGGTCGAGGGCGAAGCGGGTGCGGCCGGCGGCGAGACCGGGCGCGATGACGAGACGAGGGGTTAGGCCGTGACGATCATGTCCGACATCTGGATCCGCGAGCGGGCGCTCGGGGACACTATGATCGAGCCCTTCGTCGAGCGGCAGAAGCGCGAGGGCACCATCTCCTACGGCCTGTCGAGCTACGGCTACGACGCCCGCGTCTCCGACGAGTTCCTGGTCTTCACCAATGTCGACAGCGCCCTGGTCGACCCGAAGAACTTCGATCCGAAGAGCTTCGTGGAGCGCAAGGGCCCGGTCTGCATCATCCCGCCCAACAGCTTCGCCCTGGCCCGCACGGTCGAGTATTTCCGCATCCCGCGCGACGTGCTGGTGATCTGCCTGGGCAAGTCGACTTATGCCCGCTGCGGCATCATCGTCAACGTCACGCCGCTGGAGCCGGAGTGGGAGGGCCATGTGACGCTGGAGTTCTCCAACACCACGCCGCTGCCGGCCAAGATCTACGCCAATGAAGGCGCCTGCCAGTTCCTGTTCCTCAAGGGCGACCAGCCCTGCGAGGTGTCCTATGCCGACCGGGCCGGCAAATACATGGGCCAAAGGGGCGTCACGCTCCCTAAACTCTGACATCATCGTTCGAACGGCGGGCCAGCGGGAGCCATCATGGACAAGATTCGTATCCGGGGCGGTCGCCCCCTCCAGGGCCGGCTCGCGATCAGCGGGGCGAAGAACGCGGCGCTGCCGCTGATGGCGGCGGCGCTGCTGTCGGACGAGACCCTGACCCTGACCAACCTGCCGCATCTCGCCGACATCTCGACCCTGGCGACGCTGCTGGCCCAGCACGGGGTCGAGATCGCGCTGAACGGCGGCGCCGCGGACGGTGCCCAGGGCCGGGTGATCGAACTGACCGCCCGCCGCATCCGCAGCACCACCGCCCCCTATGATCTGGTGCGGAAGATGCGCGCCAGCGTCCTGGTGCTGGGGCCGCTGGTGGCGCGCGAGGGCCACGCCAAGGTGTCGCTGCCCGGCGGCTGCGCCATCGGCACCCGGCCGGTCGACCTGCACATCATGGGGCTGGAGCAGCTGGGCGCCGAGATCGAGGTGACCGAGGGCTACATCAACGCCCGCGCCCCCAACGGGCTGCAGGGCGCCCGCATCGTGTTCCCCAAGGTGTCGGTAGGCGCCACCGAGAACCTGATGATGGCGGCCTCTCTGGCCCGCGGCGAGACCGTGCTGGTCAACGCCGCGCGCGAGCCGGAGATCGTCGACCTCGCCGCCTGCCTCAACGCCATGGGCGCGTCGATCGAAGGGGCGGGGACCGACACCATCCGCATCCAGGGTCGCGAGCGGCTGGGCCGGGCCACCCACCGCATCGTCGCCGACCGGATCGAGACCGGCACCTATGTCATGGCCGCGGCCGCGACCGGCGGCGAGGTCGAGCTGGTCGGCACCAGCCTGCACCTGATCGAGGCGGCGGCCGACGTGCTGCGCGGCGCCGGGGTCGAGTTCGAGCCGACGGCCGACGGCTTCAAGGTGCGCCGCACCGGCGACCTGGTCGGCGTCGACGTGATGACCGAGCCCTACCCGGGCTTCCCCACCGATCTGCAGGCCCAGATGATGGGGCTGATGACGATGGCCAAGGGCGCCTCGATGATCACCGAGACGATCTTCGAGAATCGCTTCATGCATGTGCCCGAGCTGGTGCGGATGGGTGCCAACGTCACCATCCACGGCGCCTCGGCTCTGGTGCGCGGCGTGCCCAGGCTGACCGGCGCCCCGGTGATGGCGACCGATCTGCGCGCCAGCGTCTCGCTGGTCATCGCCGGGCTGGTGGCCCAGGGCGAGACCCTGCTGAACCGGGTCTACCACCTCGACCGCGGCTACGAGCGGCTGGAGGAGAAGCTGGCCGCCTGCGGCGCCGACGTCACCCGCATCAAGGCCGACTGATCCCGTGGCCGAGGTGACCACCCCTCTGCGCCTGCGCGCCCGGGACAGCGACGACCTCGCCGTGCTTTCGGCCGCGCTGCAGGACGCGATCGTGCCGGTCCACGACGTCACCTTCCTGCGCCGCGAGCGCCGCTTCGTCATGGCGGTGAACCGCTTCTGCTGGGAGGTGCCGGCCGAGGTGATCGAGGGCGAGCAGGTGTGGCAGCGCACTTTGTGCGGCGTGCGGTTCGAGGGCATCGACTCGGCCCAGACCCGCGGCCTCGACCTGCGCGACCGGGCCCGGATGCTCGACCTCCTGGCGATCACGGCGGATGAGGGCGGCATCGTCCTCAGCTTCGCCGGCGACGCCAGCCTGCGCCTGGCCGGCGGCGGCATCGACGTGCTGCTCGAGGACCGCGGCGAACCCTGGCCGACGCCGCAGAAGCCGCAGCACCCGGACTGAGCGTTATCTAAGATTGATCGATCGACCGGTCAGCCTTTGCGCCTCAGCCTCAGTCCAGCCCGCCCTGGGCGCGGAAATGGCCGCGGATCTGCTGGGTCAGGGCGACGAAGCGGGGGTCGCCCATGACCTCCAGCGACCGCGGCTTGGGCAGGGGCACGTCGTAGACCGCGGCGATCGACCCCGGCCGCTCGGTCATCACCAGCACCCGGTCGGCCAGGAACACCGCCTCCGGGATCGAATGGGTGATCAAGAGGATGGTCTTGCGCGTCTCGCGCTGGATCCGCTGCAGCTCGACATTCATCCGCTCGCGCGTCATGGCGTCGAGGGCGCCGAAGGGCTCGTCCATCAGCACGATCGGCGGGTCGGTCACCAGCGCCCGGCACAGCGACACCCGCTGCTGCATGCCGCCGGAGAGCTGCCAGGGCAGCTTGGCCTCGAACCCTTCCAGCCCGACCATGCGCAGCAGCTGGCGGGTGCGCTCCAGATAGGGCGCGCGCGGCAGGCGCTTGACCTCGACCGGCATCATCACATTGGCCAGCACGCTGCGCCACGGCAGCAGCAGTGCGTTCTGGAACACGATGCCGGCGTCGCCATGCGGCTTGGCGACCTCGCGGCCGGCCAGGCGGATGCGGCCGGTGCTGGGCGGCAGCAGGCCGGCGATCAGCTTCAGCAGGGTGGATTTGCCGCAGCCGGACGGGCCGACCAGCACCAGGAACTCGCCCTCGTCGATGGTGAAGTCCAGCGGCGCCAGCGACGGCACCTCGCCGTCGCGGTCGCGATAGGTCTTCGACACGCCCTCGACCGCGATCACCGCCGGCCGCGATGCCTCCGCCGTCTCGACCACGCGCAGGCCAGGCCTGGTCATGCCGCTTCCGCTCATTTCGGCAGGAAGTCGTTGGTGTAGAACGCCTTCGGGTCGGGCGCCGCGTCGGCGGCGACGCCGCCATACTGGATCAGCAGCGCCACGCTAGCGGCCATGTTGGCGTCGGTGACGTGGAACGGCCGCTCGGCCTTGGTCTCGTCGGTGCGGTACAGCGGGATGGTGCGCTCGAAGCCCTCCTGCAGCGTCGCCGGCTTGCCTGCTTTGGGCAGCGCCTCCAGCACCGCGGCGGTGGCCTCGGCCGGCGCCTTCTCCGCCGCCTCGACCGACTGGGTGGTGGCCGCCATGAAGCGCCGGATCAGGTCCGGGTTCTCCGCCACCAGATCCTTGGTCACGACGATGCCGGACGACACCATGTTGACCCCGTAATCGGCGAACAGGATCGGGGTGACGTCCTTGCCGGTGGCATCCTTGATCTTCATGCTCTGGTCCATCGAATAGCCCAGCAGCAGGTCGGCCTGGCCGTTGATCACGGCGTTCAGCTTGGTCTGGGCGTCGCCCGAGACGGTCTTGAAGTCGCTCTCCTGCAGCCCGGTCTTCTGCAGGAAGAACGGCCAGATCTGCGACAGCGAATCGCCCGGCGTGGTGGCCACGGTCTTGCCCTTGATGTCATCAGGCGTGCGGATGTTTTTGTCGGTGAAGCCCATCACCGACATCGGGCTCTTCTGCAAGAGCACCCCGACCGAGACCAGCGGCGCGCCCTTGGCCGCGGCCTTGATCATGGTCGGCACGTCGAAATAGCCGAAGCCGACGGTGCCGGCGGCCACCGCCTGGGCGGTCATGGCCGAGCCGCGGCCCTCCTGGATCTCCAGGTCGATGCCCTGGTCGGCGTAGAAGCCGCGGGCCTTGCCGTAGAAGAACGGCGCGTGCTCGCCATAGACGTACCAGTTCAGCATCAGCACGACCTTGTCGGCCGCCTGGGCGGTGCCGGCGGCGAGCACCAGGGCCAGCGCGGCGAGCAGAGTGCGGATCATCGGTTCCTCCCCCTTCGGACTTTGCGCCGCCTCGGGCGGCTTGGACGTTGCGCCGCCTCAGGCGGCGAGGATCAGGTCGCGCCGCCGGCTGGCGTGCCACGGGATCACCAGCCGCTCGACCAGGTCGACCAGCCAGAACAGGATCACGCCCAGCAGCGCCAGGATCACCAGCGCCGCGAACATGGTCGGCAGCTCGAAATTGCCGATCGACCGCTGCAGCACGAAGCCGATGCCGGAATTGGCGCCGACGAATTCGCCGACCACGGCGCCGACCACCGCCAGCGTCACCGCGACCTTGAGGCCGGAGAAGATCGCCGGCATCGCCGCGGGCAGCCCGACCATGCGGAACACCTGCCAGCGGCTGGCGGCCATGGCGCGGGCGAGGTCCAGCGTGTCGGGGTCGAGCGACTTGAAGCCCTGCACCGCCGAGACCACCACCGGGAACACCGCGAGCAGGAAGGCCGAGATCACCTTGGGCTCCAGCCCGAAGCCGAACCACACCACGAACAGCGGCGCGATCGCCACCTTGGGGATCGACTGCGAGAACACCAGCAGCGGGTAGACATAGGCCTCGACCGTGCGGGAGCCCGCGATCAGCATCGCGGTGGGGATGCCGATGGCGGCCGACAGCAGGAAGCCCAGCACCGTCGCCACCGTGGTCGGCACCGCCTGGCGCAGCAGCTCGGGCCCATCGCGCCACAGCGTCAACATCACATCCCACGGCGCCGGCACCTGGTAGGGCGGCAGGTGGAACACCCGGATCGCCAGGTCCCACAGCCCGATGATGATCAGCAGCAGGACGAACGGCCTGATCCAGCCGGCCTGCAGCAGGGCCTGGGCTCGGGCGCTGCGCGCTCCCATCGGCGTCTCCCCGGTCGCTGGGCTGGGCCCGGCAGAAATTAACTCGTTGGTTAAATCCTGCTGTGACGGACAGTTCCGGTCAAGGCCTGGGATCGCTCACCGCGCGGTGAAACCGCCATCCATCAGATGGAAGCTGCCGGTGACGAAGGAGGCGCGGTCGGACAGCAGGAAGCACACCATCTCCGCCACCTCCTCGGGCCGCCCCAGGCGCCCGATCGGCATCGATGCCGCCATCTGTTCGCGGGCCTCGACCGGGGCCTTGCGCATCTCCGCCGTGTCGACATAGCCCGGCCCGATCGCGGTGATGCGGATGCCCTGGCCGGCATATTCCAGCGCCGCCGACCGGGTCAGCCCGACGATGCCGTGCTTGGAGGCGACATAGGGGGCGATGCCGGCCTGGCCCACGGCGCCGGCGGCCGAGGACATGTTGACGATGGCGCCGCCGCCGCTGCGCAGGATGGCGGGGATCTCGTATTTCAGGCCGAAGAACACGCCGCCGAGATTGGTGGCGATGATGCGGTGCCAGTCCCGCGGGTCGCAATCGGCGGTCGGCACGCCGTGCGGCCCGGTGAAGCCGGCGTTGTTGACCGCGAGATGCAAGGCCCCGAACCGGTCGACCGCCCGCTTCACCATGCCCTCGACCTCGCGATGGTCGGACACATCGACGGCGACGGGCAGGATCCGCTCTCCCGCCGGGTCCAGGCGCCGGGACAGGGCCGCGACGCCGTCGAAATTGATGTCGGCGACGACGACATTGGCGCCCTCGCGGTGCAGCTTGGTCGCAACGGCCTCGCCCAGGCCGGTCGCGGCCCCGGTGACGATGGCGGTCTTTCCCGTGAATTCCGGCATTCCGGACTGCTCCTGCATCGTGATCCGATGATCGGGAAACAGGCAGAGCTGCCCAGGTGATCCCAGGCCGGGATTGACCGCCTCGGGGGGGCCGGGGCCTAGCCTGGATCGTCACCGGAATCGGAGATCGCCATGGCGCCGATCCCGGCCGGGGCGACGGTCGGGGTGCCGGCCGGCCACGCCGTGTTTCCCAAGGAGGTCCTGCCGCCGCCGCGGGTGGTGGCGGAGCGGGTGTTCACCGACCTGCGCCACTGGACGGTGAAGGAGCGTGGCGGCCATCTCGCGGCGCTGGAGCAGCCCGAGGCGCTGGCCCGGGACATCCAGGACTTCTTCCGGCCGCTGCGGTGACAGGGCGGGGCGGATTCGACCCGAAGCCCCCCACGCTGTCTCGCGGAACTGGTGCCGCCACTCAGGATGCCGCCGATTTTGCGATTGAATAAATTCAGTCTTATAGGGATGCTTGCCTGCATACCAACTTCCGGGGATATTTGGCCATTACCGCCAAGCATCCCAAACGGGAGAAAGAGAAATTTTATTAAGTTGAAGGGGAATTTATGCATCTGATACAGAGTATTAATGGCCGAAATTTGATCGGAGTTGGGCAGACCGTCAGGACTCTGGTTGGTGGCCACGCGATGATGGTTGTAGCGATCGATTGCTGTGGACCCGAGTTGATTGCCACTTGCAGTCGGCGGGTGCGGGGGCATGAAGTGCAGGACTTCTATTCTGTCGATGATCTCGAACGGATCCCTGCGGGGGCAAAAAGAACAATGAAAATCGCGTAGGCGACCAAAGCGCCCGGTGCCGCGGTGCCGCGGTGCCGCGGTGCCGGGCGTACCCACCTTCTTCCCGAAGGAGATGTTGCGGCCGCCGCGGGTGGTGGCGGAGCGGGTGTTCACCGACCTGCGCCACTGGACGGTGATGGAGCGCGGCGGCCATTTCGCCGCGCTGGAGCAGCCCGAGGCCCTGGCCCCCGAGATCCAGGACTTCTTCCGGCCGCTGCGCTGACAGGACAGGGCGGATTCGAGCCTTTGCTGCCGTTCGACAGCGTGGCAGAATGATTGGACATTGGATCAGGGAGCGGATGCGTCCCGTGAATATCGCCTCGATCAATTAACATATTCGATTCCACAATCCAATCTTAGATGGGCAATGTTAGTGGAAAGCAAAAATTTCAATCACGGAAAGCGCGGAATAAGGTTTCGATGGTACGGGTTAATTCCGCTATTGACAGTATTGATTAATGCTATGTTAATGTATATTGGAAGATCGTACGTTAAGGACTATAATACTCAGGATATTCTATTTCTATCAGAGATGGTGATCTTGGTTTTCGGTTTCTGCATTTATTTTTATTTCGTGTTCCGTGATAATCGCCGAAAATAATTAAGCCATCCTCTCCCGGCCTTTTGCGCAGGCGAGCAGTCCTACACCGCACGCTCCCATCAACTCCTTTAGAGCGTACCAGACGCGCTTGGTCACTCACTGCAAGGCCTGCAATCCGCCCCTTGCAGAAGATCACAGCCTCACGGCCGCAGCGCCGACAGCACCAGGTCGGTCATATGGGCCAGGCGCTCGGCCCGGGCCTCGGCCTCGAACAGGTCGCGGTCGAAGATGACGCCCAGGGTCCAGCGGTTGGACACGTAGAAATAGGCCAGCCCGGCGATCGAGATGTACAGCTGCACCGGGTCGACGCCGGGGCGGAAGGCGCCGGCGGCCACGCCGCGGGCCAGCACCTCGCCGATCATTTCGACGAAGGGCGAATGCAGCGGCCGGACGCTGTCGGATTTCTGCAGGTGGCGCGCCCGGTACAGGTTCTCCTGGTTCAGCAGGGTCAGGAATTCCGGGTTCTCCAGGAAATAGCTCCAGGTGAACTCGACCAGCCGGGCGATCGCCGCGTCCGGCGCCAGGCTTTCCAGGTTCAGCGCCCGTTCGGCGATGCGGATGCGGGCATAGGCCGCCTCCAGCACCGCCAGGTACAGCGTCTCCTTGTTACCGACATGGTAGTACAGCATGCGCTTGTTGGCGCCGGCCGCCGCGGCGATGCGGTCGATCCGGGCGTCGCCGAAGCCGTGGCGCGCGAACTCCTCCAGCGCGGCGTCGAGGATGCGCTGGCGCATGCCGGCCGGGTCGCGCTGCCAGCGCACCCGCGTTTTCCCCGCCGCCGCCTCGATCCGCTCCAAAGCCTCGCCCCCGCTGCCTCCGCCCATTTGTCCGCAGCCGGGGCGCGGGTGGAAGGGAAAAGCGGGGACGTAAACAATTTGTTCATTGCGATAACGCATCGTTTTGTTCATGATATGTTCCATGACCAAGGCACGATCAGCACCCGCGAAGGCCGCACCGACCGACCAGGAGTGGACGGATTGGGAGCTGGGGCATCTGCGCGAGCTGGCCGAGCTGAGCATGCAGATGGTGCGGATGGTGGCGCAGCAGCAGGAAGCGGCCATTGCCGCCACCCCTGCCGCTGCGGACACTGGCTCCGCCAGCCCCGATTTCATGCTGATGTTTACCCGCGGCGCCCGCGCCGTGCGCCTGACCCTGGCGATGGTGGAGAAGGTCCGCGACGCCCACCGGGCCCGGGCCGCCGAGGCCCAGGCCGTGCGCGACCGCCGCTGGCGCCGCCGCCGTCTGGTCGAGCGCGTGGCCACGGTCGCGATCGACCTCACCGACAATGGCGGCGCGCAGGCACCGATCAAAGCGATGCGGGACCGGCTGCAGGAGCAGCTGCGGGAGAGCGAGAGGCTCGACGCCGAGCTTGACGCCGCGTCGCCCCACGAGCTGTTCGTCCGGATCTTCCGGCACCTCCGGCTGATGCCGGGCCCCGGACGGTGGCCGCAGACCTGGCGGGAGGGGGCTGATCCGGCCAAGGATGGCGACGACTATCAGCCCAAGGGGACGCCGCCCAGCTGGAAGCCCCCGGCCCGCTGGATCCCCCGGCAGGACTGGATGAGCGAGGCAGACCACGCGCTGATGCGCGACGAGGTCGACACCAGCTGAGCGCCGGGTCGTCCGCTGCGAAACCGTTTGCGTTGCCTCTCCCGCCCTGCGGAAGAGGCCGGAGGCGCTTGCGCGTCAGGCGTAGGTTGGGTTCGCACTTGCGAGCCCGACACCCCGCGGCCTGGGTCATTGTTGGGTTCGCAAAAGCGAACCCAACCTACGAGGCTCGGACCGGTTCCCCACAATCGTCGTTGCGAGGAGGCGAAGCCGACGAAGCAATCCATCGCGCCGCCTGGCATGGATCGCCGCGTCGCTTCGTTTCTCGCGATGACGGAGGGGGCGGCCCGACCGAAGCCGGGAACCAGTAGCGGCATCGCGGTTTTCCTTCCTATGATACGGTCACGGGCCCGGTTCGCGGGATGATCGTCGGTTGGAACAGGGAGAGCGTCATGTGCACCCGTCACCATCGCCATTCGATCTTCTGCATCCTGCCGCCCTATCTGTTGCGCTCGGTGCTCGCCAACGGCAGCAAGGCGCAGAAGGCGGCGGCCAGCCGCGCGCTGGGCATCGACAGCACCCTGCGGTCGATGCGGGCCCAGCTGGCCGTGGCCCAGAGCCTGTCGGCGCGACGCAGCCGCAAGCTGGCCTTGCCGCCGTCGCGGCAGCGCAGCATCACCACCGCCGATGGCGGCGAGGGCCTGCCGGGCAAGCTGGTGCGCGCCGAAGGGCAGGGGCCGTCCGGCGACGTCGCGGCCGACGAGGCCTATGACGGGCTGGGCCACACCTTCGATTTCTTCCTGCAGGCCTACCGGCGCAACTCGATCGACGACGACGGCATGGCGCTGGACGCCACCGTCCATTACGGCGACCGCTACAACAACGCCTTCTGGAACGGCCAGCGCATGGTGTTCGGCGATGGCGACGGCGACCTGTTCAACCGCTTCACCAGCTCGCTCGACGTCATCGGCCATGAGCTCGGCCATGGCGTCACCGAGGACGAGGCCGGCCTCGTCTACATGCAGCAGCCGGGCGCGCTGAACGAATCCCTGTCCGACGTCTGGGGCTCGCTGATCAAGCAATGGGTGCTGAAGCAGACCGCCGACAAGGCCGACTGGATCATCGGCGCCGGCCTGTTGACCAAGAAGGTCCAGGGCATCGGGCTGCGCTCGATGAAGGCGCCGGGCACCGCCTATGACGACCCGGTGCTGGGCAAGGACCGCCAGCCCAGCCACATGAAGGACTATGTCGACACCATGCAGGACAATGGCGGCGTCCACATCAATTCCGGCATCCCGAACCGGGCCTTCTACCTAACCGCCACTGCGATCGGCGGCTATGCCTGGGAGCGGGCGGGCCGGATCTGGTATGATGCTGTCCGCGACGCCCGGGTGACCGACACCACCAAATTCGCCGATTTCGCCGCGGTGACGGTGGATGTCGCGGCCCGGCTGCCGGGGTCGAAGAAGGCCGAGGCCAAGGCGGTGGCCGACGCCTGGAAGCAGGTCGGCGTGCCGATCGGCTGACGCCGGCGCTTTACGAGGAACGGGAGATGCGGGTCACCATCGCGATGCCGAGCACAGGCCTGTTCTACGCGCCGGGGCTGGCCGAGCCGGTGGTGCTGGAGCTGTCGGCGCTGCCGCCGGAAGAGGCCGCGCGGATCCAGGCGCTAGTGCATGACGCGAAGTTCCTCGACCGTACGGCGGCGCCCGAGGCGCTGACCCGGCCGATGCCGGATGCCCGGCAGTTCACCGTGACGGTGGAGCAGGCCGGCCGCAGCCGCACCCTGCACCTGGCCGAACCGATCGCCGACCCGGCGCTGAAGGCTCTGGTCGGCTGCCTGCTGGAGCAGGTGCGGGCGCTGCGGGAGAAGAAGCGGCAATAGTCTGGCGCCGGAGCCCCCCCAATCGTCATTGCGAGGAGGCGCAGCCGACGAAGCAATCCATGCCAGGCGGCGCCATGGATTGCTTCGCTGCGCCCGCAATGGCTGAGAAGGCTGAGAAGCCGCCCTCACCCCGCCTGCGGGATCGGGGCGCCGACCGGTCCGCGGCCGCCCTGCGGGGCGCGGATGCCGGTCAGGTCGGCCCAGCGGTAGCGGTCCATCGCCAGCCCTTCCAGGTCGATCTCGGCGCGGCGGCCGGACAGGATGTCCGACATCACCCGGCCGGAGCCGCAGGCCATGGTCCAGCCCAGCGTGCCGTGGCCGGTGTTGAGGAACAGGTTGCCATAGGGCGTGCGGCCGACCACCGGGGTGCCGTCCGGCGTCATCGGCCGCATGCCGGTCCAGAAGCTGGCACGGCTGACGTCGCCGCCGCGCGGGAACAGGTCGGTGACCGAATGCTCCAGCGTCGCCCGGCGCGCGTCCCACAGCTTGCTGCTGAACCCTGCCAGCTCGGCGGTGCCGCCGACCCGGATGCGGTCGCCCAGCCGGGTGATCGCCACCTTGTAGGTCTCGTCCATCACGGTTGAGACCGGCGCGCCGTCGGCCTCGGTCACCGGCACGGTGATCGAATAGCCCTTGACCGGATAGACCGGGATCTCGATGCCCAGCGGCTTCAGCAGCAGCGGGGAGTAGCTGCCCAGCGCCAGCACATAGCTGTCGGCGCGCAGGATCTCGCCGCCCTCCAGCGCCACGCCGCCGATGCGGCTGCCGTCGCTCTGCAGCCCGGCGATCCTGGCGCCCCAGCGGAAGGTCACGCCGAGAGCGGCGGCCAGCTTCGCCAGGTTGTTGGTGAACTTGAAGCAGTCGCCGGTCTCGTCGCCCGGCAGGCGCAGGCCACCGGTGATCTTGCCGCTGACCGCGGCCAGGGCCGGCTCGGCCACGGCGCAGGCGGCCGGGTCCAGCACCTCGTAGGGGACACCGGCCTCCTGCAGCACGGCGATGTCCTTGGCTGCGGCGTCGACCTGCTTCTGGGTGCGGAACAGCTGCAGCGTGCCCTGGGCCTTGTCGTCATAGGCGATGCCGGTGTCGGCGCGCAGCTGCACCAGGCAGTCGCGGCTGTACTCGGCCAGCCGGACCATCCGGGCCTTGTTCACGGCATAGCGGCCGGCGGTGCAGTTGCGCAGCATCTGCGCCAGCCACAGCCACTGCCGCGGGTCCAGCTGCGGGCGCAGCACGAAGGGGCTGTGCTGCATCAGCATCCACTTGATCGCCTTCAGCGGCACGCCCGGCGCCGCCCAGGGCGCGGAATAGCCCGGCGAGACCTGGCCGGCATTGGCGAAGCTGGTCTCGTTCGCCGGCCCGTCCTGGCGGTCGATCACGGTGACGTCGTGGCCGGAGCGGGCGAGGTAATAGGCGGTGGTCACGCCGATGACGCCGGCGCCGAGGACGATGACCTTCACGACGGGACTCCTTCGAGATCCAAGGGGGCGAGAACCAAGGCGGATGACTGGGGGGCGGCCGGCGCGGCGTCGACATGGTCGCGCCGGAAGCGGCGGCCGAAACGGGACAGGATCTCGTAGCCGATGGTGCCGGCCTCGGCGGCGAGGCCGTCGACGCTGCGCTGCGGGCCGATCAGGTCGACCAGGGTGCCGGGGCGCAGCGCACCTTCGGGCAGGGCAGAGGCGTCGAGGGTGATCGAGTCCATCGACACCGCGCCGACGACCGGCAGGGCAACGTCGCCGAGATACGCCGCGGCGCCGCGATGGCCCAGGCTGCGCGGGAAACCGTCGGCATAGCCGACCGCCAGGGTGGCGATGCGGCGCGGCCCATCGGCGCGGAAGTGCAGGCCGTAGCCGACGGCATCGCCGGCCGCGATGATGCGGGTCTGCACCACCCGCGCCTGCAGCCGCACCACCTGATGCAGCGGGTTCGGCGCCCCGATGGTCGGGGCCAGGCCGTACAGCGCGGCGCCGGGCCGGGCGAGGTCGTAATGGAAGGCGGGGCCGAGGAAGATGGCGGAGGAATTGGCCAGCGACGCCGGCGCGGCCGGCAGGGCACGGCGGGCGACGTCGAAGCGCAGGCGCTGCATCCCGTTGGCCGGGTTGTCCGGCTGCTCGGCGCAGGCGAGGTGGCTCATCACCAGGCGCAGGTCGATGCCGTCCAGCCGGTGCGGCTCGGCGGCGATGCGGTCCAGCTCGGCCGGAGCCAGGCCCATGCGCGACATGCCGGTGTCGAGCTGCAACGCCGCCGGCAGCCTGGTCTCGCGGCACCGCGCCAGGGCGGCCCAGGCCTCGACCTGCTCCAGGCTGTTCAGCACCGGGGTGAGGTTGTGGGCGAGGGCGATGTCCTCGCAGCCCGGCATCAGCCCGTGCAGCACGGAGATTTCCGCCGCCTCCGGCACATGCGGCCGCAGCGCGATGCCCTCCTCGAGATGGGCGACGAAGAAGTGGCGGCAGCCCGCCGCGGCCAGCACCGGGGCGACGCGGTCGGCGCCCAGCCCGTAGGCGTCGGCCTTCAGCACCGCGGCGCAGGCGGTGCGGCCGAGCCGCCCGCGCAGCGTCCGCCAGTTGTCGCGGATCGCGCCGAGATCGACGGTCAGCGTGGCGCCGGACAGGTCGGGGAGGGGGCTGTGCATGGGGCCTGACCGCAGGGGATCGGAACGCCCTCAGAATACGGCGGGAGGCCCCCGCTGATCCTTGATTTCCATTGATCCTTCTGCGGCCGGATGGTCAGGTGTTCGCAGCAAATTCGGCGCTTTTCGCAGAAACCACACATGACCTCGCTCGACGCCATCGACCGCAAGATCATCCAGCTGCTGCGCGGCGACGGGCGGATGAGCAATTCCGACCTGGCCGAGGCGGTCGGGCTGTCGCAATCGGCCTGCCTGCGCCGGCGCCAGTTGATGGAGCATGCCGGCATCATCCGTGGCTACACCGCGCTGATCGACGAGCCCGACGTGGCCAACCCGACCATCGCCATCGTCCAGATCACGCTGGAGCGCCAGACCGAGGAGTATCTCGCCCGCTTCGAGGCGGCGGTGCGGAAATGCCCCGAGGTCGACCAGTGTTACCTGATGACGGGCATGTCGGATTATCTGCTGCGCGTGGTCGCCCGCGACACCGCCGATTACGAGCGCATCCACAAGGAGCAGCTGTCGCGCATGCCTGGCGTGTCGCGCATCCAGTCCGCCTTCACCCTGCGCAGCGTGATCCGTGGCAATTCCGGCGTGTAGGCCGGCCGCGGCTCAGGTTTCACACCTGCCGGACGATGGTGCCGATCGCATTGACGAGAAGGCGCGCGGCGGTCAGGGCCGACAGGCCGTCGATGTCGGCGGGAGGATAGAGCTCGACAAGGTCGAATCCTGCGATCCGGGCTCGCCGGCCGAGGCCCGCGATCAGATCGATCACCTGGGTGTAGGTGAGGCCGCCGGGCGTGCGCGCCGCCACGCCCGGCATGATGCCGGGATCGAGGCTGTCGCAGTCGAGCGTGACGACGACCCGTGCTCCTTCCGGGATATGCCGTAGAGCGGCTTCGACGCCTTGGGCGTGAATTTCGCGGGCGGTCACGAAGCGGCTGCCGTAGCGCCGCGCCGCTTCGACGTCGGCGAAGCGCGCGCTGCCGACGCTGCGGAGGCCGACCTGCACCATGCCGGCGACATGCGGCATCTCGCTCGCCCGGCGCATCGGGCTCGAATATCCGTAGCGCTCGCCGTCCACCTCGTCGCGCCAGTCGATGTGGGCGTCGATCTGCAGGATCCAGACCGGCCCGTGATCCGCAAAGCCGGCGAGGAAGGGAAATGTCACGGAACAGTCGCCGCCGAGCAGGATCGGCACGGCCGGCAGGGCCAGGACCGCGCGCGTCTTCGCCTCGATCCGCGCCCGGTTGCCGGCATTGTCATGCAGGTTGGTCGCGATGTCGCCCGCGTCGATGCAAGAGACCGGCCCGCCATCGAACAGCGGGCCGCCGAGATCGAAATCCCAATGCTCGATCAGCCTGGCATCCTCGTGGCTCGCAACCCGGATGGCGTCGGCGGCCAAGGCATGGCCGCTGCTGTCCTTGCCGGGATAGGTGCTGCCGTGTCCGGCTCCGAAGATCACCGCGCAGGGCGTGCGGCCGGCAGCAAGGCGATCGGGAAGGTCGAGAAAGGGAGGCGAGGCGGTCATTTCTCGATGGTCCCGGTGACGGTGGAGCTGAATTTCGGTGTTGAAGGTACAGAAGCAGGCGACGATGCGCAGCGTGTCGTGGCTGTCGTCGAGGATCGTGACCTACTCCGCCTTCCACACGCCCCACAGCCGGGGGTTGCCCGGCGCCCAGTCGGCATAGCCGCGGACCTTCGGCCCGGCCGCGGTGACCTGCGCCAGGTTGAACAGGCCGATCACCGGCACCTGCTCGGCCATGCGGGCGTGCAGCTTGTCGAACACCGCCTGCCGCGCCGCCTTGTCCTCCACCGTCTTGGCCTCGTCCAGCCAGGCGATCGCCTGCGGATCCTCCCACTGGCTGGTCGGGTCCTCGTCCTTGCTGCCGACGATGGAATCATAGGCCAGCGCCGGGTCGGCCCGGCCGGAGAAGGTGAAGACCGAGGCCTGGAACTTGCCCTCGCGGTAGTTCTGCAGCTGGGTCGCCCAGTCCAGCGTGTCGAGCTGGGCGTCGATGCCGGCGCCGGCCAGCAGCCCCTGGAGCATCAGCGCCGCCTCGTACTGGCCGGTCGGGCGGTTGTTGGTCTGGATCCGCAGGGTGGCGCCGGCGTGCCCGGCCTCCTGCAGCAGCTTCGCGGCCGCGGCCGGGTCGAAGGCCGGCCACGCCGCCTCGGCCTGGGTGTGGTAGGCGCTGGCGGCGGCGACGGCCGAGGGGTTGGGGGTGGCGAGGCCGAAGCTCGCCGCCTCGGCCACCTGCTTGCCGTCGATCGCCCGGGCCAGGGCTTGGCGCACCCGGACGTCGGACAGCAGCGGGTCGCGGGTCTGCAGCAGCAGCACCGCCCAGGACAGGGTCGGCGTCACCGTCACCTGAGCGCCCATCGCCTTCATCGCGTTCATCTCGGTCGGGCCGACATCGTTGATGATGTCGACCTGGCCGGCCTGGAGGGCCGCGTTCATCACCGAACGGTCGGGAATGACGACAAAACGCAGCCGCTCCGCCAGCGCCTGGCGGCCGCCGACCATGCCGTCGCGCGAGCCGGGCAGGGGGCTGTAGCCGGGGAAGCGGGTCAGCTCGAGATAGCGGTTCTTCTGCCAGTCGCCGAAGACATAGGGGCCGGTGCCGACCGGCTTGACCCAGGCGCCGTCCGGGCAGACCGAGGACGGGCTCAGGATCACCGCGTCGCACTGGATGCTGGCCATGTTGACCAGGAACATGGCGCTGCGCCGGTCGAGCCGGAACACCGCGGTGCGCGCATCCGGCGTCTCCACCGCCGTCACCTTCGGGCCGTTGCGGCCGTCGAAGCGGTCGAGACACTGCCACTGCGTCGCCGGGTCGAGATAGCGTTTCCAGCTCCACGCCACCTCGGCCGAGGTCAGCGGCTTGCCGTCATGGAAGCGGACGCCGTCGCGGAGATGGAAGGTGTAGGCGGTGCCGTCGGCCGACACGTCGATGCCCGCGGCCAGCAGCGGCGCCACGGTCAGGTCCTCGCGCGGCGCCACCAGCCCCTCGACCACATGATGCAGCACGACGTCGGAGTTGAAGTCGCGCTGCACCCCCGGATTGCTGCTGCGGATGTCGGCGTTGAGCGCGATCGACAGCAGCGGAGTCTGGCGCGGCGCCGGGGCCTCGGCGTGCGCCATGCCGGGCACAAGGAGGAGAGCGAGGACGCCGATCCAGGGACGCAGCTTGGTCATCACGAACCTCCCCATGATTTTTTCGTTGAACAGAACCGGTCAGGCCTTGGATCGGGCCTCCGCCAGCGTCTGGACGAAGAAATCCTCGACCGGCGCCAGCACCCGGCCGCCGTCATGGCCGACGCCGGGCACGGTGTCCTGGCGCACCGCGATGCCGTGGCGCTCGAAACTCTCCCGCAATGACCGCATGCGGTCCTGGCGGTTGGCGCCGGCCAGGTCGGCCCCGTCCATCCAGCCGGGATCGCTGGGCTTGGTCACGATCTCCCAGGTCTCGGTGTCCTCGGCGCCGATCACCATCTGCACCGCCACCCGCCGCATCGCCGCGATGTCCACCGGCCGGCCGAAGCGGGCCTCGAAATCGCGCAGGCCCACCCACCAGTCATGGTCCCAGTCCAAGAGCGTGACCGAGCCCGGCGCGCCGATGCTGACGCCGAGCAGCCGGTCGGGATGGACGTAGAGGAAGCGGTGGACGAAATGGCCACCGCCGGAAAAGCCGAACATCAGGAAGCGGTCGGCATCGACCCGGTACTTCGCCGCCACCTCGTCGACCATGGCCAGCAGCAGCAGGTCGAAGCGCATGTCGTGGAAGGCCAGGCGCTTGTAGTTCGACACGTCGGCCGGCTCGATCAGCCCGGCGGGGAACAGCGGCACCAGCAGGATGCAGTCCTGGGCGTCGGCGAAGCGCTTGAAGCCGTTGCGATAGGTGTCGACGGTGCGGCCGGTGCCGTGCATCAGCACAGCCAGGCTGTAGCGCTTGTCGCCGTCCTCCGCGTAGTCGCGCGGCACGTAGAGGCAGTAGGAGACGCGCTGGTCGGCCTGAAGGGCGAAGAACGGCGTCTGGCCGAAATCGTAGTAGGACAGCTTGACGCCATGGCCCGGACGGTCGCGCATCGCTCGATCTCCCTGTGCCCGGGTTCGAATCCCGGTCCCTCCGCCATCTTACGACGGCGACCGGTAGCTGCAAGTCGGAATGCATTTTGATAATGCAAAAACCCAATTCGTGATGGAGCGTCTCCCGGCCCAGCGGGGTGGTTTCCACCATGGCCTTTGCGGAGGCTAGGCAAGGTCGCCTAGACTTGCCGGATGCAGCAGGCCGTCGGCGCCAAGGACGATCTTCGGGTGGAGCGCGGCGCCGAGCCGGCACCGTCCAGGCTTCTGGCCCCGTTCTTCGAGGCGCTGGCCTTCCCGATCTTCCGCCTGGTCTGGTTCACCGGGCTGTTCGCCAATCTCGGCGACTGGGCGCAGTCGGTCGCCGCCGCCTGGGAGCTCACCGTCATGGCGGCGAGCCCGCTCCTGATCGCGCTGATCCAGGTGGCGACCGCGGTGCCGCTGGTGCTGCTGTCGCTGCCCACCGGGGCGCTGGCCGACATCTACGACCGACGCAAGATGATCCTGGCCGGGGAGGGGTGCTGCATCCTCGGCGGCCTGATCCTGACCGTGCTCGGCTTCCTCGACCTGCTGGAGCCGTTCGGGCTGATCGGGCTGACCCTCTTGATCGCCGTCGGCTACGCCCTGGAGGGACCGGCCTGGCAGGCGGCGGTCGGCGACATGGTGCCGAAGCCGGCGGTGGCCAGCGCCGTCCTGCTGAACTCGATCAACTACAACGTCGCTCGCGCTTTGGGGCCGGCGATCGGCGGGCTGCTGCTGGCCGCGCTGGGCGCCCCTTGGGTGTTCCTGATCGCCACCGTCAGCTTCGCCGGGCTGGCCACGGCCATCTGGTCCTGGGGCTGGCGGCCGACGCGGTCGACGCTGCCGCCCGAGACCCTGCGCGAGGCGGTGACCGGCGGCCTGCGCTTCGCCCGGCATTCGCTGGTGACGCGGCGGGTGGCGACGCGGTCGATCATCTTCGGCTTCTGCGCCAGCTCGGTCTGGGCGTTGCTGCCGCTGGTCGCGATGGCCCGGATGGGCGACGACGCGGTCGGCTACGGCATCCTGCTCGGCGCGCTGGGTATCGGCGCGGTGTGCGGCGGCTTCATCGTCCAGCCGGCGCGGGACTGGCTGGGCACCAGCTGGCTGATCTCGGTCTCGGCCTTCAGCTTCGCCACGGTGCTGCTGGTCCTCGGCACCGTCCACCTCGTCGCGGTGATCCTGCCGGTGCTGTTCCTCGGCGGCGTCGCCTGGATCGCCGTGGTCTCGACCTACAACACCGCGGTGCAGATGCTGGTGCCGGACTGGGTCAAGGCCCGCGCCATGGCGGTCTACCAGATGGCGCTGTATGGCGGGCTGGCGCTGGGGTCGGTGGTGTGGGGCGCGCTGGCCGAGGGCATCGGCGTCGATGCCGCGCTGGCGGCGAGCGGCGCGACCCTGCTGCTGGGCGCGCTGTGGGCGCTGTGGCGCCTGAAGATCCCGGACATCGCCCTGGTCGACCTGCGATCGGCGCCGGCCCGCAAGCTGGAGCTGCCGGCGCTGCCGATCGATCCGCGGCGCGACGCGGTGATGGTGGTGGTCGAATACCGCATCGATCCGGAGCAGGAGCGCGACTTCGTCCGCGCCACGGCCCGGATGCGCGAGGTCCGGCTGCGCAACGGCGCCAGCCGCTGGTCGCTGTTCCGCGACGCCGCCGACCGGCTGAAATGGAGCGAGGTCTATTTCGTCGACAGCTGGTACCAGCATCTGCGGCTGCTGGCCCGGCTGACCGCCGCCGACCGTGAGCTGATCGACTGCGTCGGCCGGCTGCACCAGGGCCCACCACCGCCGGCGGTCCGCCACGCGGTGAGCTGGCGCAAGCGCGGCCGGAAGGTGCTGGCCGCCAGGAAGGTGAACGACAGCCGGGCGAAGCCGAAGCCGGACCGGCCATCATAGAGCGCCCGTCGCACGCCCGACCCAGGCGCGCGACGGGCGGAGTCTCCGGACTTACGGCGCGCCCGCCGAGAGCTTCTCAAGGACGGCATGGGCCGCCGTGACGCGGGCCGAGATCGGGAAGTTCCGGTTGGCCAGCATCACGATGCCGATCTTGCGGTCCGGCACGAACGCGACATAGGCGCCGAAGCCGTTGGTGGACCCGGTCTTGTTGAACAGGGTCGGTCCCGCCGGGACCTGCGGCGGCGTCAGCGGCGTCGCGGCATTGGCCTCCAGGCTCATCTGGTTGGAGTTGCCGGCCAGCAGCCGATCCAGTGTGACCGGATAGGGATACTGCTCCCAGCCCAGCCCCTGCACCATCCCGCCGACCTTGGAGTAGCCGATATGGGTGCCCTCGATCGCCTGGCGCAGCGGCGGCTCGAGCGTCTCCGGCCGGATGTTGGCCTCGACGAAGCGGATCATGTCGGCGGCGGTGGATTTGACGCCATAGGCTTCGGCGTCGAACACGCCGGGATTCACCCGGACCGGCTGGCCGGCCTTGTTGTAACCCCAGGCATAGGCGTCCATCTCAGCCGCCGGCATCCGGATATGGCTGTGGGCCAGGCCCAGCTTGGCGAAGATCTCGGTCTCGACCAGCCCGGCGAAGTCGGCCTTCATCGCCAGCCCGGCGATATGCCCGAACAGGCCGATGCTGGGGTTGGAATAGCGCCGCTGCGTGCCCGGCGCGGCGTCCGGCTTCCACTTCTGGAAATAGGCCAGCATCTCGGCATCGTTGGTCACCGCATCGGGGAACTGCAGCGGGAATCCGCCCGCCGTGAAGGTGCCGAGGTCGAGCAGGCTGGCCTTGTCGACGGCGGTGCCGCGCAGCTGCGGCATGAAGGTCCCGGGATGATCGTCGAATGAGACCTTGCCGAGGACCTGGGAGGCCGAGGCCAGCGTGGCAGTGAAGGTCTTGCTGACCGAACCGATCTCGAAGATCGTGTCCCGGGTCACCGGCGCGCCGCTCGCCTTCGAGGCCACCCCGTAGTTGAAGAAGTATTCCTGGCCGTCGACCGTCACGGCGACGGCGATGCCGGGCACGTCGTATTGCTGCAGCAGGGGGCGGAAGGCACCGTCCACGGCGGCGGTGACGGCATCGGCGCGATTGGCGGCTTGGCCGGCCATCGGGAACAGGGAGGCGGCGGCCAGGGCCAGCGGCAGGGCCGCCTTTGCGATATCTCTCAAGTGACATCCTCTCCGGGGAAGGGCGCTCGCGGAGCGGCCGGGGGCCTGAGAAAGCAAACCCAATGTGGCGGCAGCGAGGCCGATATCGCGGGCCCGGTCGCGCCTTCTCGGAGCCGCGGCGGCCTATCACACATGCTTCGCCCGCAACCCTTCCATGTGGCGGGCCGCGACGGGGTGCAAGCGGTTGCGCAGGGGGCTAAACCCGGTCGCATGGCGGCATCGGACAGCGCACCGGACCAGCAGTCGTTCGCGACCCAGCGCGACCCGCGGCTGCGCGTGATCATCCCGATGATCGTCGCCATCGCCTTCCTGATGGAGCAGCTCGACTCCACCATCATCACCACCGCGATTCCGGACATGGCGGTCAGCCTCGGCACCACGCCGCTGCGGCTGAACCTGGCGGTGACCACCTACATCCTGACCCTGGCCGTGTTCATCCCGGTCAGCGGCTGGTTCGCCGACCGGTTCGGCGCGCGCCGGATCTTCGCGCTGGCGCTGGGCACCTTCACGGTCGGCTCGGCCCTGTGCGGCATGGCCGACAGTTTCGGCATGCTGCTGGCGATGCGGGCCCTGCAGGGGCTGGGCGGCGCCATGATGACGCCGGTGGGGCGGCTGATCCTGCTGCGCAGCTTTCCGCGCAGCCAGCTGGTCACGGCGATGACCTACATGACCCTGCCGGCGATTCTGGGGCCGGTGATCGGGCCGCTGCTCGGCGGCGTCCTCACCACCTACGCGTCGTGGCGCTGGATCTTCTACGTCAACGTGCCGTTCGGCTGCCTGGGCATCGTGATGGCGCTGCGCTTCATCGAGGATGTCCGCGGCGAGGTCATGGCGCGGTTCGACTATCGCGGCTTCCTGATGGTCGGGGCGGGCGTCGCGCTGCTGCAATACGGCCTCGAGAACATCGGCCGGCCGACCATTCCGGTGCCGGCGATCGGGGCGGTGCTGTTTGCCGCCATCCTGCTGCTGCTGGCCTTCGGGCGCTATGCCCGCCGGGTGCGGGCGCCGGCGGTGGACCTGACGCTGTTCCGCCTGCGGTCGTTCTGGGTCGGCACCCTCGCCGGCGGGCTGTGCCGGATCGGCCTGAACGGGGTGCCGTTCCTGCTGCCGCTGATGCTGCAGGTCGGATTCGGCGAAAGCCCCGTGGTCTCCGGCTCGCTGACCTTCGTCAGCAGCCTCGGCGCGCTGCTGATCCGCCCGGCGCTGTCACCGCTGCTGCGCCGCCTCGGCTTCGACCGGGTTCTGATCCTCAGCGCGGCGCTGGGCTCCGCCGGAGTCGCCGGTTTCGCCCTGATGCAGCCCGACACGCCGCATTGGCTGCTGCTCGGCTACATCTTCCTGTTCGGCCTGCTGCGGTCGATGCAGTTCATGACCTCGAACACGCTGTCCTATGCCGACATGCCGGCCGACAAGCTCAGCCGGGCCACCAGCCTCGGCGGCGTGCTGCAGCAGCTCAGCGTCAGCTTCGGCGTCTCGGTCGGCGCCATGCTGCTGGGCCTCGTCAGCTTCGAGAGCCATGTGCTGACCCCGGAGCGCTTCCATGAGGTGTTCCTGCTGATGGCCATCATCCCGCTGCTCTCGATCCCGGGCTTCCTGTATCTGCGGCCGGAGGACGGCGTGCAGGTCAGCGGCCATCAGCGCCGGAAGCAGCCCGGGGCTCAGTGAGCCGCCTGCTCGTCGCGGAGGCAGATGCGGGCGCGGCCCAACCTCGACCGGATGGTGCCGACCGGGACCTGGAAGCGCTCGGCCGCCTCCTCGTAGGACGCCCCCATGATGGCGACGAGCTCCAGCACCTCGCGATGATGCTTGGACAGCTTGGGCCAGCGCGATTCCAGCTCGCGCAGCTCGATCGCCTGGGTCTGGGTCGCGGGCACCGCGGCATCCCAGTCGTCGATCGGGATCATCTCGGCTTTGTTGTGGGCGCCGCTGACGAATTTGGAGAGGTAGAGGCGGCGCATCATGACCACCAGCCAGGCCATGATGTTGGTGCCGGGCTGCCAGAGATGCAGCTTCAGGGTGGCGCGCAGCATGGTCTCCTGAACCAGGTCGTCGGCATCGGCGGGGTTGCGGGCCAGGGACATGGCGTAGCGCCGGAGATCGGGCATGCAGGGCGCGACGGTCGAAAGGAACTGACGTTCGGTCGCGGCAGAGACTGCAGGCATGGGAGGATACCCCCGTTTGTGAATCTGCCAGACAAACGGAGAGGCCGCGCCAATGTTCCGCCAAGTTTATGTCACCGCATCGTTTTTCTGAGACTAAAGGCGCGCAGAAACGGACAAATCGAGGCAATATGCGGGTCTAATTCTGTTTTATAAACAAATGTTAGTCGGATTTATTTTTGGATACTGACCCGATCTATTATCAAATGATGTACGGAGTTTTTATCAAATGATGTGTTCGGTCATTTTCCAGGTGAGCCAATGACTGCCGTTCACTCTCGGTGCGGCGAGGCGGCCCCCGGCGCTCAGGGCAAGTATTGACGGTCTGATCATCGTCGCGCTCTTTTGCTACGGCCGGGCCGGCCTGGACCCGGACTTCCAGCCCCGTCCTGTCCAGGCCCTCACCTTCGAACAGCTCGAGCAGGCCCTGGTCAGCGCCAGGACCGCCACGCCTTAGGATTGCTCATCCGGGATTGCGTGCGGGCGCGGGGAACTCCGTGCGGGAATGTCCCGTTGCTGCAGGCAGTCCGCCGCGAGGCCGAGGATGTCCGGGAGGAAGACGATGGATGACTGGCGCGCCGCCCGCATGATGGAATCCGAGCATGCGGACCCGTCGCGGTCCACGACGACGAAATCCGTCGACGTCGCGCTCCTCGTCGAGGACGAGCCGCTGATCCGGATGGTGGCGGTCGACCTGCTGGAGGAGCTCGGGACGACGGTCGAGGAGGCCGGATCCGCCGCGGAGGCCCTCGCCGTGATGCAGCGCACCGGCGAGCGGATCGATGTCGCCATCATCGATCTCGGCCTGCCCGATGGCAGCGGCCACGATCTGGCCCTGACGCTGCGGCAGGTGCGGCCGCGGCTGCCCATCGTCATCGCCACCGGCTATTGCCAGGCGGCGGTCCCTCCGTCGCCGTCCGAGGCCTTCGCCTATCTGCAGAAGCCCTACGACCTGGGGATGCTCAAGGCCGCCCTGGCCGAGGTCATGGGGACCTGACCTTACGCCGGGAGGCGGGGCAGGCGCGGTGCAGCGTCTCGGTTGGTTCCGAAATCCGGCCTTCGCCGAGCGGGAGAAAAGACCACTGGAAACGGCGGAGGTTTTTTTGCGGGCGAAGTTGTCGTAGCCTCCGCGGCGTGATGAAACAGTCCCCGCCGCCCCACACCGACGATTCGAACGACCGGGCCGAATTCGAGGGCGCCGCCTATCTGACGCGGGCGCTGCTGGATCAGGTCGTCGCCGAGAGAATGTCGTCGCTCGAATTGGCGACCTGGCTGCGACAGCTGATGATGCGCAAGGACGACCCGCTGTCGGACAACGAGAAGAGCGCGATCGTCTGCACCCTGGCCATCGCTCTTCTCGGCGAGGACGGCCTCGAGTTCGATCCGTCGCAACTGATGGATCTGGTCGACAGCTCGGATCAGGCGATCGCGATCGAGCGCATGATCTGAGGGATCCTCAGAGACCGTTTGGAAATGCGCTGGCGTGAGTCGGCTGGTGGTGGTTTCGAGAACCGGAGAGACCGCTGCCAGACGGCCGCGCCAGTAGCATTTACAAACGGTCTCTCAGCGGATCAGGCCCTCGACGGCGAGCTCCAGCTGCTTCCGTTGGAACGGCTTGCTCAGAACCTGCTCGGCCGGGAAACGCCCGAGGTCATGGTCAAGGTAACCCGTCAGGAACGAGAAGGGGATGTTGCGCCGGCGCAGTTGCTCGGCCACAGGATAGACCAGCGCGTCCTGCCCGAGATGCACATCCAGCAGCGCCGCATCGAGCGGCTGCGTCTCCGAGATCCGGATCGCCTCCTGCAGCGAAGCGCAGGGGCCGACGACCTCCAGACCCATCCGCACCAGGATGTCTTCGACCTGATGCGCCAGGAAGAATTCGTCCTCGACGACGAGGATGCGCTTGGCCGGGGCCGCGTGCGGCACAGGAGCGGCCGTGGGGAGCGATGTCGGCCGGCCGAAGATCTGCGCCAACGCCGCGGGCATCGGCCGCAGCGCTGCCTCGCACAGCAGTCCCAGATCCAGGATCTGCAGGCGGCCGCGTTGCAGCCTGACCGCGCCTGAGCGCTGAAGCTTGCCGATGACACGGTTGGCGTGCACCGGGCTGACCCCGAGGGCCGCGGAGAGATGGCTCTGCGTCAACGGCATCGGCAGGGCGCCGGCCCTGAGCATCTGTCGTGACGCGGCGCGCTCGAACAGGTCGAGGAAGAGAGCGGCCATGCGCTCGGCGGCGGTGCGCTGGCCAAGCGAGAGCAGCGCGTCCTGCAGCTCGATCTGCTTGACCGCCATGAGCGCGATGACGTGTGCTGCGACAGCATCCGCGGGGCGGCGGATGCTGTCCGGCCGGCAGGACCGCAGATGGACATCGGTGATCGCCTCGACGGAGGTCGCCGCGGCCCCGGCGAACTGCGCCTGGAAACCAATGAGGTCGCCCGGCAGCAGGAAGGCGAGGATCTGGCGGCGCCCGTCGGGCAAGGATTTGCAACGGGCCGCCCAACCGGACCGGATCACGGCCAGCGGCGGATTCTGATCACCTTCAGCAAGGATGATCCCGCCCGCCGCAACCTGCATGTCCTGGGCGTCCGGATGCGCCAGCAGAGCCCGGGTTGCGGGATCCAGCATCTCGATCTGCGGACGGGCCACGCCGCGCCGAACGTCGGGGAGGGGGGTGGTTTCGAACCCGTCACCGTTCCCGGTACCGGGAAGCCCTGCCGATGGTGTCGCAGGAGGTTGCATGGCGAAAAACCCGTCGACAATGCAAGGAGCGGCGTGTTCGGCCCCATAACACTTTCGAAGCGCCTTGGTTCCTTGGGAATCCCGCAATGAGCAATCGGGTTGCGCGAACCGGTTTCCGAAGGGGTTGCGCCGGGATCAGCCGGCGGCGTGGCTGGCCGGGTGAGCCGCGCGCGATGCCGGAATCGACTCCCACTCCGCATCCAGGCGGGACGACACATAGCGCTCCCACAGCGCGGTGGAGATGAAGGTGTTGGCGAATTCACTGGAGGCCTCGGGGTGCTGGCGTGCGAAGGCCAGCAAAGCCTTCTCGCAGGCGGTCCATTCGTCGTCGCCGGCCTGACGGCTGCTCTGATAGGCGGCGAGAACCTGATGCTTCGTCGATGCCGGAGCTCGGGTGGCCATGTCGCGATCTTCCTTCGTTCGCATCTGCGAGATTCGGATGCTCGTCGGGAGGGTGATGACGGGCGGTGACAGCTCAATGCCGGACGATGGGAAGTTGTTCCCTCGGCCGCATCGGATCCTGGGTCGTCCCGCCGGACGGCAAGCGAAGGGAACCGGCGACGGGCCCACGACATTGACGCCTCGAGGCAACGACCGATTGCGCAGGACTGCGGATCCCGCCGTGTCTCCGGCCTTTTGCCCGAACACGGACGGTGATCCACATGCCCGAACGGCTCGACCTCAGATCCGGCCAGCCCGTCTGGTCCGCCCACGGCATGCCGGGCATCCCCGCGGCGGCTTTGGACGGGGACCACGAGGCGGATGTCGCCATTGTCGGCGGCGGCGTCTCGGGCGCTCTCGTCGCCGACGCGATCCTGCAGGCCGGCCTCAGCGTCATCGCCATCGATCGCCGCGATTTCGGGCGCGGCTCCTCGGCTGCCAGCACCGCCTTGCTGGCCACCGAGATCGACCGGCCCCTGATCCAGCTGACGGACGAGATCGGCGAGGCGCGGGCCGCCCGGGCCTATTGGCGGTCCGCCGCGGCCGTGGATCACCTCCGGACGCGGATCCGCGACCTGGGCCTGCGCCCGAAGTTCCGGGACCGCCTCTCGGTCTACCTGCCGGGCACCACACTAGGCCTGAAGGATTTGCGCCGGGAGTGCGAGGCCCGGCTGCGGATCGGCCTGCGCTCGCGTTTCGTCGACAGCGTGGCGCTGCATGACCTGACCTCGATCGACGCCGCCGGCGCCATCGTCTCGGCCGGCAATGCCGAGGCCGATCCGCTTCGGCTGGTCGGCGGGCTGTGGCGCTCCGCCGGCCGGAGAGGGGCCGCGTTGCATGCGCCGGTCGAGGCCACAGAGGTCCAGGAGACCCGCTCCGGAATCGTCATCGCCACCGCCGGCGGACCGGAGATCCGCGCCCGCTTCGCCGTCTTCGCCACCGGCTACGAGCTGATGCCGTTCATCCCGCCCGCGGCGCACGACATCAATTCCACCTGGGCGATCGCGACCGCGCCGCAGCCCGACCGGCTGTGGCGCAGCCGGGCGCTGGTGTGGGATGCCAGCGACCCGTATTTCTACGCCCGCACCACCGCGGACGGACGCGTCGTCGCCGGCGGCAAGGACGAGCCCTTCGCCGACGAGGACAAGCGCGACGCGCTGATCGGCAGCAAGAGCGCTGCGATCGCCCGCCGGGTCGCCGCGCTGTGGCCGGCGATCGACCCGACGCCGGACTACCGCTGGACCGGCAGCTTCGGCGAAAGCCGGAGCGGCCTGCCGACCATCGGCCGGATTCCCGGGATGCGCCGCGGCTTCGCAATCCTCGGCTTTGGCGGCAACGGCTTCACCTTCAGCGCGATGGCCGCCCAGTTGATCCCTCGCGCGATCCTGGGCATCCCCGATCCCGACGAGGCGATCTTCGCATTTCCCTGACATCGGCCCGGACGCTGCCGATCGGAGAAAGCGGAACGAAACCATCCGACCCACTATTGGCTAAGCATCAGTCCTTTTCTTGGAGGCCAAAATGGGCCGCGGAATTCTTCTTTGGCTGCTCGGTGTTCCCATCCCGGTGATCATCATCCTGGCGCTTCTGTTCCACTGAGGAGAACCAGGACATGACCACCACATTCTCGGACTCCCGGGGCGTGGTCCCGGTGGCCGCGGAGACCGCTTCAGCGGTGTCCTGGGGCGCGATCTTCGCCGGTGCCGCGGTCGCCGCCGCGGTCACGCTCGCCCTGATGGTCCTGGGCACGGGCTTCGGGCTGTCCATCGTCTCGCCCTGGTCCAACACCGGGGTCGGCGCCGGCACCTTCGCCGTGACCGCGGCGATCGGGTTCCTGGTGATCCAGTGGATCGCCTCCGGCCTCGGCGGCTACGTCACCGGTCGGCTGCGGACCCGCTGGACCGATGTCCACACCGACGAGGTGTTCTTCCGCGACACCGCCCACGGCCTGCTGGCGTGGTGCGTCTCGACCCTGCTCGTCGCAGCACTGCTGGCGTGCATCGCCTTCGGCGCCGCCTCGACCGGGGTGCAGGCCGGGGCAACCGTCGCCGCCGGTGCGGCGCAGGGCGCGACGGCCGCCGCGTCGAACGCCGCGCCAGGCGACCCGACCGGCTACTTCGTCGACCAGCTGTTCCGGCAGCCGCCCGGCAGCCAGGTGGCGACGGCGGACCGGGCCGATGCGCGCCAGGAGGTGACTCGCATCCTGGTGAACGGCGCCGCCACGGGTACGCTGCCGGACGCCGACAAGAGCTACCTCGCCCAGGTCGTGGCGAGCCGGACCGGCCTGAGCCAGGCCGATGCGGAGAAGCGGGTCGGTGAGGTCGTGGCGCAGATCGACGCCGCAACCGTGAAGGCGAAGCAGGCGGCCGATGCCGCCCGCAAGGCCGGCCTGACGACGGCCTTCGCCACCTTCCTGTCGCTGCTGATCGGCGCCTTCATCGCCTCGGTCAGCGCGGCGCTCGGCGGCCGGCTGCGCGACGATCCCTGATCGGTTCGTCGAGGTCCGGACGTGAAAAGGAAACCCCGGCTTCAGCCGGGGTTTTTCTTGAGCGAGACTGGGTCCCCGGCGTATGGCCCGTCTCCAGCCAGCCGATTGATGCACCGGGGCCGGCGCGATAGGCTGGTTTGCCTGCTGCCCCCCGACGGGCGTGCGATCGATGCGATGGGAATGCGGTCACCGGTGCAGAAGATCATCGTCATCGGGGCGGGCCCGGCCGGCTTGAGCGCGGCCATTTGGCTGCGGCGCTTCGACCTCCACCCCATCGTGCTGGACAGCCATGACCGGCCGGGCGGCCAGTTGCTCTCGATCGGCAACCTCATTCCCGACTTTCCGGGAATTCCCGAGGTTGCGGGTCCGGACCTCGCCGCACGGCTTGCGGCGCATGCCTCGGCCCTCGGCGTGCAGATCCGCCAAAACATCGTGGTGGAAGGGATCGATCCGGAGTCCGGCGTCGTTCGGACGACCACGGGGCCGTATGGCTATGACCGGCTGATCATCGCCTCGGGCAGCCGGCAGAAGACCCTCGGCATCCCCGGCGAAGCCGAGATGATCGGGCGCGGCGAGGTGTATTCGGCCTCGCAGGATGCGCAGCGCTTCGCCGGACGGACCGTGGTGATCGTCGGGGGCGGCGACCGCGCCGTCGAAAACGCGCTGCTGCTGGCCGAGGCGGCGGCGCGGGTGGTCCTGGTGCACAGGTCGCCAGTCTTTCGCGGGCAGGACCGCTTCCTCGACCGGATGGCGAAGACCGCAAACATCGAGGTCCGGGCGCCGGCGCGGGTGCTGCGGATCGTCGGACGCGATCGGGTCGAAGGTGTCGAGATCGAGCAGGGCTCCGAAATCCGCATCCTGCCGTGCGCCGCCGTGCTGGTGCGCATCGGGGTCACGGGGAATACGTCTTTCCTGAACGACACCAGCCTGATCGATGAGCGGGGATTCCTGCGCGTCGACGAACGCTGCCGGACCCGCCTGCCGAATGTCTGGGCGATCGGCGATGTCGCGCTGGACCCCTTTTTCGCGTCGATCTCGGCCGGCATCGGCCAGGCCGCGATGGTCGCGAAACAGCTGGTCTAGACTCCAGACGGCTGCCGGTTCGACGGCCGGCAGCCTTCGGGACATTTCGGCTCTCCGAAAATTCGCATAGCGTTTTGATTTCGCCCGGGTTTGGTGAGGATAATAGTCTCCTGTTGAATCTCTCTGCCGTCCAATACAACCTATGAGAGTATGTAGAAATACCCAGGCAGATCGGGGATCGCGGGTGCCGTTTCGGGTCGGCCGACAGGTCAGTTGCAGAAGCAACGAACCGAGACGGACCGAAAAAGCTGGACCCGGCCCCGGTTCTTATGACATATCGATCAACATGACTGCCGAACCGAACCTGACCCGGTCCGGACGCCGTGCCTTCTGCGTGAGATCTACCCGCAGGAACACGGATCGTCGATCGGGGCTCGCCGTCGTTGCAGCCATCGGTGTGGCACTGGTCGCCACCGGATGCGCTCCCACCCAGTCCGGGAAGGGGAGCATCGCTGAACGGCCGACTGTCCAACGACCCGCCGATCCGGGTGTCGTCGCCATTAACGGCGTGCGCTACGTGGCGCGCACCGATCGCGATTCCGTGCAAGTCGGCGACGCCACTTGGTATGGGCCCGGCTTCCACGGCCGGAAGACCGCCAGCGGCGAACGCTTCGACAGCGGTCTCGTCACCGCCGCGCACCGCAGCCTGCCGATGCCCAGCCTGGTCAAGGTCACCAACCTCGACAACGGTCGGACGCTGATCGTCAGGATCAACGACCGCGGCCCGTTCGTGCGGTCGAAGATCATCGACATGTCCGCCCGTGGTGCGGAGTTGCTGGGCTTCCGCGGCAGCGGTTCGGCCCGGGTCAAGATCCAGGTGCTCGAAGAAGAGACGCGCTACCAGGCGCTGCAACTGCAGCGGCAGCAGGCGCGGCGCAGCCAGGTCGCCTCCGCCGGCGGCCCGGCCGATGTCGGCGACGTGCCCTATATCGCCGTCCCGCCGGCGCCGGCGCTGCCCGCCCGGATGCCGGAGATCGTCGGCCGCGCCGAGGACGAGGGGAAGCCGACCGGCCTCTTCGTCGCCGCCGCCAAGGTCACCCGGCCGCAGCAGGTGGCCACGCTGTCCGAAGCTCTGCGCCGCTTCGGACCGGTCTCGACCGCCGCTGGTTCCGGCGCGATCGAACTGCGCATCGGCCCCTTCATCGACCCCAAGGCCGCATCGAGCGCCCTGAAGCAGATCGCCGATGCCGGCTATCCCGGGGCGCGCATCGTCGCGGAGTAACGGCCGGCCAGACGTGGGGAATGCCCGGCCGTCGCAGATGACGGTCTCAATCATCTGGATCATGCGGTCCGCAACTCGCTAGGGTGGGGCTCGCCTGGCCCTGGCGGACGAGACCCGTCCCCGAGGCGAACCATCGGGACGGATCGCTTGAGCACGCGCGGACAGTTCATCACCCTGGAAGGCGGCGAGGGCTCCGGCAAGAGCACCCAGCTCCGCCGCCTCGCCACGACCCTGGCCGAACGCGGCCTGGAGGTCGTGACCACGCGCGAGCCCGGAGGCTCTCCCGGGGCCGAGGCGATCCGCGACCTCCTGGTCAAGGGCGACACCGACCGCTGGGACGCCGTGACTGAGGCTCTGCTCCATTTCGCCGCCCGGCGCGACCATCTGCGCGTCACCGTGCGCCCCGCCCTGGCTCGCGGCGCCTGGGTGGTGTCGGACCGCTACGCCGACAGCTCGCTGGTCTATCAGGGCGTGGGGCAGGGGGTGGATCGCGGCGTGCTCGACACCCTGTTCCAGATCGCGACGGACGGGCTGAAGCCGGACCTCACGCTGCTGCTCGACGTGCCGGTCGAAATCGGCCTGGCGCGGGCCGGCGCCCGGCGCGGGGCCGAGGATCGCTATGAGCGGATGGGCGAGGCGCTGCACCGCCGGCTGCGCGACGGCTTCCTGGCCATCGCCGCGGCCGAGCCGCAGCGCTGCGTCGTGATCGACGCCGCCGGCCCGATCGACGATGTGGCCGCCGCCATCCGGACCGCCGTCGACGCCAGGTTCAAGTTGGGGGCCGTCAGGTGACCGAGCCCCTGCTGGCGCCCCGCGCCAACCCCCGGCTGCTCGGCCATGAGGCGGCGGAGGCGGCGTTCCTGGACGCGTTCCGCGCCGGCCGGCTGCCGCATGCCTGGCTGATCACCGGCCCATCCGGCATCGGCAAGGCCACCTTTGCTCATCGTGTCGCCCGCTTCCTGATGGCCGGCGGCCGCCCTGACGCGGCAGGTCTCGACCTGCCGCTGGAGCACCCGACCTTCCGCCGCGCCGCCGCCGGCGGCCATGCCGACCTGCTGACCATCGAGCGCAACAACGGCGACGACGAGCGCAAGCGCCGCAGCCGCGAGATCCCGGTCGAGGAGATCCGGCGCATCGACCCGTTCCTGCGCCTGACCGCGGCCGAGGGCGCCTGGCGCGCCGTCATCGTCGACGAGGCCGAGGCGATGAACCGCAACGGCGCCAACGCCCTGCTGAAGATCCTGGAGGAGCCGCCGGCCCGCGCCATCCTGCTGCTGACCTGCGGCAACCCCGGCGCGCTGCTGCCCACCATCCGCTCACGCTGCCGGCACCTGGCGCTGGAGCCGCTGCCGGATGCGACGGTCGACCGGCTGCTGGCCGAGCACGCGCCGGAGCTGGATCCAGCCGACCGGGCGGCGCTGGTGCGCCTGGCCGAGGGCAGCATCGGCCGCGCCACGTCGCTGCTGGAGGAGGGCGGGCTCGGCCTCTATCGCGACATGGTGGCGCTGCTGGACGACTTCCCGCGGGTCGATTTCCGCGCCGTGCACAAGATGGGCGACCGGATCGGGCCGGTGGCCGCCGAATCGAGCTGGCGGCTGTTCACCGAGCTGCTGGTCTGGTGGATGGCGCGGCTGGCCCGCGCCGCCGCCCGCGGCACCGAGCCGCCCGAGATCGTGGCGGGCGAGGGGACGGTGATGCAGCGTGTGGTCGGTGCGGTCGGCAGGGCCGGCGGCCTTGATCGCTGGGTGGAGCTGTGGGACAACACCCGCCGTCTGTTCGCCCAGGCGGACGGGTCCAACCTCGATCGGAAGCAGGTCCTCCTGCAGGCGTTCATCGGCATCGAGCGCGCCTGCAACAGCTGACCGCCGCCACAGCACGAAAAGAGGCCGCGATGTCGGCGCCGAAGCCCTTCTACATCACCACCCCGATCTACTACGTCAACGACAAGCCGCATATCGGCCACGCCTACACCACGCTCGCCTGCGACGTGCTGGCGCGGTTCAAGCGGCTCGACGGCTATGACGTGCATTTCCTGACCGGCACCGACGAGCACGGCCAGAAGGTGCAGAAGGCGGCCGAGCTGGCCGGGATCGACCCGCAGGCCTTCACCGACCAGGTCAGCCAGAATTTCCGCGACCTGGCCGCGGCGATGAACTTCAGCAACGACGACTTCATCCGCACCACCGAGCCGCGCCACATCAAGGCGTCGCAGGCGATCTGGGAGGCGATGAAGGCCAATGGCGACATCTATCTTGGCGGCTATGCCGGCTGGTACTCGGTGCGCGACGAGGCGTTCTACGGCGAGGACGAGCTGACCATTGTCGACGGCAAGCGCATCGCCCCGACCGGCGCCGAATGCGACTGGGTGGAGGAGCCGAGCTACTTCTTCCGCCTGTCGGCCTGGGGCGACCGGCTGCTGGCCTTCTACGAGGCCAACCCGGACTTCATCGCGCCGGAATCGCGCCGCAACGAGGTCATCGCCTTCGTGAAGTCGGGGCTGCGCGACCTGTCGATCAGCCGCACCACCTTCAACTGGGGGGTGAAGGTGCCAGGCGACGAGGCGCACATCATGTATGTGTGGGTCGACGCGCTGACCAACTACCTCACCGCGGTCGGCTATCCCGACACCCAGGCCGAGAGCTTCAAGCGCTTCTGGCCGGCCGACCTGCACATGGTCGGCAAGGACATCCTGCGTTTCCACGCCCTGTACTGGCCCGCCTTCCTGATGTCGGCCGGCCTGCCGGTGGTGAAGCGCGTCTTCGCCCATGGCTGGTGGACCAATGAGGGCCAGAAGATCTCGAAGTCGCTCGGTAACGTGATCGACCCGCTGGAGCTGGTGGAGACCTACGGCCTCGACCCGGTGCGGTACTTCCTGCTGCGCGAGGTCTCGTTCGGCCAGGACGGCGACTTCTCGCGCCGCGCCATGGTCCAGCGCACCAATGGCGAGCTGGCCAACGGCTTCGGCAACCTTGCCCAGCGTGTGCTGTCGATGATCGCCAAGAACTGCGACGGCCGCGTGCCGCAGCCCGGCCCCCTGACCGAGGTCGACCGCGGGCTGCTGGACCAGCTGCCGGCGCTGCTGGAGACGCTGCGTCGCGAATTCGACGCCCAGGCCTTCCATCGCGGGCTGGAGGCGGTGTGGACCGTCGTCGGCGAGGCCAACCGCTATGTCGACGAGCAGGCGCCCTGGACCCTGCGCAAGACCGACCCCGCGCGGATGGCCACAGTGCTGTGGGTGCTGGCCGAGACGGTGCGGCGCCTGTCGATCCTGGTGCAGCCGATCATGCCGCAGGCGATGGCGAAGACGCTCGACCAGTTGGCCGTGGCGGACGACGCGCGCAGCTTCGCCCGGGTCGGCGACGCCGATGCCCTGGTGCCCGGCACGCCGCTGCCGAAGCCCGAGGGCGTGTTCCCGCGCTATATCGAGCCGGAGAGCGCCGCCTGATGCTGGTCGACAGTCACTGCCACCTGGATTTCCCGGATTTCGCCGCGGAGATCGACGATGTGGTCGGCCGCGCCACGGCCGCCGGAATCGGCTGCATGCTGACCATCTGCACCCGGCCGGAGCGGCTGCCGGCGACCATCGCCCTGGTCGAGCGCTTTCCGATGCTCTACGGCGCGGTCGGGGTGCACCCGCATGAGGCCAAGGACTTCACCGACCTCACGGTCGAGGAGATCCTCGACCTCACCACCCATCCGAAGATCGTCGGCATCGGCGAGACCGGCCTCGACTACCACTACGGGTTGAGTCCGGCCGAGGCGCAGCAGGAGGGCTTCCGCCGCCACATCCGCGCCGCCCGCATCGCCGACCTGCCGATCATTGTCCACACCCGCGAGGCCGAGGCCGACACGCTGCGGATCCTGGAAGAGGAGGGGCAGGGCGGCGACCGGCCACCGCTGCGCGGCATCATCCATTGCTTCAGCGGAACGCGGCAACTGGCTGAAGAATCAGTGAAACTCGGGCTTCATATCTCGCTGTCCGGGATCGTGACCTTCAACAAGTCCGAGGACATCCGCGCCACCGCCAAGGACGTCCCGCTCGACCGCATCCTGGTCGAGACCGACGCGCCCTACCTCGCGCCGGTGCCGAAGCGCGGCAAGCGCAACGAGCCCGCCTTCGTCGCCCACACCGCCCAGCGCGTGGCCGAGCTGCACGGCCTTCCAAGCTCAGATTTTGCGCGAAGGACGACGGACAACTTCTTCAACCTGTTCACGAAAATTCCGAGACAAGAGGCCTGAGCGATGCGCGTGACGGTCCTCGGCTGCGGCGGTTCGATGGGCGTGCCGATGGTCGGCGGCATCTGGGGCACCTGCGACCCGGCCAATCCGCGCAACCGCCGGCGGCGGCCGTCGATCCTGGTGCAGAGCGACACCACCACAATCCTGGTCGACACCTCGCCGGACCTGCGCGAGCAGCTGCTGGACCACGAGGTGAAGCGGGTCGACGCGCTGCTCTACACCCACGCCCATGCCGATCACATCCACGGCATCGACGACCTGCGGCCGCTGGCCTTCAAGCAGCCGATCAACACCTACATGGACGCGGCGGTGCGGCAGGAGCTGGAGGAACGCTTCGGCTACACCATGACCTCGGTCGAGATGGACCGAGGCTTCTACCACCCGTTCCTGGTGCCGCATGTGCTGGAGGGGCCGTTCCGGATCGGCGACATCGACATCGTGCCATTCGAGCAGGACCACGGCCGCAGCCTGTCGATGGGCTACCGCTTCGGCAGCTTCGCCTATTCGACCGATGTGGTGCGGCTGGACGATCGGGCCTGGGCGGCGCTGGAGGGGGTCGAGAGCTGGATGGTCGATGCCACGCGGGAGGAGCCGCATGTCTCCCACGCCCATCTGGAACTGACCCTGGAATGGATCGAGCGGCTCAAGCCCAAGCGGGCCTGGCTGACCCACATGAACCACCAGATGGACTACGACCGGCTGTGCGCGCGGCTGCCGGCGCATGTCCGGCCGGCCCATGACGGGCTGGTGATCGAATACAGCTGAGAGCCGGGGCGGCGAGCCGCCGCCCCTCAGATGCTCAGCGGCGCGGGCCGCCCGGCCGGCGCGGCGCGGGGCCGGCGGCGGACCGGCGCGGCGCGGGGCCGGCGGCGGAC